>NZ_JBHWIW010000023.1:0-101621 GCF_042731955.1 Streptomyces sp. NPDC059828 | reverse complement strand
GCCCGTGCTCCCGTCACCCTGCGGGCCCGGGAGCTCCGGTCCGTCTGCACGGGCGTCCGGTTGGGCTGCCCGGCGCAGTTCTGGAGCTGAGTGCTCAGTTGCCAGGTGGGGAGCTGGGGAGCTCGGGGGCGCTCGCGAACAGGTCGAGGTACATTCCGCCGGCTATGAGCAGTCCGATCGTGCCGAGAAGGACGCCGCCCAGGGCGACGGCCTTCACCTGCGGGCGCGTGCCGGTCCTCCCGGTGTGCAGGGCCAGCAGTACCCCGCCGATGACAACGGCGCCCAGGGCGAAGATGCCGTTCACGAGTGCGGCGGTATGCCATGGGGTGCCGTAGAAGGCTTCGATACGGTCGCCACCACCACCGATGCTGGCCTCGATCTGGCCGATCAGCTCCTTACGGGAGCGAAGCATGTCGCTGAGGGGGGTTCCGGTGAGGGAACACAGCCCTAGCCCCGCGCTCACGACGGCGACTGCACCTGCCGCGAAACTCCCGGTGGGGGTTGTGGAGCCCGGGTTGTCCAGGGGGTCGGTGTCATGGGCGGCGTCGTGGGTGCCGACGTCCGCCCCGTTCTCGGCTACGCCCTCGTCGAGGGAGGGCTCCTCGGGCTGTACAGGATCCGTGGTTGCTTCCCGCTCCTTCTCGGGGATGTCAGCGCCGGCCTTGGTGATCTTGGTGCTCTCGGTAGCCATAGGGCGCCACCCTACGGGTCGTCCTCTAAACGTCCAATAAGAGCGCTCTTGCCGCTGATCGTGGACGCCGCATGCCAGGCGCTCCTGGCAGACGTCTGCCAGGAGCGAGACAGCGCCCGGTGAGAGGGTGGCCGACCGCGAACCATTCGGAGCCTGGGCCGCGGTGACGTGGGGACACCGACGACGCGCGTTCCCGGTCCCGCCGTGGATTCGCCACTGGGACGGCATGGATGCCGCCGCATCAGTCGGCTCCGCCCAGGCGGGGCATCTCGGCTCAGCGTTTGGGCTTGTAGGCCCAGCGCTTCACGATGAATGGATCCACGGGCTCACGGTGGGCGTAGGGGGCCTGGCAGCCATCGCAACCCCGGCCGCCGGCCGGGGGGAAGGCGAACACGCCACCAGGGAATGGATACATCGCCCACCACGCATGACGCGACCGCCACCCGGCGCCTGCGCCGCATGAACGGAGCGCATGAGTGAACGCGCGGTGTGTGCCTCCACAGGCTGGCGGAAAGCACTCACCGCACACTCCCGTCGACGGTCGGCTCCGCACTCGGGTTTCCTGGCGGCGCGCACGTCGCCGCTGGTGGACGGCGCGCGCGTGCCGTGCCGCCAGGCTCCGCAAGGTGCTCGGGGAGCGTGCAGTAGGGCAGGGCGTCGAGGGGGGCGTCGGTCAGGAACCGGGAGATCAGGTCGGCGAACTCGGCCTCTCGTTCGATGTGGACGAGATGGTCGGCGTTCTTCATGAGGAGGAACGTGGAGCCGGTGATGGTCGCGGCGACCGCCCTGCCCTGGTCCGGGGGGCTGGCCTGGTCGTGCTCGCCGGTGAGGACCAGCGCCTTCACCCCCTGGATGCCTCCGGGGGGAAGGAGTTCCCTGTCGATGATCAGCCGCTGGTGGTAGTCCGCGAAGCGGAGCAGGGCCTGGCGAGGGAATTCCAGCAGTTGGCGGTGCAGCATCCTGGAGACCATGCGGCTCTGGGAGACCTCGGCGGCTGCCGTCGTGTTCATCAGCAGCTCGACCACCTGTCGGGCGGACTCCTCGTGCGTGGCGTCGTCGACGGGCGGCACCCCAGGACGGTAGAGCCGGTCGAAGCGGCGCTGTCCCGCTTTGACCAGGTCGGAAACCCGAGGGCTCAGCCGGGGGGTGGCTCCGATGAGGACGAGGCGGGTGGTGCGGTCGGGGTGCTGCCGCGCCACGCGATAGGCGATCGGTGCGCCCGCCGACCCGCCCATCACGTTGAAGCGAAGGATGCGCAGGGCGTCCATGGCGTGCACCGCCGCCTCGGTCAGATCTTCCCAGGTGAACTCGTCGGGCAGGGACTGGGAATTGCCGACGCCCGGTAGCTCCACGAAGACGATCGCCTGATGGCCCGCCAGGCGTCTTTCCAGACGTGGCCAGGAGTGCATGTCCTGCAGGACTCCGCCGATGATCAGGAGGGGTTCACTGGCCGGGGTCCCGCGGGGGATCAGCACTCGGCACGCGTAACGTGTGCCGAGCCACGACAGCTCGTGCATTTCCTCGTCCGCCTCGGCGAACGGGAAGGCCTTGCACGCAAGGAGCGACGCGCTCGTCATACCAGGGCCGCCCGTTCGTTGACGAGTTGGGACAAGGCGGCGATGGTCGGTGCGGCGAGCAGCTCCTTCTCTCCGATCAGGACGTTGAAGTCGTCCTCGAGGACCATGGACAGCACGGTGACGGCCATGGAGTCGACACCGGCCTGGGCCAGGGTGGCCGTGAGCGTGATCGGTCCGGGCTGGAGGCCCGCACGCTCGGTGAGGATGTGGATGACGTCTAGGGGCATGCGCGTTCCGTTTCGATGGCTCACAGCAGTGCGGTGCAGTCGGTCGGCCAGGTCAGGGTGGTGGCGGCCCACGTCAGGCCACTTCCGAACGCGACGAGGAGGACCTTGTCCCCGCCGCGTACGGTGCCCGAGGCGGCCGCGTCGGCCAGCAGTAGTGGGATGGACGCCGCAGCCGTGTTCCCCACTGACGCGATGTTCGAGGGCATGCGGTCCGGGGGGAAGCGAAGCGTGTCCGCCACCGCCGCGGTGATGGCCGCGTTGCCCTGATGGGCGATGAACCGGTCGACCTCCGCAAGACTCCACCCGGCGCCGCGCACCGCCTCCCGCGCAGCCTGGCTCATGCGGCGTACGGCATGCCGGAACACATCGGTACCCCGCATGTGCACGAAGTGGTCGGACGCGGCGGTCTCGGTGCCGGCTGAGCGCTGCCGCGAACCGCCGGCGGGCAGCACGATCGCATCGCCGAGTTCCCCGTCGCTGCCCCATACCATCGGGCCCAGCGCGCCCGGTGTGCCGGGTGCTCCGCATTCGAGGACGACCGCTCCGGCCCCGTCCCCGAAGAGCGGGGCGGTGGAAGGGTCTTTCGGGTTGGTGATGGTCGTCATGCTGTCGGCCGCGATGACCAGCACCCGGCGTGCGGTCCCCGAAGCGATGAGCCCAGTGGCGACGCCGCAGCCGTACAGGAACCCGGAGCACCCCGCGCCCAGGTCGAACGCCGCGACCGTCCCCAGGCCCAGACGTGAGGCCACGTCCGGCGCCGTGGCGGGTACGGGGCGGTCCGGTGTGGTCGTGGCCAGCACCAGGGCGTCAACCTGCTCCACGCCGGCGGACTTCAGCGCCCGCATCCCCGCTTCGACCGCCATGTCACCGGTGGCCATCCCCGGGTCGACGCGATGCCGCGAGCGGATCCCGATCCGTTCGCGCACCAGCGTGTCTAGCCGCTCGCTCACCACGGCGCGATTCGGCACCTGCGTGGGAGGCAACCACGAACCCACCCCCGTGAGAACGGCGATCCTGGATACACCAGTCAAATCGATCAAATCCGGATGCATGGGGCAGAGGATAGGGGCATATTCATCCGCGGGGCGAAACTGCCCTGTGAGTCGGCCGGTCGATCGCAACCGGTCGGCAGGGCCGGAGAGCGCAAGGACGGCCTACAGGGGCATGTGCAGGCCACACTTCCGGGGGATGAGGCCTGCCCGCACCCCTACCGCCGTACGGTGCGGACCTGGCTACCCGATCCGTCCCGCAGGGGAGGCCGCAAGGGGTGGGCGGGCCTGTCGGCCGCCGGGCGTAGCCCGGGCGCTGTGTGTCCTTGGGGTGCTTGGGACGGTTCGGATCGGCGCGTGCTGCCGAGCCTCCGCACCCGGTGCCTGGAGCCCCGCGCGTTGGTGCCTTGACGGATGCATGTGCGCATCCGTAGTCGAGCGGCAGTTTCCTGTCGATCCGGCCTTCGGGGGCGCAGAGGACCAGAAGCCCCATTGCCTGCTGTCGGCGCGGTCCCGGCCGTTCGGTCGGTGCGGGGGTCGGAGCGGTTCACTGTCAAGTGTGGTCTTGCGGGCGGCTTCGATCGGGACGTCCGCTTCCAAGTCGTTCGTAGTGAGGGTGCGGCATACGGCAGTCGTTGTCCGACGGTGCGAGCCCGCCGTTACTTCGCGAGAAACACCTCAGCCTCGCACTTGTCAGCCCACTCGAATGCCTTGTCGAAATCGCTTCCGTCGTCGAAAGCGAGCATGCCGTCGTCGCCGACCGTCGCCTTGACGCCGTGCGAGCTGAGGCACTTCAGCCACTTGTCCGCCTTGTCCCGGAAATCCGGATCCACCCGGGCGGACCGCCATGACAGCCTTTCGGGCTCGAGCTGCCCGCACTTCTTCTGGCCTGCCGGGAACTTCGGGTCCTTGTCGCCGTCCATGAGGCCCGCGTAGCTGCCCTCCTTGTTCTTTGCCACCTTGACTCCCTGCTTCGCCATGCAGGCGTAGTACACCTCCCAGAGCCTGACCTCCTCCTCATCGGAGCTGTCGGGCCTGATGAGAGGTCGCTCCACCTGCGCCGCCGGCGACGCCTCCTTATGGTCCCCGGTCCCCTTCTTGGAACCCGTCACGCTCGCCACGCCCGTGCTGCCTTCTTCCCCGGCCGGTTCAGCCCCACCGCCGCACGCCCCGAGCAGGAGCGTTCCGGTGAGGGCGGCGACTGCCGCGATCAGACCCCTCGTGCCCGGCGGACGGACGGCATGGGCAACTCGCATGGTGGGAACCTCTCGTGAATTTCCGCTGATCCCGGCTGGGGGATACGGACGGACCGCCTTGGGCGCGCCCTGCCCCGCGGCCGAGCGCGGTGTGAAGCGGGCCAGGTGCCCGCTCCCGGTACCCAACCGACAATGCCCGAGCGGATTCAGAGTCCCTTCAGCAGGACGTATCGAAGTGGTCAACACGGAACGCCCCGCCACATGTCGCGATTGCCCGCGTGGAGCCGCGACGGTATCCGCCCGACGGCCTTGCCGGCGACCAGGCCCGCGCCAAGGAATGGCATCCCGGCCTCGTCCGCCCCGGCGCCGCCGCAGCAGCTCCCGACGCTGCGGGCCTCAACCGCCAACTTCCCCTGCATGACTCGTTCTGCCATCCATCGCGGCCCCCTCCAAAGCGGTGCCCCCGCTGATGGTCGTCGATCGAGCGGTGGTGGGGTGCAGGCAAGGCGGGGAGCTCCTGAGGATCTCTTCTGACGCTTCGGAGCTCTTGACGCGCAGGATGAACTGGCCCAGTCTGAACGAATGTTCAGAACAGGTGTTCAGAACGTTCAGGAGCATGTCGACGTGGCGGTGATCGGCGGCGGCATGGCAGGCATGGCGACGGCACTGCGGCTGCAAGCGGCCGGGCTGTCCACGCTCGTACTGGAGGCGCACGGCCACGCCGGCGGCTGCGCCGGGTACTACCGTAAGCGGGACTTCTCCTTCGACGTGGGCGCGACCACCCTGGTCGACTTCGGCCCCGGCGGTGTCGGCGGCGAACTGCTGGAGACAGTGGGCATTCCGTCGCTGGACGCGCACGAACTGCCCGGCTACCGCGTCTTTCTGCCGGACCGTGAGGTCGTGCTGCACCGCGACCATGCCGCGTGGCACGCCGAGCGGCTGCGCAAGCTCGGCGACAGCGAGGACCACCGCCGGTTCTGGGCGCTGCTCGACCGGCTGGCACACACCTTCTGGCGGGCCAGCCGGAAGGGCGTACGGTTGCCGGTGCGAGGCCCCGCCGACGCCCTTCGCGACCTGCGGGCGGTCGGGCTGCCCGGTATTCGGCTCGCCCGCCACCTGAACCGGACCCTGGGAGAGGCCCTGCGGGACCACTCCCTGCGGGGCGACCGCGCGCTGGTCGGGCTGCTCGGCATGCTGGTCGAGGACACGGTGCACACCAGTGTCGACGACGCGCCCCTCATCAACGCCGCGCTCGGGGTGACCATTCGGGGCGCAGGGCTCAGCCGGCACACCGGTGGCATGCACGGGTTCTGGCGCGTGCTCGTGCAACGCTACCGGGCCCTCGGTGGCACGCTCCGGGTGGGCCGCCGCGTCACGCGCGTCGAAGGCGGCCCAGGCACCTATCGACTGACCACCCGTCAAGGCGTTGTGCACGCCCGCCGTCTCGTCTGCGCGGTCCCCGCCGCCACAGCGGCGACGATCTGCGCGGGGCTTCCGGTCGCCCGCAGACTGCGGACGTACCTGGAGCGGGACGCGGACGCCCTGGGCGGTGCGGCCGTGGTCTTCCTCGGCGTACCCGAGTCCGAGGTGACGGGCCAGGACCTCACGCACCACCAGGTGCTGCAGGCGTACGACCGCCCCCTGGGCGATGGCAACAACATGTTCGTCTCCGTGTCCGCACCCGGCGACACGCTCAGCGCTCCGCCCGGGCACCGGGCGGTGATGATCTCCACCCACACCGAGCTCGCCGCCTGGCGCGGCCTCGACCGGACCGCGTACGAGCAGCGCAAGAAGGAAACCGGCGAAAGGCTGGTGGCCCTGGCCCGACACGTGTACCCACGGCTCGGAGAGCGAGCCGTGTTCGCCCAGACCGGGACGCCCCGCAGCTACGAACGGTTCGGCTTCCGCCCCGGCGGAGCGGTCGGCGGAGTGCGCCAGCATCTGCGCAACACCAACCAGCACGCCGTTCCGCACGACCTCGGTGGCCCCGGGCTGTGGCTCGTCGGCGACTCGACCTGGCCGGGCCTCGGCACGGTCGCCTGCGTGCTGGGCAGCCGCATCGTCGCCGAGGGCATCCTGAGGGAGAAAGGCCGAGCCCGATGACCCCGCCCGATCCGGCCGCAGGACCCGAACCGCCGGTCGCAGCGGCCGCTTTGCCGCCTCGGGTGGCCGGGGCCCCGGCACCGTCCCTGCCGTCTCTGGCGGATCTGGGCGAGGATCTCCTCGTCACCACACGCCGACAGAGATTCGTCGCCCTCTGCCGCCCCGGCGCCGGGGTGCTGTGCTTCGCGGGCGCCGTGTGGTTGGGCTGGTGGTGGCTGACGCCCGTGATCGTCTTCGGCATCTTCGTCGCCGTCGTGACCGTCACCCACGACGTGGTGCACCGCACTCTGGGCCTGTCGTCCCGCGCCACCGACTGGGCGTTGTTCGCCATGGGGTTGGTCCTGCTGGAGAGCGGGCACGCCTACCGGTCCACGCACACCCAGCACCACCGGATCTTTCCGCACCCCGACGACCCGGAGGGCTATCCAGCCGAGCTGTCGCTGCTCGGCGCCGTTGCCTACGGCCCCGTGTTCCTCGTGCGCCTGTGGTTCTGGTCCTACCGGCGTGGGCCGGACCGCTGCTGGCTCCTCGCGGAAGCCATGGTCCCGTTCGCCGCGCTGGGCGGGGGAGTGCTGGTCCTGCCCCACACGCCAGGGCTGTTGGTCTATATGGTGATGGCGATCGTCGGGAGTTGGGTGTACCCCCTCCTGACCGTGTACCTGCCGCACCACGACTACGGAGATACCCCGTTGACGCAGACCCGCACCCTGCGCGGGAGGATCATCCCCGCCGTCTTCCTGGAGCTCACCTACCACCTGGAACACCATCTCTACCCGCGCGTGCCCAGCCATCACCTGCCGGAGCTCTCGCGCCGGCTCGAAGGCCACTTCGCCGCGCACGGGGTCCGGCCGGTGCGAGTTGTCTGACACCCGTGACCGTGTCCTGGACGCCGCCCTCGCCTGCCTGGTGCGCAATGGCCACGGAGGTACCACCGCCCGGGCGATCGCCCAGACCGGAGGCTTTGCGCCCGGGGTGATCTACTACCACTTCTCGGACCTCGACGATGCGCTGGTGGCCGCGCTGGCACGGACCAGTGCGTCCCGGATACGGCGCTATCGTGCCGAGCTGTCCGGGACGGACCGGGCCGTTCACGCGGTCGCACGGCTCCGCGAGCTGTACGACGAGGACATCGAGACCGGGCACGTCGCCGCCGTGCAGGAGCTGTACGCCGGCGCCAGGCCCGAATCAAAGCTCTCCGCCCAACTGGTCCTCGAAACCCGGAACTGGGAGAAGCTGGCCGAGGAGCTGCTGACCGGGCTACTGCGCGGCAAGCCACTTGCGTCCGTGGTACGCGTTTCCGTACTGGCGAGCGCGGCAGTGGCGTTCTACCTCGGCATGGAGACCCTCACCCACCTCGACGGTGACCGCTCCCGCTCACAGGCCCACTTCGACCAGGCCGCCAGGCTCGCCGCGATCTTCGACCGGATCCCCCGTCTGAACCGGCGGACGCGAAAGTCGCCCTGAGCCATCCGGCTGTGCGGTGCGATCGCTCAGCGCTTCGAGCGTCCCATCGGCCACTTCCATCCCGTTGCTGGTTGGTGCGCCTTGTTGGCTCTGGCACCACCCCACGCCAGCGGCGCCGAAGGAGCGGAGGATCGACGAGTACGTGATCGCGTTCTTGCGTGTCTGTTCGCTCTCGTCCGTGGGGGGGGGCGTGAAACGACCTCTTCTGCTCACGTGATGTGCCCTCGAACACATCCATGTCCGAGGGCCACAGCAGCGTGGTGGTGCAGCCGCCGGCACTCTTCCGTTCTCCGTCGTCCTTGGACGTCCACGGCTGCCGGCTTCTGCGGTACTAGTCAGTGTTCAGCTGAGCGGTGATCTCCGAGGAGAAGGTGCTGACGCGGGTGTAGAGGCCGGGAAGGCCCGGCTTGCCGCAGCCGATGCCCCAGGAGGTGATGCCGGCGAGGACTCCGTCGACGACGAGCGGGGTGCCGCTGTCGAAGTCGCAGGTGTCCACTCCTCCGTGGGTGAGGTCTCCCGCGCACGTGTACTGGGCGGGGTCGTATGCGTCGCCGTACGAGTCGGCGTTGGCGCATGAGGAGTCGGCGGCCATCGGGACCGTCGCGGTGCGCAGCACTCCGCCGTCGAGGGCTCCGGAGGACGTGGCGCCCCAGCCGAGGATCCGAGCGGTCCGCCCGGGTTCGTACAGGTCGCTCGAATCCGGGCTCGCGATGGGCAGGGTCGGGGCGTTGATCGGCGACTTGAGGGTGAGTACGGCGACGTCGTTCCGGTAGCCGGTCTCGCCCTTGTAGGTGAAGGTGGCGTAGCGCGGATCGCGCCAGACGCGGGCCACGCTCACCTTGGTGCCCTTTGAGGACCACATGTTGTCGCGGCCGGAGACCACCTGCAGAAGTCCAGGGGTCTTCAGGAAGGCGTCCACGCAGTGCCCTGCCGTGAGGACTTTGGTCGGAGCGATCAGAGTGCCGCCGCAGAACGCGAACGGGACCAGCACAGGCTTGACCGCGACGGCCCAGGGGTAGTCCACAGCCCGGGCAGGCTGGCCGCCCTGGACGGCCGCGGCCGGAGTCGCGGTGTTGAGCAGCGCGGCGGAGACCAGCGCCGTTGTCGACAGAGCCGTGACAGCGCGTTTGCCTATGGCATTGATCATCACGAGAGACCGTCCTTGTATGACATGAGGGGGGTTATGGAGTCGCATCGCCCATACGCCGTTGTGGCTTGGTACGGATGGGCCGGCTGGGCGAAGTTGTACGACGGACGTGTGGTGGCGTGTGACGTAGGGTCTCCGCCGTTGCCATCCCTGGAGCACACGTCCTGGACGATGACTGGTCATCGTCCAGGCTGACCACGGCCGACAGGACTGCCGGACACCTGGCGATCATCAGGTGTCTGCGCTGGCGCGGTTCGCTCCCTCGGGCGGCACCCCGATCATGCACTGCCGCTCGTATCATCCTGGCCCGTCTCCGCGCGGTTCGCAGACAACTCGATCTTGGCGATCCGAGAACAGTGGTCTGGTTGGCTACAGTTGCGTTGAGAAGAGGGGCCTGAGCCCTGATCGGTTCCATGGAACTCCGGTCCGATCGGGCTCGGGTGTAGCCGGCAGAGCAGTTCCGCGCCGGACGCCGACCACCACGGCCTTCGCCGTCACGGAATCCCGCAGTTTCCTGGTGCGGGGCATCGGCTGTACGTGCAGCTCGCTCCCATCGCCACCGCACAACACCGGCGCACTTCGTTCGGTCCGGCGGGTCGTGAGCGTAGCCGGAGACGAATGGCTGTGACGGTCACCGTGCCAGGGAAGAGGTACGCCTTCTCACCCAATGAGTTGGCACGGGGCAGAGCCCTTGGAGCGTTGACCGTGCGCTCGACTTCGCTGCGGCGCTTGCAGGCCGTGTTCGGCGGATCGCCGACGGGCCACAGGGGGTGGCCACTCAGAGGCTGATTCAGGCGGTGGGGATGCTGTGAGCTCAATCAGTACAGATGCAGAGAGGTCACAGGTGGCGCCCCCGCCGTGGTGGAAGGAACTGGTCGGCGTCAGCGAGGTCCTCGCGAATACTGACCGTGCCGAGGTTGCGAGCTGAGGTCGACGCAGCCGGACGCAGACGGCCCTGCTCATCGCGGGCTCCATCAGCATCGGGTGATCAGCCGAACTGAACCGATCGCTTTGCCAACCCCATCCAGAATCCGTCGATCACGCTCCGCTGTGCGTCCAGTCCGCCGAATGCGTCGGCGGCCCCCATGGTCACGAACAGCGGCGCGAAGTGCTCGGTACGCGGATGAGCCAGCGCTCCGGCCGGGGACTTGTGCGTGAAGTCGAGCAGGGCGTCGACATCGCCGGCGTCCAGAGCACGGTGGCCCCAGTCGTCGAACTCGGCCGACCAGGAGGGGATCCCGTCGTGGCGCAGAGCGGCGAGGTTGTGTGTGAAGAAGCCCGAGCCGACGATCAGGACGCCCTCGTCACGCAGGGGGGCGAGCCGGCGCCCGATGTCCATGAGCTTCTGCGGGTCGAGCGTCGGCATGGAGATCTGGAGAACGGGGATGTCTGCGCCGGGGTACATCTCGACCAGTGGCACGTACGCGCCGTGGTCGAGGCCCCGGTCGGGTGCCTCCTGCACGGTGATGCCGGGCGCGCTCAGCAGCTTGCGCACCGATTCGGCGAGTCCTGGAGCGCCCGGGGCGGTGTACGCCACCTGGTAGTAGCGCTCGGGGAAGCCCCAGAAGTCGTACACGAGCGGCACGGTCTCGGTGGCGCCGAGGGCGAGCGGGGCCTCCTCCCAGTGCGCGGAGACCATCAGGATCGCCTTGGGGCGCGGCAGGTCGGTCGACCAGGCAGCGAGCTGGCCGGGCCACAGAGCGTCATCGGCGAGCGGCGGGGCGCCGTGGGAGAGATACAGCGCGGGCATGCGCTCCGGTGCGGGCACGGCGGACACAACATCCTCCTTCACGTCTCAGTACAGCGTTGCACGCCGCGGTCGCTCAGTCCGAACGACCGCGGCATTGCGGTCGAGTACCGGCTACCGCCGACGGGATTGCCGTGCGGCGGCAGCCGGCGGTCGGAACATGGTGCCCCCGTTCTCGCTCGGCTGGAAGATGAAGCCCCGGCAGACGCGGGTGAGTACCTTCATCATGCTCCTCCCCGTCGCGCGGTGGCGTCAGAACAGGCCGTTGCCGTGCGGCAGGTCAGCCGGGACCGGAGCGATGACGTCCCAATGCTCGACGATCTTTCCTTCGGCGACGCGGAACAGGTCGTAGTACGCCACCGGGACACCGAACTCGCCCTCGGACTGCACCAGCACGAACTCACCCTCGGCGATGACTTTGTGGACGTTCTTGTAGACGAGGTTCTTGCCCTGCTCGGCCCATGTCGCGGCGGCCGCGCCGAAGCCGTCCAAGCCGTCAGCGGCCTCCGGGTTGTGCTGGCGGTAGGTCTCGGTGGAGATGTAGTCGGTGAGTACCGAGTAGTCGGCGCCGACCAGGACCTTCTCGGCGAACTCCGCGACCAGTGCGCGGTTGGCCTCGGTCTTCTCGACCTCGGTGACGTCGGCGGGGCCGTCCGTCTGCGTACGGCCGGAGGCGGTGTCGGTGACGACGGGAGTCAAGGCGTCCCAGTGCTCGGCGAGCTTGCCGTCGCCGTCGACGCGAAAGATGTCGAAGCCGACCATCGGGGCAGGGCCGAATCCGAAGTACGTCCCATGCAGGACCACCAGATCCCTGTCGGCGAGGACGCGGGCGCCCTCGTAGCGGAAGTCTCCCGGCAGACCGGCGACCAGCTGGCGCAGGGCCTCGGGGCCGTCGGCGGCCAGAGCGCTGTGCTGTGTGTAGCCGATGGAAACCCAGCGGTCCACGGCGGTCGGGTCCTTTTCGCCGAACAGCTCGGCGGCGGCGGTCAGGACGGTGTTCTTGGGGTTGCTCATGGTGCTTCTCCTTGTGCGGGAAGGGGGTGGGAGCCGGATGCCGGCCGAGTGTGCTGGTCAGGGAGGCGGAGGCGATGCGCAGGCGGAATCCGGCAGTGCCATGCGAAGCCGCAGCGCCAAGAGCGGTGGTTGCTCCGCAGTACGCCGCACTCTCCTCCGCCCTTACTTCTTTCCGACATCCACGTGACACCGGCTGGTGCCGCACTTCCAAACTAGGAGGACAGTGGCATGCACTCTGATTACACTTGCGACTAATGATGGCCAAAAACCGACACAATGCCTCTCCGGGAAACGTTGAGATCGCGGAGATCTCCTTCACCGCCCCTGCCGGAACCCCTGCGGGCATCGAGGTGCTGCCCCTCGCCGACCTGCGCTCCCGCGCACCGGCCGAGCGCCTCGCGAACCCCCAGCGCCCGGACTTCCACCACCTGCTCACCCTCACCGGCGGCAGCCTGCGGCACACGGTGGACTTCACCGCCTACGCCCTCGAACCCGGCTCTTGGCTGTGGGTACGCCCCGGCCAGGTCCAGCAGTGGGGTGACCTCACTCACGCCGAAGGCACCCTGATCCTGTTCCAGCAGGACTTCATCGACGCGGCCTCCGCCCGTACCGCCCGCATCGACGACCCTCATGCCCCGGTCCTGCGCCGCCCGCTGCCCGACGACGCGACGGCGCTGCTCCAAGCGGCCGACCACCTCACTGCCGAGTTCCACGCGCTCGGGCAGCTGCCCCTGGAGATCCACATGGCGGCCCTGCGCCACCTGCTGTCGGTCCTGGTGCTGCGCCTGGCCCACCTGACCGCACCCGCGGGCAGCCCTGCACCCGATCCCCACCACACCTACCTGCGCTTCCGTGATGCCGTCGAGAAGGATTTCACCAGCACACGCCAGGTGGAGGACTACGCCCGGGCCCTCGGCTACTCGGCCCGCACCCTCTCCCGGGCCACCCTCGCCGCCGCAGGCCTCGGGGCCAAGGAGTTCATCGACCGCCGCGTCATCCTCGAGGCCAAACGCCTTCTGGCCCACAGCGACCAGACTGCCACCCGCATAGCCGGCCGGCTCGGCTTTCCCAGCGCCACCCACTTCAGCAAATACTTCCACCAGCGCACCGGACAGACCCCGATCGCCTTCCGCGACACGGTCCGCGGGCACTCCGGCACGACACACGACGGCGCCGTCTAGTCGCCGGGACCCAGCAGCCCGCCCGAGAGGACACGATCGCCCGGGGGGAGCGGCGGTCCGCCTGGACATCTGCCACCCGCCAGCGGAGAACCCCGAGACCGGACCTGCTGCGGTGGTCCGGCACCGGCGCCACCTCGGCAGGCCCCGCTTGCGGCCGGACGCGGCCGCTTGGCCGATGTGCGTTCCGGATGGCCGACGGGGCAGCGCTCCGCGCATCCCTCGTTCGCCCCGCACGTCGTGTCACCTTGAGTGACGGAAAGTCTTACTGTCGGTGATGGCATTGTTCGCGGTGAGACGGAAGAGACAGGTGGAAGGCTATGCGTGGAACACGACGTGCGTTGCGCGTGCTCGGAGCGTGTGCGGCGGCGCTGGCGCTGGCCTTGACGGCCCCGGGCACGGCGCACGCGGCCAACGGTGTGTTGATCATCGACGGGGCGCGGTACATCGCTCCGTCGGGTTGTCACCCGCTGGGTGACTTCGTGCCCTCGAAGGTCGCCAACTACACGGATGAGGTGGCCTTTGTGTGGTCTGGGTCATTCTGTGACGGGCGGGTGACGGCCGCCGTCATGCCGGGACGGGTTGTGCGCCCGGCCCCCGGCAGGAGCCTGTTCATCGCCTGACGACGCGGCGCGCGTACCGCCTGACGACTGCTCAGGCTGCCTTGAGCGACCCGGGGTAGTCCTGGCGAGCGCATCCTCCCGCTCCGGCAGCACCTGGAACAGCAGCTCGGCGCCACGGAAACCGAGTTCCATGTGCGGTCGCTGCGGCGAGCCCGACGCTGCAATGGCGAGCCATCGACGTTGGATGACTGTTACGCCGGTGGGGTGGCCGCGTCGCGTTCGGCGAGCTCTTTGATCGTGAGTAGCTGTTTGCGCATCATGATCAGGTCGCCCCAGGCTGTCAGGCGGCGCTGTATGCGGTGCAGCGGCTTGGCTCGCTTTTCGATGTCGACGGTTGTGATCAGCCGGCTGCCGTGGGGTGTCGGTTCGAGGAGGTAGGTGACTGCCATGTGTCCGTGCCGCTTTGCCGGCCCGTCCGGGAGCACCCCGGTGATATGGCGGTCGGTCTCGAAAGCGACGATGCGGAACACCATGAACGGCTGTCCGGTTTCGAGAGGCTCTGCCTTCTCTGGCAGTTGGTCCGGGCTCTTGCGTCCGCGGAAGTCGATCCAGTCGTAGCTGTAGGGTGCGGAACGCAGCTGCACAAGCCAGCGGAAGACGAGCTCCGGCGGCGCTGCCACGTCGACGGCTCGCGTCCAGCGCTCGTAGGGCATGCTCATGAAATCGTCGCAGGGACAGTCCGCGTGATGCTCTGCCGCGCTTGCGCCCCATACCGTGCCGGTCAGCTCCATGTTTGGAGCGTACGCCCGTGGTGTTGACGGAGCGCCGGCCGAGGTCTGCGGCTTGGCTACGGATGTCGTAAGGCCCCGGAGGCGTGCGGTCGTCGGGGGCCCGTCAGCCGCTCGCACAGGGAACGGCTGACGGGGGGGAGGGAGGTCCGCGGCCGTCGCCCACCCGATGTCCGTCCGCGGGAGCGCAGCGCACCCGGTCCAGGGCGAGCGCCGAACTCGTCCTCGTGCAGTCGGGCATCTGCTGAGCCGCTTTCAGGACGCGACATCAGCAGGTGTCGAGAATCTGACTCAAGCGTTCGGCCCCGCGCTGCTGAATAAATCGGGTGGATGGCAGCGCTTCTCTCTGTTCGTTCGCCGCTATGCCTCCAGCAGCAGTGTCAGGCCTCCGACGGTGTAGCAGATCATGAGCACCAGCAGGGGGAGCTGTCCGGCGACAGCGCGAGACGGTGGGAAGAGGCGGACGGATCGGTCGTGGGCGGCGATCACGCCGAAGACGTGGCCGAGGACGATCGCGGTGACCTGGAGGGAGGCCACGGCACCTGTCGAGAGGAGATCTGCGGGTGGGGGCGGATTGTCAGTGCCCCATGCGATGGTGACTGTGCGTGGGGATTCGATGATGAAGAGTGAGAAGTAGTGGGCGAAGAGGTAGCCGGTGGCGATGGGGAGGAGGGAGTGCGCGAAGGCGTTGGTGGGACGCTCATGACCCGGGCCCGAGATGAGGCGTGTGGCGGCAGCACAGGAGGTGTAGAGCAGGGCCACGATGACGCAGGTGGCGGTCAGGCCAAGGGTGGCGGCACCGGTCCGGCCCAGGGGAGAGGTTTGCAGTGTGGTGATCCACCACGGCGCCTTGGAGAAGCCGTCGTAGGCGGTGCTGCCCAGCATGACGCACAGCGTGGCGGCGAGACCCGGTGCGACGGGGACGCCGTCCAGGCTGTTGAAGGGGCTGCGCAACACGAGAAGGTGGTCGTTCGGGCGGCGGCCCAGGGGGGAAAGGTGCCCGAGAAGCGCGGAGTACACCTCAAAGGCGTCGCTGCGGTCGAACCAGTGTGCCCCGTACACCGCTGCCCCGGCGAGCTGGGCGACGGAGTAGAGGAAGAAGAACGTGATCAAGGCGGCGAGGGAGGCAGGCTCCCGTGAGGCGAGCTCCAGCCAGGTAAAGACGAACAGGCCCACGGCTGCGGGCCAATAGCCCAGGGCCTTCGGCAGGGGGTGCCCGGAGCGAGGGTCTCGATCGAGGGCACGGCAGGTGTAGGCATGGAGAGTGCGCAGGGGGTTCACCAGACGCCAGACGGGGCCGCAGAGAAGGGAGGCGGGCACCAGGCCCACCCAGAACAACACGTAGACCGTGCCGGGGGCAGGGTTGCGGTCGGGGTCGTCGGGGCCGAGGAGGAGGTGGACGGCGACGAAGCCGGTGGCGGCGAGGCCGAAGGCTTGCAGGACGCGGCGCAAGGGCGCGCCGTCCGCCGCGCGTTGGAGGACGGCAGGCAGCGGACGCCCGGCGGTGACGCCAGAGAACCTGGGGGTGGTCCAGAGCAGGCCCAAGGCGAGGAACGAGACGAAGAGGGCCGTGAAGGCTCCGGCATAGGCGTAGAAGGCTGAGATGGGCAGGTCCTGGCGGCTGCCGATGCCGTGGGCGAGCTCAAGAGCGTGGTCGACTTCGAGGTCGTGGATCATGAGCGGGTACCGGGCAAGGGCGGGACGGGTGCCGCGGCGGTCTGCCGAGACGTCGCGCCGGTGAGCGGTGTCATCAGCGGACGACGAGCTGGATGAGGACGAGCTCCGACTCATGGGTCTCGACCGCGAACAAGCCCGTCCGGACGGCCACGAAGGACAGCTTCTGGGTGCGCTCCGGAGTCAGCTCGGCGGTTATGTCGAAGCCATGAACGTGCAGTTCGTCGGCCTGGTCGCTGGTGACGACGAGGGTCACCCGGGTGCCCTTGGCCACTTCGACGCGGCGGGGAGCGGGGCTGACCTTGTTGCCCGTGACACTGATGCGGATGGTTCTGGTGGACGGACCAGCGTCCTCGTCTTCGTGGTTCTGCATGTCACTGCCGGAATCGTCGGGCGGCTGGGTTGCCGGCGCGACGGGAGCCGTTGCAGTGTCGTGGCTGGTCCCGGGCTTGTGGTGGGTGGTGGGCCGGGCGCAGCCGACCTGAGTCAGGGTGACCGCGAGGACAGTGCCGATGGCGAGGGTGGCAAGGCGCGGGGACGCGGTTCGGTTCCTCATGACGCCGCCATCTTCGTGTCCGGTCCGGGCTCCGCCGGGCCCTCGGTGCGCACGTCGTCATCGCCCGTAGCCGCCGTAGCCCGATCCTGGGACCGGCTCTCGCTCGTGGCGCCGCCCACCTGCTCCGCCTGGCCGGCGGCAGCGATCACCGCCCAGACCACCCAAGCCACGCCCACCAAGGTCCGCAGCCACGCTGGGCTGAACGGAGTCCACGGCACCATCACGACGGCCTTGTCGCAGGCGTCGAGCACGGTGAGCGCGCCCAGCCCCACCGTCACCCAGCCGAACACCCTGCGTCGCTGAAGTAACCGCAGGCCCATACCGGCCCATCCGAGCCCGAGCAGCAACAGCGACACGGCTGGGATCACCGTATGGTCGTACGACCTTGACGAGCCGAACACATCGACCACCAGCCCGGCCAGCCCCACCCCGGCGGCCGCCGCCCCCCACCGATCGTGGCGCAGCGTCCGCCGCCACAGCACTCCGCCGACCAGTGCCAGTACGGCCGCCACGGCGATCGCGATCTGAGTCTCGATCCGCTCCACGCCCCGCGCGCCGTACCAGTCGCACCCTGCCGGCAGCTTGCGCGCCCGCACGTCGTATTCCGAGCACACCAGCAGCTGTACCAGCTTCACCGGCTCGCCGGCGATGCGGTCGCTGCCTCCTGACACCTCACCCGGCTTGTCGCCGCACTCCGGCAGCGTCCGCGGGTTGCTCGGACCCGCGAGGCCGGACCAGCAGTTGCCCTCGCCCTGGCCGTCCCACCAGACGGAAGTCCTGTTGGGGCGGGAGTTGTCCTCCCGGTCGACGCCGAGGTGGTTGCCGATGAAACGGTTGTGGTGGGAGGTGTCCCACTGCTTCTCCATGCCCTCCTCGCCGCGGATGAACCCGGGCACGGCGTGCAGCACGAAAGCGGTGCGCTGGTTGCCGTAGATCCAGTTGTCCTGGAAGAGGTTGTAATTGCCGCCGGCGATGATGACGCCGGATCCGACCGGGACTGGGATCTGAGGACAGACGACGCCCTTCTCGTAACCCCGCTCGGCGGGCGGCTTGGCGCAGGTGCCTTCGCGGACGTGGCGGTAGTAGTCCTGGTTGTTGTCGTGGATCAGGTTGCGTTCGAACTTCGAATGGTCCTGCGGGAGTCCGGGATGACCGGGGAAGGCGCTGTCCATGGCGGCTCCCGCCATGTTGTGGTCGAACTCGTTGTCGTGGGCCCAGACGGAGTTACCAGCGGTGCCGGAGTAGCCGACCATGTTGTGGTGGCTGCGGCAGCCCGTGATCTCCATGGAGTAGCGCTCGACGTCGTAGCCTCGGTCGCTGTTGACGTCGGAGGCGCTGCCCGGATAGATGCCGGAGTCGCCGTTGCCGTAGGACTCGCAGTCCTTGTACAAACCGTGATCGCTGGCGAAGGTCAGGAAACCGTACTCGTCGTTCCAGCGGGTGAGCACGTCGTCGATGACGAAGCCGTCGCCCGCCAGGATGTAGAGCGAGTTGAACGTCGAGCGTTGCGCGGTGAAGTTCTTGAAGTAGATGCCGTCGGCCATGTCCGCCCGGATGACGTTGAGCTTCTTGTACCTGCCGTCGATGATGACGTCGTTGCGGCTGGCGCCGGTGCCCTCGATCTGCAGATCCCTCTTGCCGAGGATCGCGATCAGGTTCTGGCTGTTGGGGCACCGCTCCTGCTGCTCGTACGACAGCACTTGGTATCCGAACGACGACGTGGGTGCCTTGAGCCGGGTGCACTCGCCTGTGGGGGCCGACTGGGTCGGCTCCTCCAGATACAGTCCCGGCAGAATCGCGATGTTCATGCCCGGCTTGTCGACGGCGTTCACCGCTTCCTGAAGATGCCGGAATCCGTTGCTCTGGCAGCGGTCGAAGAGCCGGATATTGCGGTCCTTCAGTTCCGCCGGGAAGTCGGAGATCCGCCGCTCGAAGTCAGCACGGTCGGTCTTGCACACAATGAGATCGGGCTCCGCGCTCCGATACGCGGGCACGCTCCCCGAACCGTCCGGAAAGTCCACGGGACGCTCTTCGTGCGCCATCACGGGCGTGGCGCCGACAAGCACGAACATGCAGGCTAATAAGACGCTCAGGGCACTGCGGGGCCTCGGCATGGCGGAAGAGTAGAACAATGCTCATCATTTGTGATCCCCTGGCACATCACACGTTCTGGTCGCCGTTCCAGCCCGGCGTCGAGGCAGCCGCGTCACCAACGGCGCGACGGCGAGGATCATGTTTGTGCAGTGCGGCGAGCACGTGAAACGTGTCATGAGGCAGGAGCGCGCCCGCACCGAACTGCAACAGGGCGTCAACCGCGTCGCGAAGTCCTCGGTGACCGAATTCGGCACCCTGACCGAGACCGCCGCGAACGGAATGCGCGGGGGCTCGGGGCGTCGCGTCCTGGGATCCGTCGCACCTCCAGGGGCCGACCGGTCCGATCACGATGAGTCTCGGCGGCGGCGAGTACCGTGCGCGCTTCCCCGGATCGCGGCGCGTGTGAGGCCATGCTTCCCGATGCGTACCTCGCCCATGCCGAGGAGCAGCAGGCTGACGTGGCCACAGGGGCCGAAGGCGTAAGAGCCCGAGCCATCGCCAAGAGGCCTTGAGGCCATGGGGCCGCCAGAGAGAGCCGCCCGCCAGGACCGGTCCGCCACTTGGGCAGCACTACGTCTCCGACGACACCATCGGAGACGACGGGTGCACGGTCAGGCGGGGGAGGGCAGCACAGGGACGCGAGGGACCCAAACGGCTGTTCCCGGTTGCAGCGGGTACCGGGCCGACAGAGCATCACAGCGACAGAGACCTGCGCCGGGTTTCGCGCCGGCCGTTGCCTGCTTCGGAGTGATGCACCATGGATCCGTCCTCGCTTGCTGCTATCGAGTCGGTTGTCGGTGGCGGCAGGGCCGTCATCATGGCCGAGGACAGCATCGTCGTGGACGCCGTGAGAGCCACTGTGAAGAGCGGCAGGACCGCCACCTTCTATCTGACCCGCGCCCAGTTCTCGGCTGTCAACGCGTGGTACTGGACGCCGCAGCGGATGAAGCACATGGGGCTCGAGCCGGTGTCGGACGAGGAAATGGCCCGGATCAGAACCGAGCTCGGAGCCGAGGCGTGCGGTTCGGCCTACTCCAACCGCATCAAATGCCCTAACGGTCACACATACGGCGCGTTTGAATTCGTGAAGCAGGGAATCGAGGAGCACGGGCTGGAGACCACCCGAGCGATCTTCAGCCTCAAGGACACGGCCGTCATCCGCGCCAACCCCCACCAGCAGGTGGTTTGCACGACGTGTCGGCGTCAACTGGCGACCCCTCACTACTACGTCTACTGGGGCTACGGATGCTGCGTGGACCTGGACGACACCTCGACCGCCGCCTTCGCGGCCCGACACGGCTGAGCGCTGGCACCAGCGACTTGTGCCGGGTCCCAGCGCTCACGGTTGGCCACTGCTGAACTGTTTCCAGCAGGCCCTCCTCGTGCTGGTCCATCTCCACAGGAACGAGGCGCTGGAGCGGGTGGGCTCAGGTTCGGCGTATCGACCGCCACCGCCGACCGGTACGTGACCGAAACCGTCGACGTCCTGGCCGAGCGTGCTCCCACCCTCCCTGGGGCCCGGGCACCCGCGACCCGAGCGAGTTTCGTCGCACCGTGAGGTCGAGGCCGTCGAGGGCCTGCTTGTGCCTGTACCTCTTCCGCAGACCTTCGACGATGATCGCCGGAGTGCAGTCAGACAGAACCCCTCCTCGGCTGATCAAATTTGACTAGAGCTGTCAAGGTGGGGCACCGTAGAAGCAGCTAGACAAATTTGATGAGCATGCGAAAGCTGCATGGATCGCGCCTGGGTGAACCTGGATCGGGCCGGTCTGATCAAAATCATCTAGAAGGGGAGATGCGCATGTCAGCGATCCGGCTGCTGGTTCTCGGCGCGGTCCGCCAGCACGGACGGGCACACGGCTACCAGGTACGCAACGACCTGGAGTACTGGGGCGCCCACGAGTGGTCCAACGCCAAGCCGGGCTCGATCTACCACGCACTCAAGCACATGACCAAGCAAGGACTCCTCGTCGCCCACGAGGTCGCACCGAGCACCGTCGGCGGCCCGCCCCGCGTCGAGTACGAGATGAACGACAAGGGGACCGAGGAGTACTTCACACTGCTGCGCGAGGCGCTGAGCGCGCACGAGCAGAAGGCCGACGTGCTCTCGGCCGGCATCGGCTTCATCGTCGATCTGCCACGGGATGAGGCCGTTGCACTTCTCAAGAAGAGGATCACGGGGCTCGAGCAGTGGCGGTCCACGGTCACTGAGTACTACACACCGGCGGACGGGCCCGAGCAGCTCGGGCACATCGGCGAGATCATGAACCTGTGGGTGCACTCGGCCGACGCCGGCGCGGAATGGACGCGTGGTCTGATCGAGCGGATCGAAGGCGGCGCCTACACGTTCGCCGGGGAGGGGGAACCCTTCGTGGGCGTGCTTGCGGACGATGAGCCGAACCCGTTCGCGACCGACCTGCATCCAGAAGGCAGCCGCGTGACCAAGCGCCCCGTGGACGGCGGACGTTGACCGGAGTGCCGAACCAGGGGGCGGAACAGATGGTGTGGATGTCACGTGAGCAGGCCGGCCTGCTGGCGCAGTGCGCGGTGGTCTTCGAGGCGGGCGATCCGGCGCGTACCGGAAAGCTCGCGTTCCGGTACCCCGACGCCCCGCCCGGACCCGACGCCCCGCCCGGCCCCGGCCCCGGCCCCGCCGCACAGTTGCCCTTCGGCGAAGCCGGTGAAGCCGACCTGGTCACCGCCGACGGAGGCACCCTCGCGGTGAGCCGCTGCCCGGTCCTGCGGCTGACCGTCGCCGAGGCCCTGCCCGCCCTTACCCTGGCCCGTCGGCTCCACACCGAAGTGAACGCCGACCGGACGGCGAACGGCGCCGCAGAGGTCTCTCCCAGCCCCTCCGCCGCGTTCTGGGGCGCCGCGACCGCTCTCGGCCTGCATCTCGCCGCCCGCGAACGGCTGCTCCCCGGCGTCTCCGTCACCGGCCACGACACCTGGCGCGCCGGCCCGCTCGCCCCGGAGGACGTCCAGCGCATTCGTGAACTGGCCGCCGCGGCACCGGCCGAGGCGCTCGCCGTCCCCCTGCCCGTCCCGCCTGGCGGCCCGCTGCTGCTGCGCGACGCCGCCGCCCTGCTCCGCTCCTTCGTCGACGCGGTCGCCGACACCCTGCCGCGCACCGCCGCCGCCCCGGCCGTGGCCGGCCGCCGGGCCTTCGCTGCCGACGAACCCCAGTACGTCCCCCATCTGCGAGCCTGGGCCGAGGAGATCTCCGCCGGTATCGACTCGGGCGTACGACTGGCCCTGCGTGTCGACCTGGTGCCCGGTGCCGGTGCCGGTGCCGGTGCCGGTGACGGCCAGGCGCCCGCCCTGCGCCTGGTACCCCAGGTGTCCAGCCGGGCCGACCCGACCCTCAGCGTCGACGCCGACGAGCTGTTCGCCTCGGTTGAAGCAGCCGGGCTCGGACCGCGGGCCCAGGCCGACACCGTCCTCGCCGTACGACGGGCCGCCGACATCTGGCAGCCCCTTTCCCGCTTGCTGCCGGTGCC
Source organism: Streptomyces sp. NPDC059828 (assembly GCF_042731955.1). Classification (NCBI taxonomy): domain Bacteria; kingdom Bacillati; phylum Actinomycetota; class Actinomycetes; order Kitasatosporales; family Streptomycetaceae; genus Streptomyces; species Streptomyces sp. NPDC059828. The sequence goes on along the minus strand of NZ_JBHWIW010000023.1, from coordinate 79,113 downwards.
CTCCGCCCTCGAACTCGCCGCCCACGAGGTCCAGGACCTGCTCGGCGACACCACCGCCCGACTCGCCGCCCACGACGTCGAGGTGCTCTGGCCCGAGGACGCCGTCCCTTCCCTCACCACCCGAGTGGTCATCGGCGGCGCGCTGACCCCGCCCACCGACATGCGCTCCTTCTTCGGCGGCAACGGCACCGTCGGCCTGCGCTGGCAGCTCGACCTCGACGGGGAGGCCCTCACCGAGCAGGAGATGGCCGAGATCGCCGCCGTAGACCAGCCGCTGACCCTGCTCCGCGGGCACTGGGTGCTCATCGGCGCGGATATCGCCCGCAAGGCCCGCGACCGCGACCTCAAGCCGCTCACCGCCATCGAGGCGCTCGCCGTCGCCCTCACCGGGTACACCGAGACCGGCGGCAAGCAGGTGCGGGTCGCGCCGAGCACGTGGCTGCTCGCCCTGCGCCGACGCCTGGCCGAACCCGACCGCGGCACCGAAACGGTCGAGCAGCCCGCCGCGCTCGCGGCCACCCTGCGCGACTACCAGCTGCGCGGCCTGCGCTGGATGGACCGCCTCACCTCGCTCGGCCTCGGCGGCTGCCTCGCCGACGACATGGGCCTGGGCAAGACCGTCCAGCTGATCTCGCTGCACCTGCTGCGCCAGGAACACCCGCACAGCGTCGGCCCCACCCTCGTCGTCTGCCCCGCCTCCCTTCTGGGCAACTGGCAGCGTGAGGTCGGCAAGTTCGCCCCCGACACGCCCGTCCGCCGCTACCACGGACCCGGCCGCACCCTGGCCGGCGTCGGCTCCGGCTTCGTCCTGACCACCTACGGCACCATGCGCCTTGACACCGAGCGGCTCGGTGCCCACCGCTGGGGCATGGTTGTCGCCGACGAGGCGCAACACGTGAAGAACCCGCACTCCAGCACCGCGAGGTCGCTGCGGCTGATCCCCGCCGATGCCAAGATCGCCCTGACCGGCACCCCAGTTGAGAACAACCTCTCCGAGCTCTGGGCCGTCCTCGACTGGACCACCCCCGGACTCCTCGGCAGCCACGGCCACTTCCGCCGCCGCTGGATCGCCGCGATCGAAGCCGAACACAAGCAACGCGCGGAATTCGGACCACCGCCGGGCGAGAAGGGAGAGTACGGTTCCGCCGCACAGCGACTGGCCGAACTGGTCAGGCCGTTCCTGCTCCGCCGCAAGAAGTCGGACCCGGGCATCGCCCCCGAGCTCCCGCCGAAGACCGAGACGGACCGTCCGGTCTCCCTCACCCCCGAGCAGCGGACCCTGTACGAGACCCAGGTCCGCGAGACCATGGCGCAGATCAAAGCCACCGAGGGCATCGCCCGAAGCGGTCTGGTGCTCAAGCTGCTCACCGGCCTGAAGCAGATCTGCAACCATCCCGCGCAGTTCCTCAAGGAGGCGGAAGGCACCCGGCTGGCCGGCCGTTCCGGGAAGCTGGAACTGCTCGACGAACTGCTGGACACCATCACCTCCGAGGGGGGAGCCGCCCTCGTCTTCACCCAGTACGTCACCATGGCACGCCTGCTCGAGGCACACCTGCGCGAGCGCGGCGTCCCCACGCTGCTGCTCCACGGCGGCACCCCGGTGCCACGCCGCGAGGAGATGGTCCGTCGGTTCCAGGACGGGGAGGTGCCCGTCTTCCTGCTCTCCCTCAAGGCCGCCGGCACCGGACTCAACCTCACCCGCGCCGACCACGTCGTGCACTACGACCGCTGGTGGAATCCCGCGGTGGAGGCCCAGGCCACCGACCGTGCCTACCGCATCGGGCAGACACGCGCCGTCCAGGTGCACCGGATGATCGCCGAAGGCACGGTCGAGGACCGCATTGCCGCCCTGCTCGAAGCGAAGAAGGGCCTCGCGGACGCCGTACTGGGCTCCGGGGAGCAGGCACTGACGAAACTGACCAACGACGAGCTGGCCAACCTGGTCGAGCTGAGGAGTACGGGATGAGCGGGGACGAGACGGGCGCGCGGGGCTTCCCGGCCTTCGCCGCGCGCCGGGGCAGCCGGGCACGCGGCCAGTCCTGGTGGGGCAAGGCCTGGGCGGACGCGCTGGAGGACACCTCCCTGGACGAGGAGGCCCTGAAGAAGGGCCGGGCCTACGCGCGCACCGGCCGGCTCGGACCGATCACGATCAGCCCCGGGCGCATCTCCACCACCGGCTACGAAGGCGACACCCCCTTCAAGACGGTGCTCACCCTGGAGGAGCTTGACGAGGACGACTGGGAGCTGCTCTGGGAGAAGACCGCAGAGCGGCCGGACATCATCGATGAACTGCTCGCCGGTGAACTGCCGCCCGACCTGCTGGAGGCCGCCGAGGACGCAAGGGTCCGGCTGCTGCCCGGCTACGGCGACCTGGAGGCGGACTGCGACTGCGACGCGCTCGACCACCCCTGCAAGCACGCGGCCGCGCTCTGCTACCAGGCGTCTTGGCTGCTGGACGAGGACACGATGCTCCTGCTCCTGCTGCGGGGGCGCGGTGTGCAGGCGGCGCAGGAGGAACTCCGGTCCGTCCTGCTGATGCAGGCGATCTTCGGCGGCCTCGGGGACGAGGACGACGCCGCTGAGGCGGAGGAAGAAGCGACGGCCGCTGCGACGCAGCTGCCGGACGGTACTCCCGCCGAAGAGGTCTTCGGCCGTGCGTCGGCGGTGCTTCCCGAGCTGCCGCCGCTGCCCGGCCCGACCGTCATGCAGGACACGTCCACTGGGCCCGCAGCCGACCCGTTGGAGCAGCTGGTCACCACCGCGGGCGTGCGCGCCCGTGAACTGCTCGCCTACACCCACGGTTTCACCGCCGAGCCGCCGGCGCCCCTTGGCCTCTGGCGGGACTGCGTACGGATCGCGGCGACCCGCCCCGATGCGCAGGTCCTGGCCCGTCTGCGGGAAGCCTGCGGCAGCCCGGAGCAGCTGGACCGGGCGGCCGAGGCGTGGCGGCTGGGCGGGAGCGCCGGGCTGGATGTGCTGGAGGAGGCTTGGACGCCGCCGAAACAGGACACCGCCCGGGCCCGCACCGCGCTCACCGCGGGCTGGGAGCAGAACGAGCTCCCCGAGCTGGAGGTGCGGGACAACCGCTGGACGCTGGCCGGCCGCGGGCTCCAGCTCCGCTACGGCCGGGACGGCCGCTGGTACCCGTACCGGCAGGAGGGCGGTCGGTGGTGGCCGGCTGCCTCACCGCACCACGACCCGGCCGAGGCCCTCGCCGAGCTCCTCGACGGCTGAACCGCCGTGGCGACCACGTCGTTCGGGATACACGGCTGCGTTGCGCGGCGGGATGGCCGGTGCCAGGCTGGAGTTGTCGGCCCTACGGCGTCGTGGCGGTCGCCGACGGGCTCGTGGCGCCCGGGGCGGGACCGACGGGCGCGCTACCCCTATACGTCCACAGGGCAGCCGGTGCGGTCGCATGCCCCGGGGGCGGAGACCGGCGCGCCCGCCAAGGAGTTCTCATGGACGGCGCGACTCTGGGTTCACTGCGCGACGCTCTGCACGGACCAGTGATCGGCCCGCAGGACGATGCATACGACGAAACCCGCGCTATCTACAACGCGATGATCGACAGACGCCCCGCCGCGTTCGCGCAGTGCCTGGACGCAGCGGACGTCATGCAGACGGTCAGGTTCGCCCGCGAGCAGGGCCTCGAGATGGCGGTCCGTGGCGGCGGCCACAGCGGCCCGGGCCTCTGTTTGGTGAACGACGCGCTCACCCTCGACCTGACGCTGATGCGCTCGGTGCGGGTCGACCCCGCAGCGAGGACCGCCCAGGTCGGAGGCGGCAGCCAGCTCGGGGACCTGGACCACGCCTGTCACGGTTTCGGCCTCGGGACGCCCACCGGCATCATCTCGATGACGGGTGTCGGTGGGCTGACCCTCGGGGGAGGCCATGGCTACCTGACTCGCAAGTACGGCCTGACCGCGGACAACCTCCTGGCCGCGGATGTCGTGCTCGCGGACGGTACCTTCGTCACGACCAGCGAAGAGGAGCACCCCGATCTGTTCTGGGCGCTGCGTGGTGGCGGCGGGAACTTCGGCATCGTCACGTCGTTCACCTACCGGCTGCACCCCGTGGACACCGTCGGAGTCGGTGTCACCGTGTGGCCGGTCGACCGCACCCGCGAGGTGCTGACGTGGTACCGCGACTTCCTCCCGGGGGCGCCCGAGGACGTGTACGGCTTCTTCACCATCTTCGCCGTCCCACCCGCCCCGCCGTTCCCCGAGGACCTGCACGGGAAGAAGTCGTGCGGCATCGTGTGGTGCTACACCGGTGACCTGGACCGGTTCGAAGCGGCCCTCAAGACGGTGAGCGACCCGGGGCCGCCGGCCTTCCACTTCACGACGCCCATGCCCTACCCCGCGCTGCAGACCATGTTCGACGAGCTCATCCCCTCGGGATACCAGTGGTACTGGCGCGGTGACTTCTTCGACCGCATCCCGGACACCGCCCTGGACGTGCACCTCAAGTACGGCGAGAGCATCCCCACCCCGCTTTCGCTGATGCACCTCTATCCGATCGACGCCGCTGCCCACCAGGTGGGCCCTGATGAGACCGCGTGGAGCTACCGGGACGCCCTCTGGTCCGGCGTCTTCGCCGGAATCGACCCTGATCCGGCAAACGCCGAGGTCATCAAGCGTTGGTGCGTCGACTACTGGGGGGAGATGCACCCGCACTCCATGGGCGGTTCGTACGTGAACTTCATGGGCGAGGGTGAGGGCCAGGACCGGGTCAGAGCCACCTACCGCACCCACTACGACCGGCTCGCGCACGTCAAGCGGGCCTACGACCCGGACAACTTCTTCCATCACAACCAGAACGTCGAGCCGGTCCAAGCCGCCTGAGCCTCCCCCTGAGCCGTGTGCGGGAGGTTCCAAGGCGAAGGAACCGGTCGCATCGACGGCTTGTGGATGTACCGGGCGGGGAGACTCCATCTTCACGGTCGCGCGGATGGCGGGGGCTCGGGCGAGGGCATCCGGACGACTGAGCCCCTTCATCCTCGTCGTCCGGTATCACTGGCGTGGAGCTGCTCGAATCCGGTCACTGATATCTGGCCCTGACGTGCGCTGTTCCGCCATGGCAGCGCTCCGGCCGGCCGGCCGCAGCGCAACAGAGCAACCGGTCGGCGAGAGCCAGCAGGGTCAGGAGAAGACCAGCCCCGGCATGGTCATGAAGAGCACGAACCGCATGCGCTCAGCATCCGGATGCGTCCGAATGTTGCCCGCGCCGGTGCGCCGGGCGGGGCTCTCCATACCCGCGTCCGCCCCCGACTGGAGCCTTGCTTCTGGTGGCTGCGCTTGACCTTTCTGCGCCGCCGGCCGGATGCGGTGCCGATGAGCGCAGCCGTTACGCGGCGCCCGCCGCCGTGCCGGTGATGCGTTGCCCGTCTGCGCGGCCGTCGGGCGCGGCGGCGGGTGTGCGTCGCTCGACCCCGCGCCCCACGGCCCCGGCTGGCGCCGGTACGCGGTCCACGTTCGGGCCTGGTTCGACGGCGAGCAGACGACGTGGGGTGGCGAACCGTCAGGTGAGCCATCACCGCCCGCGCGGGGTTCGTCCCGTACGGGCGGCTGCCTGCGTCGTTCGCGAGTACCCCGGTGGACGCGAGGGCCGCTCACGGCGTCCGCCACGCGGTCGTCTGTTCGGCTGTCGGCGCCTGCACCGGCCTCAGGCGCCCTCCTGCGCGGGTTCCGTGCGACAGGATCCCCCTGTGACGTTTTATCCGATTTTGTGAGGGAATTTCCCTAGTCGCGTCTGACTGTGCCCTTGTTCGAAGAGGGCCGGGCACGGCCGCAACATGATCGCTGAGGGAAGCAGGAAGTGGCGTAATGCAGTTCTGGCGCCGGATGTCATGGGAGACACCAGCGACATGGCGCTCGGCGCTCCGGAGCCTACGGGAGCCGGGGCGCGAGCGGGACGTCTTGGTCCAGTCGATGAAGGCAGCGGGGGCAGCCGTGCTGGCCTGGACGGTCACGGGATGGTGGTGGGGCGGGTCGGTGACGCTGATGGCGCCGTGGGCGGCCGTGGCTCTCGTGCAGGTCACCGTCTACCGCTCCGTGGTGTCCGCGGCGCAGCAAGTCACCGTCATCGCACTCGGCGCAGTGGTGGCCTCGATGGCGGCGGCCTTCACCGGCAGCACCACCATGGCCATGGTGATCGTCCTGCCCGTCACCGTCCTCCTGGGGACCTGGACCCGCTTCGGGACGCAGGGGATTTACGCCTCGACCACCGCCGTCCTCGTTCTCGCGTATGGCTCCACATCCTTCGCCGACGTGGGTCACCGACTCCTCGAAACCCTGATCGGCGCCCTTATCGGCATCAGTGTGAACGCGCTGGTCCTGCCGCCCGTGCATGTGCGGGACGTGCACACCCACCTGGACAGGCTCGCCCAGGAGGCGGCAAGTCTTTTGCGCGCCGTCGGGACCGGTGTGGAGAGGGGCTATGACCGGGCCGACGCCGAACGGTGGCACGACCGTGCGCGCAGGCTCGACGGCAGCCTCGCCGAACTGCGTGATGCCCGCGGCTGGACGAAGGAGAGTTACCGTTTCAACCCCGGCTACCGGCTGCGCCGCCGGGGGCCGGCCCTGCCCCCGTCCGAGCTGGATGCCGCCTGGGAGCCGGTTGTCCATCACCTGATGTCCCTGACCCGCCTGCTCGCCGACACCGTCGGCGAGGCACCGTCCCTGCGCCTGCCCCCGGCCGACGCGCTGGAGCCGCTGGGCGAGGTACTGCGCCATGCCGCCGACGCCTCAGCGCCGCTGCCACGGCAGGGCGTCGCGGCGGAGGGTGACGACCCGCGATCGCAGCGCGCTGTCAGTCTTTCCGAGGCTTGGCAAGCTCACGCCAAATTGAAGGCCTGGGTCGGGAGCGAGGACCAGGAGGAGGCCACCTCGCTCGGTGGCGTCGTGGCGCAGACTCAGCAGCTGCTGTACACCCTCGCGCCGAGCGGTGCGTGGGACTGACGCGCCCCCGCCCTCCGCCGCAAGCTCGACCGCGTCCGTCGGAGCCTGCCCAAAGGCCAGGCCGGGGCTCTCGGAGATACCGCGAACCGACCCCGGAATCCGCTTCGCCGACCTGCACTTCATCAGGGTCGGCACCCCGCAGTGCACCGGCATGACCTCACCCGCACCTTCGGTGCCGTCACCCGCGGTTGCGCGCCTCTCTGCGGCGGCTCACCCGGCGCGGTGCTGCTCCTGTGGCCGGACTCGGGTTGATGAGCCTTGCGGTAGTCTTGAACCCGTTCAATTGAACGTGTTCAAATGGAGGTCGGAATGGCCGGTTGTCAGAGTGTGTCGGCACGGCAATGGGCATGGGGCCTGGCCGGGGCGGTGGCGGCAGCGGTGGCGGCGGCGGCCCTCGGCATCTGGTTCGGCTCCGACCTCGTCGGGTGGTTCGTGGGAACTGGCGCTACGGCCGCTGTCCCGCTCGTGATGCGAAGCCATCGGAAGGCATACGCCCGGACCTGTTACGTCATGGGGGTGGCGCTGCTGATCTGGTCGTTCCTTGGCGCCATGTTTCTCATGCTCTGGTTCGTTCCGGCGGCTCTCTTGCTGCTCGTCGCCGCGTTCGTGGACGCCGACAATCGCCCGAGCTCACGGTTCGTGGTCTTCACGCCCCTCGCCGGCATTGCCACGGTCGCGGCTATGGCGCTTCTCTAGATGGTCGGTGCCGTAAATCCTTCGGAGGTTGTTCACGCTGCCGGTGCGACAGAGGATTCCTCGTGGTGATCGGCGGTGTGCCGGCCGGGCCCGGCGTGGTAGCGGTCTTCGAAGGCTCGAAGCCGGTCCCTGACCTCGGTGAGGTCGGTGAAGCCGTTGGGCGAGAGGGCCTTGCGCTGGACGGCAGAGAAGTAGATCTCGACCTGGTCGAGCCAGGAGGCGTGCCCAGGCTCGCCTGGGCGCGCCGGCCACGCCAGCGGCGCGCGGTGTCCAAGTGCAGCCCCGTCTCCCGGGCGATGCGTTGGAGCGTCCACGTACGGCGTGCACCACTACCTGTGCGCGCACCCGCAGCCGGTGCTCGGTCATGTGGCCGTGGGCCATCTTCTTCAACCGCACGCGTTCGGCGGCACTCGGGGCTATCGGACAGGGGGTGCGGACGGGCATGGCGGGCGAACCGATACACGGAGAGGATCACTGGTGCCCCGCGGCCTGCCCCGCCCGTCACCGCCGCAGCTCCCGCAGTGACCGGTGCGAGAGGCCATTTGGACAGGGAAAACGCAACTTCGACATGGCCCGCAGAGGCAGCTACCTTCACCTGGTCTTCGGCGATCGCCCATGGTCGCGCAGGAGTTCCTTCAGGCTGAGCCACCCGCGAAGGGATGAGTTCGTCATGCCCAACAAACCCTCGCCCCCATGCGCAAGCCACCGAACCGGGTCCACGCCAGGCAGCCCCAACCAGGGAGTGACGCATGCCCCATCTTGCTCTGTACACATTCGGCGTCCTGAAGTCACCGCTCGCCGATCCCGCACCTCTCACGCGCGAGTTCTACGACAGGGGTGAGGCCGTTTACCGGAAGATCAGTCAGCACCCCGGATACCTCGCGCGTGCTGAAACGGTAGACGGTGACCGGGGCATGCTCTTCGGGGCGGACTGGGGCGCATGGGGAGAGTTCGCCGTACCGACCTGGTACGGCAAGGGCCGTACCGTGGAAACCACCGCCCTGGCCGCGACACTCTCACTCTGGACCGACCTGCGCTCTGCCTTCGACGCAGTCTACACCGGTCTGCACCGTGAGGCGCTGAACAGGCGTCACGACTGGTTCGAGAGGACAGCACACCCGAATTGCGTGTGCTGGTGGGTCTCCGACGGCGTGATACCCACCTGGCAGGACGGGGTTTCCAGGCTGCAACACCTCCACGACCACGGCTCCGCGACGCACGCCTTCACCTTCCACCACTCATTCGCCCCGAACGGAACTCAGACCAGGACCAAAGGCATCGGACCGAAGAGCGACCAGGTTCGCTGACAAGGAAGCCTGAACGACTGGGTTCACTGTCAAACGCCTCGATCGAAAGACATCGAGCAGATGCGTCCGGGCCAACGGCGGATCCGCCAGTACCCGGGGCTTCGCCGTCTACGGGCATGGCTGGCACACGTCGTCGCGTGCCAGGGTGGCGGGCATAGGGATTGGCCGTCTGAGATCCTGGAACTGTGGGCGTTCCTGGAGTCACTGCGCCGTGGCGAGGTCCTGTCCGGCCCCGTCGCGGCGATCGAACGGTTCGGGGTCTTCTTGGCCCTGGACGACGGGCCTGACCATCCCGCCCTGCCCGGTGTTGGGTTCGTCGTCATCCCCGAACTGTCCTGGCGGCACATCGATGCTCCCACCGATGTCGTCCAGGTCGGACAGCATGTTCAGCGGCGTACCGGGGAGATCTGCGTGCCCGGGCCCGGCCCCGGAGGCCGCGCAAGAAGCCGGACGGCCTCGGCCGACAAGGCCTACAGTAACGGCCTCATCCGGGAGCAGCCTGCGGCTGCGGGAATCTGCCACACGATCCCGGAGAAGGCCGACAGTCAGGCCTCCCGCCCGTGCGAAGGCTCACGCGGCGGACGGCCACCCGGCTTCGGTGAGGAGCGGTACAGGAAACGCAACACCGTCGAACGGGCGATCAACCTCCTGAAGCAGTCCCGGGCGGCCAACCGCTGCGACAAGCGCGGCTGAAGTCAGTGTTGCCAACACGATTGGCAACATCCTTCGGGCTCCGAGACAGGCCACCGGGGCCTTACGCTGAGTCAGCGACACCCACGGCGTGGGGCTCGCCGGATTCCGGATCGCGTGTCGGATCCGTGAACAGCTCACGAAGGTAGTTCCAGACCACCGCTATCATCGCGGCCGCTGGCACCGCGAGCAGACTGCCCACAATACCGGCCAGACTGCCGCCCAATGTCACCGCCAACAGGACCACCGCAGCATGAAGGCCAAGGCCGCGACTTTGGATCATTGGCTGCAACACATTGCCTTCAAGCTGCTGCACTACGACGATGATCGCCAGCACGAGGAACGCGTCCGTCAGCCCGTTCGACACCAAGGCGATGAGTACCGCGACCAAGCCGGCGAACAGTGCACCCACGATCGGCACGAACGCGGATACGAAAGTCAGTACGGCAAGCGGTAGCACAAGCGGGACTCCCAGCACCCACAGGCCGATGCCGATGAGGACGGCGTCGATCAGGCCCACGATCGCCTGGGAGCGCACGAACGCTCCCAGTGAGTCCCAGCTGCGCGCTACCACGATCGGGACGTGGGTCGCGAACGAACCAGGCAGCTGACGAGTGAGCCATGGCAGGAAACGAGGGCCGTCCTTGAGGAAGAAGAACATCAGGAAGAGGGCCAGGACGGCTGTGACCACACCGTTGACCACGGTGCCCACTCCCGTGACGGCAGCGGTGACCAGACTCCCGGCACTGCCCTGGATACGAGCGATCCCGGCGTCGAAGGCGCCCGTGATCTGGTCGTCCCCGATGTTCAACGGCGGTCCCGCAGCCCACTCGCGCAGTTTCTGGATACCCTGGACCACGCCCTCCGACAGCTCGCCGGACTGGGACGCCACCGGCACAGCGATCAGCGCGACGACACCTGCGGTGACCAGCAGGAACAGCACGGTCACGGCCGAAGCGGCCAAGGCGGGAGGCCATCCCCGCCTGCGCAGGAAACGGGTCAGCGGCCAGGTCAGCGTGGTGAGGAGCAATCCCACTATGAGCGGCCAGACGACCGACCACATCCGACCCAGCAGCCACAGGGCCACCGCGACTGTCACGAGGATCAGCAACGACTCGACGGACATGCGTGCCGACGCGCCGAGCGCGGCGCGGACCCTCGTAGAACTCAACCTGGTGGACATGGGATCACCCTATTGGCACACCGTTCATGCTTCCGTTCATGCTTTCGAGCCCAGGTCCGTCGGGCGTGACGGACGGGTCCGAACTGCGGGGAGTCGCCTCGCTGTCCGGCCGTGATCACGATGGACATGGGTCGCTGACCCTGCTCAACCGCCAAGTGCAGCTTGGTGGTCAGGCCGCCGCGCGAGCGTCCGAGCCCGTGGTCGTCCGGCTCGACACCGATGCCGCCGGGCGGCTGCTTCTGAAGGTCCCCTTTTTCCGCGCCCCGGCGGCATGCTGGTGGGCCCGGCGGATGGTGGAGTCGATGTTGAGGTCCCAGGTGATGAGCTCCATGGCGTCGGCCTGGGCCTGCAGTTCGGCGAAGATCCGCTGCCAGGTGTCGTCCCTCTGCCAGCGGCAACGGGTTCTCCGGCCGGTGTACCGAAACCGTCCCGCCCCGGCCCAGGCGGGCCGCGCGACTTGAAGAACCGCAGCCCGCCACCTGGCACGACGTGGGGAGAGCGGTGGCCACTGGCGAAGCGGTCCTCGGCGCGCCTAGCCTCGCCGACGAGGCGGACGTACGCGCCGCCCTCGAAGAGGTGTACGCCACGGACACCAGGAGCTGGGAACCCGTCCACCGCGTCACCGTCCACGACGCCCTCCCGGCGATGACCGCGCGCGGTAACCAGGGAAGGCTTCTATAGGCTGATCGTGTGGCCAGCAGCGATGACCAAGACACAACCAGCTCTCCGGGCAGCCTCCAGGCTTTCGCCGTCGCGCTGCGACGCACGCACGGGGAGATCAGCAGGCTGGTCCACGGTTTCGCGCTCGCGCAGGGACTGCACCCGACCGACGTGCAGGCCCTTGCTGCCGTGCTGGACAGCCCAGAGCCCCTCACCCCGGGGCGGCTGCGCGACCATCTGGGCCTGACCTCGGGCGCGGTCACCGCCTGCCTCGACCGCCTGGAAAAGGCCGGCCACATCCGCAGGACCCGCGACACCGCGGACCGCCGTGTGGTCCACGTGCACTATGAGACCGGGGCCCGGGCCACTGCGCGTCGGCACTTCCTGCCGCTGGCGGAGGCCGCCTCCCGTGCCACCGAGCGCTTCGACGAGCAGGAGCTGGCCACCGCGCTGAGGTTCCTCACTGCGCTCAACGAGGAGTTGGGGGCACTGCGCGTGCCAGGTCGCTGACCTTCCCCGTCAGCCACCGCCGGCCGACCGCCCACGTGCCATGTCGACGAAGGGTGCGCGCCTGCCCGACGGGCGACAGCTCCGGTGCATCCAAGACAACGCTTGCGCGCGAAGAGTGCGTGGAACCTGCCTGGCTACCCGCGTACGGAATGGGGACAGCGCATGCCATAATTTATTTCAATCATTGAGATTCTTAACTGTCGTGATAGATCTCGGAGCCTAGATGACCAGCCGTACGTCCCTTTGGCGCTTCCTGCTTCCCCTCGCCCTGCTCGTCGCGTGGCTTGCGATCGGCGGCGGCCTCGGCCCATACGCTGGCAAACAGGGTGAGGTATCCACCAACGACCAAGCCGCGTTCCTGCCCCGGAGCGCGGAATCCACCCGGGTCATCGAGGAACGAGAGGCATTCCGGCAGGCGGAGACGTTGCCTGCCATCGTTGTGTGGACGGCACACGACGGAGGCCCCCTCGCCGCCGACGCCCAGAAGCGGGCGACCCGAGCGATGGCCGGTCTCGCGGGCGACCCGCACCTCGTCGGAACCCCTTCGCCCGCGCTGCCCGCCAAGGATGGCGAGGCCTTGCGTGCCATCGTCCAGCTCCGCCCCGACCTCGGCGAAGAGCTGACCGGCACCCTCGACACACTCCGCGACCGCGCCCAGGCGGTGCCCGGCACCACCGTATGGATCGCCGGGCCCGCCGCGACCCAGGCCGACCTCACGGGCGCGTTCGCCGGCATCGACGGACTGCTGCTCGGGGTCGCCCTGGTCACGGTCCTGCTGATCCTCCTGGCGGTCTACCGCAGCGTGCTCCTGCCCCTGGTGATCATCTTGGGGGCGGTGTTCGCCCTGGGGCTGGCCTGCGCCATCGTCTACTGGCTCGCGGACGCAGGCGTCGTACGCGTGGACGGGCAGGTCCAGGGCATCCTCTCGATCCTGGTCATCGGAGCCGCCACCGACTACGCCCTGCTGCTCTCCGCCCGCTACCGCGAGGAGCTGGGCCGGCCCGGGGCCGAGCGCTACGGCGCGATGCGGGCGGCCCTGCGCCGCTCCTTCGGCCCGATCGTCGCCAGCGCCGCCACCGTGGCGCTCGGCCTGATCGCGCTGCTGGTGAGCGACCTGTCGAACAACCGGGCACTGGGCCCGGTAGGAGCCATCGGCATCGGCTGCGCCGTGCTCAGCACACTGACCTTCCTCCCTGCGGTGCTGCTGCTGACCGGCCGCGCCGCCTACTGGCCCGCCGGACCCCAAGCCCCGGGCTCGGCGGACGGCTCGCACGGCATCTGGCGCCGGGTTGCCGCACTGGTGGACCGGGCCCCGCGCAAGGTGTGGGCAGCCACCCTGGCGGCTCTGCTCGCCTGCGCCGCGTTCGCCCCGAGCCTGAACTCCCGCGGGGTGCCGCTCGACGAGATCTTCGTCAACGACGCGCCTTCTGTGGCCGCGCAGGCCAACCTCGGACGCCACTTCCCCGCAGGCTCCGGCAACCCCGCCGTGATCATCGCCGACGCACCGGCCGCCTCGCGGGTGGCCGAAGTGGCGGCCCGGGTCGACGGTGTCGACGCCGCTGCGCCCGTCGACGCTGCTGGCCGCCCCGCACCCGCCTCCACGCTCGTCGTCGACGGACGCGTACGAATCGACGCCACACTGAGCGCCGCCGCCGACAGCGACGCAGCCAAGAACACCGTCGCCCGGCTGCGCACAGCCGTCCACGCCGTGCCGGACGCGAACGCGCTCGTCGGCGGCTACACCGCACAGCAGTACGACACCCAGCGCACCGCCGAGCGCGACCGGATGCTCATCGTCCCCGTGGTACTGGCGATCATCCTGCTCATCCTCGTCGCACTGCTGCGCTCCCTGGTCCTGCCGGTGCTGCTGGTCGCGACCGTCGCGCTGAACTTCGCGGCCACCCTCGGCATCGCCTCGCTCGTCTTCGGGCACGTCCTCGGCTTCACCGGCACGGACGCGTCGGTGCCGTTGTACGGGTTCGTGTTCCTCGTCGCCTTGGGCGTGGACTACAACATCTTCCTGATGTCCCGGGTGCGCGAGGAGTCCATGCGGCAAGGGGTGCGCGAGGGCCTGCGGGTCGGACTCACCGCCACCGGTGGGGTTATCACCTCGGCCGGCGTCGTACTCGCCGCAACGTTCGCGGCGCTCGGAGTGATCCCCCTGGCCTTCATGGTCCAGATCGCGTTCATCGTCGCCTTCGGCGTCCTCCTCGACACCCTGGTCGTACGGTCCCTCCTGGTGCCCGCCCTCGTCCGTGACCTGGGGCGGCGCGCCTGGTGGCCCGGACCGCTCAGCCGCCCGTCCGTGAAGGAGCGGGAGACGGAGGCCGCACCGCTCGGAGGATGACCGGCGCTCAGAGGCGGGCAGGGCGGCAGCGCAACCCGCGCGAGAAGATCGAGTTGTGCATTCAGCCACGTACCGGCTCGGAGGTGCCGGAGCTGACCGTGAGCCCGCGCCAGCACCCCTCGGGACACCATCGCCATGGCCATCCGCCACCATCTCGACGAATATGGCGGGACGAGGACTCCGCCGAGTGGTACGCGCGGGACGGCAAGCCGGGACTCTTCCCGGCGCAATTGGCGACCGTGTCGGTCCTGCAGTTCCTCATGGAACTGTCCGATCTGCGGGCCGCTGGTTATGCGCGTGACTGCGGGCTCTGGTCCACTGCCTGTGGTCCGGTGACGCTCGGTCACGCCAATAGAACTCGTTTGCGGAGGAGTTCGAATCCCGCGCGACCGAACATCTGGCGCTACAGCATCTTGATCCGGTTGACGTGGCCTCCACGACGCCGGAGTTCCACTGGTGGGAAAGACCGGCGGTGACGGCGTCGAGGTCGCGGATGAGGTGCTGAGCGAAGTGGTGGAGGCTGGGCAGTTCGGAGTTGGCGTTGGCCGCTTCGATCCATTCGGGTAGTCGGTCGCCTTGCAGGTGGGTGAGTATGCGGGCGAAGGAGCGCACGTGCTCGGCGAGTGCTGCCAGTTCGGGGCAGTTGGTCAAGGCGACTTTGAGTGGGAGCCGGTCGCCTTCCGGTAGGGCCTCGGGGTGGGTGAGGACCCAGCGCGTGACGGCGCGGGCCGATGTCGGCCTGGGGCCGACCGGTTGGGTCTTGCCGCGAAGAGTCCCGCTGACGTAGTCGCGGACGCTGCCGTAACCGCGTGGATAGCCCTGTTCCTTGATCTCCTCCCACAGTTTCCAGGCGTTGGTGCAGCCTTCCTGCCAGCGCTGATCGAGGTAGGGCTTGCTCTCCAAGGAGGGCGTCGGCGGGCTTGGCCTCATCTGGGTGAGCGCCTGAGATTGGGTTGACCGTGCGGCCAGGAACGTAGACGGCTCGTTGACCGTGGGCGGCGAGCAACGACAGGAGCAGAGCGAACGTGTTCCGACGATGGCAGAGCGCAGTGCACATGCTCCGACCGTCGCGGATCTCCCCGGGCACGGACGGAATCGCGCACTCATCGTTGTGGGCCTTCTTGCTCCAGATCGCCTCTCCGGTGCGTTCGACTGCGGCCAGCCAGTGACGTGCCTTGGCTGTCGATGCCGATCAGCGGCTAGACGCGCGGCTGTGTGCTGTTCCTCAGCGTCAGGCAGCTTGCCGTTCCGTACGAGGAACACTTGTCGTCAGCTCAGTGAACAGCGTCCTACTCCACGCGGTGCGGTCGGCGGTGGGCGACCTGCAGACGAGTCCGGGTGGAGAGGTGTTCCCAGCCGGTGGATCGGCGGACTCGTTCCACGGGGCCGCTGTACAGCTGCTCCACGACCTGGCCGGGGGCGCTGCTGGGGGTGAGGGTGAGGGTGATGCGTGCCTCTGGGTGGGCGGTACTGCCTGCCATCCGTGCCTTGGCTTTGTGGACGCCGGGCAGGTGGCCGGCATCGGTTGCGAGTGCGTCGCTCAGCGCCCGGTCGCGCAGCTCGACGCCGTCGACGGGGGGTCTCCCACCCACTGCCATGCGGCGGGGGCGGTGTCGGTGTAGCTGTGCCAACAGCCACCAGAGGGCGAGCAGAGCGAGCAGGGCCAGAGCGGCGATGATGGCGGCCCAGAACCACCATCCCCGGCCCGACCACGCGATGCGGTCGGCGGCGGCGACGAGGACCTCATGCGGGGTGGTCAGTGGCCAGCCGTCGGGTGGGTCGAGGTTCCATCTGCGGTAGACGTCGAGACCGGCGGCGAGTACGAGGAGGCCGCCGCCCAGCAGCACCACTCCGGCCGCTGCGAGCAGAATCCGGTTGACCTTCGCTTGCGTCTCCATGACCGGGCTCCGTCCGTGTCACGTTCCGTAGGGGATTGCGCGGCGAATCAGGCCGGGCGTCGAGTGCGGACGGCCAGTTTCGGGAGGCGGGCCAAGGCGAGCTTGTCGCGTTGCTCGTCCCTGATGGCGGTGAGGAGCTCGTCTTTGACGTCACGTGGGTCGCGGAAGCGCACGTCCGCCCGAACCTTGACACGATGCCGGTACACCCGGACCTTCGCCTGGCTCACTCCGGGAACCCGCATGGCGGAATCGCGCAGCAACTGAGCCGCTCCGTCGCGGTCCAGCACGACACGCGTATGTTCGCCCTCGGCAGCAACCTGCAGGGGCAGCTGGCGCCGCATGCCGGGGGTGAGAGCCAGCACGAGCAGCCAGAGGCCGAGCGCAGCGGCGACCATTGCGCCGATGAGCATCCAAGCATCGTCCAGCGGACGGGTCGCCAGCTCGTCGAAGAGGTGCTCGTGCCACGGGGCCGCAGGGTATCCGGCCTGTACCCGCGAGATGCCGAACAGTGACATCCCGGCGGAGAACAGCAACACCAGCGCGACGAGCGCAGCAGGAATACGGCGTGCCGACCATGGTCGTCGCGAGGGTTTCCGCCCGTGAGCGCTCCACTCGAGGCTGTTCGAACGGGGCGCAGGGCGTGGGCCGTGCTCTGGTGCCGGGGGACCGGGAACCACGGTGCCGGGCTCCTGTCGGCTGTTCGTGGCGCTCCTCGCGTGCGTCATTCGGGCGCTTCGCCTGGTCATCGGACTCTCCTGCGGCCCGAGTCGTCGGCGGGGACAAGCCGCCGCACGGTCAGCGTGACTTCGCTGACGTTCATACCGGTCAAATGTGCAACCCGCTCGGAGATGGCCTGCCGCATCCGGCCTGCGGCGCTGGCGATATCGAGAGGGTAGGGCAGGTCCAGGGACAGGCTCAGCCGTGCCGATCCCTCATGCACCGTGGCCGAGGCGCTCGGGAGGGTCAGCGGGCGGGCGGACGGCGGCCCCACGTGCCGGGTCAAGGCTTCGCGGGCAGCTCTGGCTGCGATGCGGGCCACGACCTTGTCGGGAATCTCGGTGACGCCGCGCTCGGCTGGCGGTGGCAGTCGTTGGGTTTTCGTCCCCGCTTGCTGGAAGGGGCCGGCCTCGGCAGCAGGAGTTGGCCGGGTGGTCATAGCACCCGGCTCCGGTGAGGCCCTGGCTGCCCGCTGGGGCGCCGGACGTCCTGGCGACCGGCGTCACTCTGAGGGTGCAGGCCCTCAGCCCGGGGACTCTGGCCGTCTTCTCGGCGGCGCACGAAGTCGCCTACGACGAGGTCGCCTTGTACGAAGCAGCCGACGATCAGCCCCAGGGCTCCCAGGCCGGCCACGACGAGGAACGCTCCGAATCCGCCGAAGTAGCCGGCGAAGCCCAGGGTCATGCCTGTCGCCAGTCCCAGTGTTGCTGCTCTCATCTTCTACTCACCCAGTTCCTGACGCTTGATTCACGCCGCGAGGAGCCTTGTGCCGGGGCCGCGGGCGCGTTCATGCCACGCGGCCTTCGCTCTCCTGCTCCTCGTCCTGTTCGTCGGGGAGGTGAACGTCGTCGACGGCGATGTTCACCTCGACGACTTCCAGGCCGGTCATGCGCTCCACTGCGGTGATCACGTCGGTACGGACCTCGGCGGCCACGTCCACAATGGAGACGCCGTACTCCACGACGACGTCAAGGTCGACGGCAGCCTGGCGTTCGCCGACCTCGACGCTCACCCCGCGGCTGACACCGGGGCGCCCGGTCGGGACCCGATCGCGGACAGCTCCCAGGGCTCGGGCCATTCCGGCACCGAGACTGTGAATGCCCGGCACTTCCCGGGCGGCTATCCCCGCGATCTTCTCCACCACGCTGTCGGCGATGGTGGTCCTTCCGCGGCTGCCGGCCGGGACATCGGAGCCCCTACCGCGCTGCAGCGCCTGTCCGTCCTCGCCCTGCTGATCCTCGGGGCCTGCGGGGCGGCTGGTCATGTCCGTCATGAGAAGGATCTCCTCAGTTCCGTGTGGACACTCACGCAATGCCCGTCATGGATTGGACCCATCTCGCTAAAAATCGTCACGAATAGTGCGAATGCTCCCTTAAGGTGAAAGAAGCGGCGCTCCGGGAAGCGAAGGCTCACGTTCTCTGCGCTGACCCGTCTGCACTCCGGGAGCCGCAGGCGATCCCAAGGAACAGAGACGGCCGATGCACGAACAGGACGGCTCCTCGTCAGCCCTGCGGGCACCCAACCGTCAGGCGGCTGGGCCGGACTGGCTGCTGGCCGTACGGGCGGGTGAAGGCGACGACGAGGCCTTCGCCGTCCTGGTCCGCCGACACAGCGTCCCACTGCTTGCGCTGGCCCATCACCTCCTGGGCAACACCGCGGATGCCGAGGACGCCGTACAGGAAGCCTTTCTCAGCGCATGGCGCCGACTGCCGGAGTTCCGTGGTGACGCTGCGTTCCGAACCTGGATGTATCGCATCGTCACCAACCGCTGCCTGAAGATCATGCGCCGTCGCACCGCGGCAGTGCCCCTGGACGCCGTCCCAGAGCCCGCAAACGGCAATGTGGCGTCCGGGCCCGAACGTGCCGCCGAGAGTGGAGCCGCCACCGCAGCCCTGGCCCGGGCGCTGAACAAGCTGAACCCGGACCAGCGCGTCTGCTGGGTACTGCGGGAACTGCACGGGCTGCACTACGACGAGATCGCACACGTCGTGGGCGCCAGTGAACAGACCGTACGCGGCAGGCTCTTTCGAGCCCGGCGCTCTCTGACGAAGGAGATGGCCCCATGGCGCTAGACGACCAGCACGCGCAAGCCCCCGGACACCAGCAGCCAGGACGTGCAGCCAGCGGCGAGGCCGACCAGAGCTCCTTCACCGGTGCCGCCCTGCTCACCGGCGATCAGCTGTTGCCCTGCGGGCGCCCCCTCAGCCGCGTCTGGGAACGAGCAAGAGACGCCGCCCCCGCCGCAGACCCGCACACGGTCGCCTGCTTGCACTGCCGAGAAGCCATCGAGGGCCTCGCTGCCCTGGACGTGGCCATCGGTGCCCTTCGCGCACAGGAGCGGCCCGACCCCCGGACCCTCGCTGACAGGGTGATGCGCGTGGTCCGCGCCGAGGTCCGGCTCGGTCGGATGCTTCCCCTGGACGACCCTGCGCGAGACCTGCAGATAGCAGAGACCGCAGCCGCGAAAGTCCTGCGCCGGGCAGCCGATGCAGTCACCGGCACGAGAGTCGCCAGCCTGCGCATGACCCCCACCGCAGACGGCCAGGCCGTATACATCGCCCTCACCTTGGCCGCTGCCCCAGACCGCCCTCTTCCCGACCGCGCAGAGCACGTGCGCCGGGCCGTGCTTCGCAGCGCGCACCAGGCGCTCGGACTGGTCATCAGCAGTATCGACGTCACGATCGTTGATGTCCTGGACCCGACCCGGCCCACAGCCTTCGAAGAGGCCGATTCCCGGGAAGGCGAGCTCTCATGACCCTCATCGCAGCGGGGGACCTCCACGAAACAGCCGCCCGCGCGGCCCTCGCGGTACGCGGCGTGGCAGGACTCACGCCCAGCCTCAGCCACCGGCTGGCCCATGCCGCCGCCCGCGCCCCACAGCACATGGGGATCGTGGCCCGGCCCGCCGAGGCCGGCATCCGAGCCGAACACGCACCCCATGCACGCGGCTGGCACCTGGAAGTGCGCTGCATCCTCGACGAAGACCGACGCGCACTGGACACCGCCCGGGACGTACGCCAACAGGTGCGCTCCGCAGTCGCCGCCCACCTGGTCCGCAACGGCTCGCCGGAAGCCGTCACCGTTCTGGTGACCATCACCCACACCACCAATCCCGCCCCGTCGCACAGTGAGCCGTAACCACCGCCTCCCAGATCCAGTGACGGGCTGGGCTACCAGGATGTGAATCCATACGGCATCTGCAACGTTTGCGACAACACGACCGACGGCGCGCGCAGCACGATCTGCGTTCTGCGACGATCTTGAACGGCCCGGAACCCGTCCTGACCCCCCGCCACAGCACTACTACTCGCCCCTGGCGTCCGGAGCACGCAGCGGCCGCAGCCCACCGGGAAGGGCCGGGACAGGTGGATGGAGCAGTCGAGCATGTGGGTGTGGTGCTGGAAGTACGGGGAGAAGCGGGCGAGGTACTCGTTGCAGAGCTGGGTGGCAGCGGCGTCCATGTACGAACCACGCCGGCGACCCGCCGTATCGGCCTCGAGCCCGATATCGACCTACCGCGCTCAGGACCATCGAGCGAGCGGGCGGCGCCTCCAGATCCCTCTGCTCGCAAGATCGGGAACGCATCCCCAGGCCCTCAGGCCCGGTGCAGACAGTTCCGAAAGGCTTTTGCGCTGCTCCTGTTGGCATCGTGAGCTGAGGCGCAAAGTCGGCAACGGCTCATCATTACCAGTGGATCCAAGAGCACGCACTTCTTAGCCGAAGAGGCCTCCGGGAATACAGCAGGTGGGACCACGAGGGCCACGGCGCCATCAGGAAGGCAAATGGCGTCGTACCAATCGCCGCCGATACGCATGCCCGATGTGGCGGCCTGGTAGCGCGCAGCGATCGTCAAACCAGGAGCAGAGGGCGGAGCGACAGGGACAGTGGAAGCCTGTACGGCGGGCCATCCGTCACCTGCTCTGGTTGCCCCGGATGAGCCCCCCGCCTTCTGGACCTCCTCAGCGGCCCCCCGCTCGGCGTGGACCCGCAGGGTCGGTACCCGACCCAGCTGACGGACATCCGCCCCGGGAGCGTGTCGGCGATCGCCACAGACGGTCTGTTGGAGGCCACGGAGGGGGACATCGGCATGGGCATCAAAGCGTCGCTGGCAGGGTTGGCAGGAGCCGCGACAGCCGACCTCGAGGACTTGGCCGACGACCTGCTCGCCGGGGTGCAGAGGGCACCGCACCGCAACGACGACATCGCCATTCTGTTGGCCCGCGTGATCAGTCCCGCCAGATCCACTGTGCACCGCGCCGGTTGATGCGAATGGTGAGTGGACCTGCACCCCTCGTCAGCGCTGACCAAGGACATCGCCACCGCCCCGAATGGCACCGTGGCGAAGAGCGAGCCGGTGACGGTGGCGTTCAAGTCTCGGCAGCGTCGCCCCCGCAAAGGGCGGTCTCACCCCGGTCCTCGAATCGATGGCCCCACCACGCTGGAACGCGTTGCGAAGTGCCCCAACCATGACTCGCCGCAATGGTTTCAGCGAGCCGCCGATTTGTCGTCGGCCACGGAGCCTGGACTTCCGCCGCTCTGGCCAGGACCGCGAGCAGCAGTCCGAGAATGTCGGTGACGATGCTCCGCTCCCTGCCCCTGCTCTCCTTGCCCCGCATCCGTGCCTCGCTACTGAACATGCACGCACGCTTCAGTCGGTGGGTCCCGCCGGGCGCGGAGGAGCGGGGGAGTTCATGACGACACCGGTACTCAAAACCACCCGCGGACGTCGTGCTGCCGGAACACGCGGCACCCCGTGTCGTGTCCAGTCGATTCGCCGCACCAAAGCCGCCTCGGCGAGTGCCTCCTGCACGCGTGTCCGCTCCCTGGGACCGGAAGGTTCAGGCCAGACCTGACATGAGCCCGGTGGTGGGCAGAGTGCGTGGGTACGCGCAGCGCGAAGAGTCACTCAAGAGGAAGGCCAGGACAGGTATGACTGTGCCACAGCTCACGGAGTCCCAGCGTGCAGATGCTCTGCAGAAGGCCGCGGCTCGTCGTAAGGAGCGCAGCAGTCTCCTCGCTCGACTCAAGGACGGTTCGCTCACGTTGAAAGAGGTGATCGAGCGTGAGGACCCGGTGGTTGTTCGAACCCCTGTACGCAGCCTGCTCCAGGCACTGCCGGGTATAGGCAGGGTGCGAGCTGGAAAGCTCTTGACTGACCTGGGTATCCCAGAGCGCCGCCGTATCGGCGGTCTGGGCAGTCGGCAGAAAGCGCGTCTACTCGAAATCAGTCACGCCTGAAGGCGGGCCTGGCGCCGCCGCGGTCCCCGGCAGGACCGGATGGGGGGGATGGCGCAGACCAGGGTCTGAAGTCCCAGGCTGTCGTGGGCGCCCTGCCTGATCCCAAGCTGCCCCGGGCTCACCCCTGTTTGCGCCCTGTAATCGAGGGGGTGTCACCGCAAGCCGGTCGTTCTGACGCCGGGGCCCGGCTGGGCCGGTCGGGCGGCAGCCGGCCTGCCGTGGCCGAGGGGGCTTGCCGAGACCGTCGCGCTCCTGGAGTGTCGCAGTGGCACATCGTGCCCCGGTTCGTTCGGCCGTGGCATCCCGCATCGGCCGGGGGAACGTGGTCCGCTGGACGGGCGGGCGAGCCGGGGGATGGCGCCGGCTCTCATGGCGAAGGTGCTGGTGCCGAAAGAGGAGATCTATGCCCCACCTGCACCAACCAGTACCTGACACCGTCGTCATCGGCGCCGGTCTGGCCGGCCTCGCCTGTGTCTCTGATCTGTGCCGTGCCGGACGGCGGGTGGCTCTGCTGGAGGCCTCCGACGGACCTGGTGGCCGGATGCGCACGGATCGACGGGACGGGTTCCTGCTGGACCGCGGCTTCCAGGTTTTCAACACCTCCTATCCTCAGGTGAAGAGGCGTCTCGACCTGCGAAGTCTTCGCCTGCGGCCGTTCACTCCGGGCATCGTCACGCACACCCCGACCGGGCCGGTCCTCCTCGCTGACCCGACCAGACGACCGGGTGCCGCTGGGGCCCTGCTGCCCGGCCGGGTCCTGACGGCCCGCGACTTGGTTGCGCTGTCGGGGCTCGCCGCACGGGATGCCGTGCTGCCCGCGGCATCACTCAAGGGACTCCCGGACCGGTCCACCGCGGCTGCCCTGTCCCGAGCGGGGCTGTCGGAGGCGGCGATCGACCGCGTTGTGCGGCCGTTCCTGTCCGGCGTATTCCTGGAGGACCGGATGGAAACCTCCGCCCGCTTCTTCCACCTGGTCTGGCGAAGCTTGATCCGAGGGACCCTCGGTCTTCCGGCTGCCGGCATCAGCGCCGTACCCACCCAGTTGGCCGACGGCCTGCCGGACGGTGTCCTGCGGCTTGAGACGACCGTCGCCGAGATCACCGACTCGGGAGTGCTGCTCGCGGACGGAAATGAGGTGCCGGCCACCGTCATCGTGGTGGCCACGGACGCCACCACGGCAGCCCGTCTGCTACCAGGCCTTGCGGTGCCGGACGGACGTACGGTCACCACGTACTATCACGCAGCCGACAGCACCCCGCTGGCGGAACCGACCCTGGTGGTGGACTGCACCGGGGCGGTTCTGAATACGTGCGTGCTCAGCGAGGTCGCCCCCACCTACGCTCCGCCCGGTACAGCGCTGATCTCCACATCCGTGCTGGGTGCGGACCGGCCCGGCGCGGCTGACGCGGTGCTCGGGCATCTGGCCGAGCTGTACGACACCGACACGAGCGCCTGGCAGCAGGTGGCCGTCTACACGATCGAGGGTGCGCTGCCCGCGATGCTGCCGCCCTGGCCGTTGAGCCGCACGACCCGTTTCGGGCCCGGCAGGTACGTATGCGGGGATCATCGGGCGACCGGATCCGTGCAGGGAGCGCTGGCATCGGGAACACGTGCCGCACGAGAGGTACTCACCGACCAGGCGTCGAGTTGACGCCACATCAGCCCTGTCGGCCGCACGTCCAGGGTCGACGGCCCGAAGTGGTGATCGAACGGATCAGAGTCGTCGACCCCACGGCCCGGAAGGAAAGGTGGACATGAATGGCGCGCGTGTCCTGGTGGCCGGTGCCACCGTCCGACGTCGTGGTTGTCGGGGGCGGAGCCGCCGGCCTCAGCCTCGCCCACCGGCTGGTCGCCACCGGCGCCGCGACCGTGACGGTCGTGGAACCACCGGAGGGCCCCCTGCGTCCGCCGCAGCGGACCTGGTGCTACTGGGACCACGGTGCCGGTGACTTCGACGAAGCCGTCGCGGCCTCCTGGCCCCTGCTGCGCGTGCACGGCCCCGACAACAGTGCGGTCACCCTCGATCCCGCCCCGTTGAGCTACCGCATGGTGCGCTCCGCAACGTTCGAACGCATGATGCACGCCCGTCTCGCCCGCACGCCCGGCGGGCAGCTCCTGCGTGCCACGGCGGACACGGTACGCAACGTGCCCGGAGGAGCCGAGGTCCGTTGCACCACACCCGACGGTCGGACGCTGACACTCCGCGCCCGGCACGTGTACGACTCGCGGCCCCTGCGCGCCCTGCCCCCGGCCAGGACACGGCTCCTCCAGCACTTCCGCGGCTGGTTCGTGCGCACCGACACCCATCGGTTCGATACCGCGGTCGCCGAGTTGATGGACTTCCGGGTGCCTCAGCCGCGACACGGACTCGCTTTCGGCTACGTTCTTCCACTTGCTGCGGACCGGGCGCTGATCGAGTACACGGAGTTCTCCCGCACCCCGCTGACCACCGCGGCGTACGAAGCGATGCTCGGTCATTACACCCGCGAGATTCTGGGCCTGGGCGCGTTCACCGTGGAGACGGCCGAGCAGGGCGTCATCCCCATGACCGACGCCCGCTTTCCCCGGCGGGTGGGGCCGGCCGTCTTCCGGATCGGGACTGCGGGCGGTGCGACGCGCCCTGCCACCGGCTACACCTTCGCCGCGGTACAGCGGCAGAGCCAGGCCATCGCCGCCGCGCTGCGGGATGGTCGCGGCACCGTGCCCCCACCTCATCGGCGCCGGGCCCTCGCCATGGACGCGGTGCTCCTGCGAGCCCTGGACACCGGACGGATCGACGGCCCCGCGTTCTTCACCGACTTGTTCCGCCGCACACCGACGCAGCGCCTTTTGCGCTTCCTCGACGGCGCCACCTCGATCCGGGAGGAGTGGAGCATCGGACTGCGAACCCCAGTCGGCGCGATGCTCCGCACCGCCGTCGAACTGCCGTTCCTGCCCCGCCGCCCCCACCCCATGCCACGAACCGGAGAGAGCAGCTGATGACACTGCTGCGCGACCACGACCTGGCCCGCGCCTTCGACCACGCGTCCCGCACCTACGACCGCCTCACCGCCCTCAACCCCGGCTACCGCACCGAACTGCTGCGTTCGGCGCGCCGTCTCCGGCTGCCGCTGGACGGTGCGGGTCTGCACATCCTCGATCTCGGCTGCGGTACCGGCGCTTCCACCCGGGCCCTGCTGCGGGCCGCGCCTCGTGCCCGGATCACCGCCGTGGACGCCTCCCGGGGGATGCTGCGACGTGCGCTGACCAAGCCGTGGCCTGCCCGCGTGCGCTTCCTGCACCTGAGCGCCGAAGAGCTGGCAGGGTCGGGTGAAGGACCGTTCGACGCGGTCTTCGCCGCCTACCTGTTCCGCAACGTCACCGACCCGGACGGAGTTCTCCAGACGGTGCGGGCCCTGCTGCGACCGGATGGACGCCTGGCCATCCACGAGTACACCCTCGGCAGCTCACCTATGCATCGCGCGCTTTGGTCGGCCGTATGCCAGGGCGTGATCATCCCGGTCGGCACCCTCACCGGTGACCGAGCCCTGTACAACCACCTGTGGCACAGCGTCCTCGCCTTCGACACCGCTCCCGCCTTCACCGAACGACTGACGCGAACCGGCTTCACCGATGCGCGCGCTCTTCCCGTGGCGGGTTGGCAGACCGGCATCGTGCACACGTTCGTCGCCCACCCCTGCACCGCCACCGCCACGACAGCGGACGCCGGCCGATGAGCACCAGGGGCGACCGTGCCATCATCCGACCCGGCCGCGACCGCAAGTCGGAGGTCCTGATGCCCACGCCAGGCAGGGACCGTTTCGCACGCGAAGACGCACCGTCCGTCGCTGTGGTGGGCGGCGGAATCGCCGGCCTCGCCGCAGCCACCGGGCTGGCCGAACGCGGCGCCCGGGTGACCCTCTACGAGCGGGAGGCGTCCCTCGGCGGCCGTCTCGCCGGCCATCGCACCCGACTGGCGGACGGCTCCGTCGCGACCATGAGCCGAGGATTCCACGCCTTCTTCCGTCAGTACTACAACCTGCGCGGCCTGCTGAGGCGGACCGACCCCGCCCTGACACGCCTCACCCCGCTACCCGACTACCCCCTCAGGCACAGCAGCGGCTTGGTCGACAGCTTTGCCCGCGTCCCGCGCACACCACCGTTCAGCGCCCTGGGGTTCGTCGCCCTGAGCCCCACCTTCCGCTGGCGCGACCTTCCCACCATGGACGCCCGGGCGGCACTCCCGCTCCTCGACGTGCGCGTGCCGGACGTGTACGAACGCTTCGACCAGCTCAGCGCGACCCGGTTCCTGGAACAGGTCCGCTTCCCCGATGCCGCGCACCACCTGGCGTTCGAGGTGTTCTCGCGCAGCTTCTTCGCCGACCCGCGCGAACTCTCCGCCGCGGAACTGCTGCTGATGTTCCACATCTACTTCCTCGGCTCGTCAGAAGGCCTGCTCTTCGACGTACCCAACGAACCCTTCCCGCAGGCACTGTGGGAACCACTCGGTGCGTACCTCCAGCGCCTTGGTGCGGTCATCCGCAACGGCACCACCGTGCGCGGCGTCCACCCTGGCGACGACGGAGGAGCCGAGGTACGCACCGACACCGGCGCCCACCGTCACCAGGCGGTGGTGCTCGCCCTCGACCCCGGAGGACTGAGGCAGGTCGTCGCCGCCTCACCGGGCCTGGGCACCGCCGCCTGGCGCGACGGCATCGCCGCCCTGCGCAGTGCACCGCCGTTCCTCGTTTCCCGGCTCTGGCTCGACCGGCCGGTCCGCGCTGACCGTCCCGGCTTTCTCGGCACCAGCGGGTACGGAGACCTGGACAACATCAGCGTCCTGGAGCGGTACGAGGGTGAGGCCGCCCGATGGGCCGCACGGAACACCGGTTCGGTGGTGGAACTGCACGCCTACGCTGTCGCCACCACTACGGACATGGACAAGGCACAGAACGGACTTCGCGAACAACTGCGGCAGGTGTACTCAGAGACCCGTGAAGCTCGCATCATCGATGCCAGGCACGAGTGGCGCTCGGACTGCCCGCTCTTCCCGGTCGGCACACACCACCGGCGTCCCACCGTGCGAACCCCTCATTCCTGGCTGGTGCTGGCCGGTGACGCGCTCCGCTGCGACCTACCGGTGGCACTGATGGAACGTGCCGCCACCACCGGCTTCCTCGCGGCCAACGCCCTGCTCGCCCGCTGGGGTGTCCGCGGCCAAGTGCTGTGGACCGTTCCCCGGGCGGGCCGCTCGTCCGTGCTCCGGGCACTCAGCTCGCTCGCGGGACGTCGAGGGCACCGGTGACGCCCCGTAGGGCGGGCCGTGAGCACCGGGACAGGCTCGCAGGGCCTGGTCAATCCGGGAACCGTCCGGTGCTGCGCAGCATCCAGCGCCTCTCGGCGTAGGCCAGGTCATCACGCCACAACCGCCCGGCCGCGCGCCGCATCAACGGGCGCAGGACGGGGGCTGCGGCGCGGGCCAGGGCGAATCCGCGCCGCTCCGAGGTGGCGACGACCGCCTCGACCACAGCTGTCCGCGGGTGTTCGTCGGCCACGCCGGTCAGTGGCGTGGCATGCGTCTCCACCACAGAGGAGGCACCCTCCCCGTCGGCGATATGCATGACGACGGTCCGCGGCTCCGGGGCGCTGAACTCTGCCCGGACAGGGACGACGAGCCGACCCGCCACCCGGAAGGAGACATCGACGACGAAGGCGTCGTGCTCTGATTCCTGCGGCTCCTGCACCACCGTCAGGTCGACGAACGAGTACGGGTGGTACCAGGACCCGTGCCACGGGTCGAGCCGGTTGGCCACCACGTCCTCCGGTTCGCAAACGCCCACCGCCGTGAACACGGCATCCACCCCGCTGCCCGCCGCTGGCCGCACCGGCACCACCGGCTGCTCTGAGGGCTCCTCGCCGCCGACCGCGTCCAGCCTCACCCACAGCAGCACTCCGTCGTCGTACACGGGGTACGGCTGCCAGCCGGCGAACGCGGAGCCGTCCAGCGCCAGCCCATGCCAGTGGCACACCAGCCTGCCGCACACCACCCGGCTGTCCCGCAGCGGAGCACCGAGGTGCGGGCAGGCACCCGGGCCCGCGTGTGGTTGGCCAGTCTCCGAGCGCCACACTACGATCTCGATGCCGCTCACCGTCCTGCCGAGAGGTCGCCCACTGGGGCGTACGTCCCGCGAGGCGCCGACCACGAACCAATTGCCGGACGGTCGTGCCGACGCCCGTTTGAGCGCGTCGGCGATCAGCATTGGCCGCGCCTGGCTCCAGGTCGGCGTCTGCTTCGCCCACTCCGGGCCACGGCGCCGCCGAAGCGGTGATGTCCATCGCGCCTTGCCCGCTCGGTCATTCATTGCACGGGTCCGTTCCACTCAAGTGCCGTGCCACCTCTCGCGGCGCGCCAGCGCGCACCGGCCACACGCAGGACACCGGCCGAGGCGGTGGCCGCACGCCGGCCGCGGGAGACCACCGCACGCCGATGCAGCACGGTGTAGTCGTGCCGCGCGATCGCGTCGAGGATGCCGCTGTACAGAGCGAACGCGGTGCGAATGCAGGGGCGCACCCTCGGGTCGAGTATGGCGATGCCCGGTTCCGCCGTCCGGTACACGTCCCTGGTCATGGCCTCGGCCGAGACGAGTGCCGCCCGGATCCGCGAGTCGCGGCGCCTCGTGAGACGGCTCCACTCCAAGAGCGGCCGGTCCACGCCGTGGGCGGCGAGCAGATCTGTGGGCAGGTATACGCGGCCGCGGTCCAGGTCCTCGCCCACGTCCCGCAGGAAGTTGGTGAGCTGGAACGCCACTCCGAGAGCCGCCGCGTGCGGCGCCGCCTCCTCGCGGGGGACGACCGTTCCGAGCACGGGGAGCATCTGCAGGCCGATCACGGCGGCCGAGCCGTGCATGTAGTCCTTGAGATCGGCATAGGTCGGGTAGTCCGTGACGGTCAGGTCGGCGCGCATCGAGGCGAGGAAATCGGCGAACAGCGTGGCCTCGATGCCGTGCCGGGCGGCGGTGTCGGCCAAGGCCCGGACCACTGGTGCCTCTCCGCCGCCGATACGCAGTCCGTGGGCGACATCCCTCTCGAGCCGCTTCAGCAGCCGGTCGCGCTCGTCGGGCGACCGGTGGCGGTCCAGGTCGTCGACGATGTCGTCGGCCCAGCGGGCGAAGCCGTACAGCGCGTGAACCGCCGAACGGCGTTCCAGTGGCAGCAGACGGGTGGCCAGGAAGTAGGTACGTCCGTGGCGGGCGTTGAGCTGTCGGCACCTGGTGTAGGCGGCACGCAGGCCAGGATCGGTGATCCCGGCGGCGTCCAGTTCACGACGAGTCATGAGTACCTGCAGTGCTCGGGGCGAACGGGAGGCTGTCGGTGGCCGGGCGCGGCCGGCCCTGAGGGCGGCGACGAGTGGCGCCGGTGACGCGGGCGGCGGCAAGCTTGCCGCTGATGAGCACGGTCGGGACACCCACACCGGGTGTGGTGCCACAGCCGGCGAGTACCGCATTGTCCAGCCCGCGTACCAGGTTGCGTGGGCGGAAAGGGCCGGTCTGGGCGAACGTGTGGGAGACGGAGAAGGGGCTGCCCGCCGCGTGGCCCTGTGCCGTCCAGTCGAGCGGGGTCACCAGGAGTTCCTCTTCGATGCTGTCCGCGAACCCGTCGAGACCGCGGTGTTCCAGCTCGGCGACCAGGCTGTCGCGGTAGCGCGGGCCCAAGCCCTTCCAGGCTGCGGCGGAGGGGCCGACGGTGGTGTTCGGGCAGGGCGCCAAGACGTAATGGAGGTGGCGTCCGGGTGGCGCCAGGGAATCATCGTGCGTCGTGGGCCGGGTGATCAGCAGGGAAGGATCGCTCATCAGCGCTCCGGTGCGAGTCAGTTCGTCGAAGGTGCGCTCCCACGCGGCGCCGAAGTACAACGTGTGATGGGCGAGTCGGGGCCAGGTACGGTCGGTGCCGGCGTGGAGGATCACCGCGGACGGTGAGTGACGCAGCGGGACCGGGCGCCAGGGCGCCCGCCCGAGGAGTTTGTGCGCGGTGGACAGCTCGCATGTGAGCACCACCGCGTCGCACGGAATCCGCTCACCTGAGGCGAGGTGGACGGCACGCACGCGGCCCGCCGAGCGTTCCAGGAGAGTCACTTCGGTCGAATACCGGAGGTCGGCACCGGCACCGGTGGCTGCGTCGGCCATCGCGCGGGGGAGCGCATACATGCCGCCCTTGGGGAACCAGACGCCGGCCACGGTGTCCATGTAGGCGATCACCGCGTAGGCTGCGAGGGCCCTGGCAGGCGCGACTCCGGCGTACAGAGCCTGGAATGAGAACACCCGGCGCAGGCGCGGGTCGGAGAGGAAGCGTCCGATCCGGCCGTCCAGCCGCCCGAAGCCGCCGAGCAGCGCCAGACGAGCCAGGTCCGGGTGCGCCAGCTGGAAGGGCGAGTCGAAGTTGGTGTCGATGAAGCGCCGCATCTGCGCCCGGTAAAGCTGCTCCAGCCACTGCCGCAGTCTGCGGTAGCCCGCCGCCTCGGCCGGCCCGGCGAAGCGCCGCACCTCGGCCTCCATGGCATCACCGTCGGTGTGCACGTCGAGCCAGGACCCGTCCGCGAAGCCGGCCCGGTAGGCGGGATGCAGGGCCGTCAGCTCGACGTGACGGTACAGGCTGTCGCCGACGGCCCCGAACGCCTCGTCGGCCAAGTGCGGCATGGTCAGCACGGTGGGGCCTGTATCCAATTGGTACCCGCCGAGCCGTAGGCGGCCGGCCCGGCCGCCCGGACCGGCTTCCCGTTCGACGAGCGTCACCCGGCGGCCGGCGCCCAGCAGGTGGAGGGCACACGCCAGACCGGACAGCCCGGCGCCCACCACGACGACATGATCGGTCCGTCCCGTCACTGTTCTCACACGAGCTCCCCGGAGTCCTGAGGGGCCGTACCAGCCGCCCGCTCGACCAGTGCGGCGAACTCCCGCCGCACGGCGGGCTCGGCGCCGACGGCCTCGAAATGCCGCAGACTGCTGGTCGCCAGCTCTGCGATCTTCGTCTCCACCTCGGCCCGGGCTCCCGTCCGTTCGAGCGCCGTCCGCATCCGCTCGACGGCGTGCTCCGAGCGTGCGTCCCCACCAGGGGCGAGCACGGCGGCGTCCTGGGCTCCGGTGGCGTCGGCGAGCCGGAGACCGACGGCGAGAAGATACGTGAGCTTGCGTGAGCGAAGGTCGTCACCGGCTGGTTTCCCTGTCAGCGCCGGGTCGCCGAAGGCCCCGCAAAGGTCGTCACGAAGCTGGAAGGCCAGCCCCGCGCACCGGCCGGCGGCACGCAGCGCGCCGAGAGTGGCTTCGTCCGCGCCGGTCAGCGACGCGCCCAGCGCCATCGGCCGCGCGACCGTGTACAAGGCGCTCTTGAGGATGGCTGTGGTCAGAGCCTCGTCGACGCCGGACGAGCCGCTTGCCTGCGCGTGGAGGTCGCGGTACTGCCCGGCGACCATCTCGGTCCGCATGGCTCGCCACTCGCCGTACAGCCTCGAGCCTTGCGGCGAACCGAGTGCCGTCTCCGTCAGCAGATCGTCCGCCCAAGCCAACGCCAGGTCACCGGCGAGCACCGCAGCGGAAGTTCCGAACGACTCAGCGGATCCGGCCATCCGCGCTGCCGAGTGCCTGCGGGCCATCTCGACGTGCATCGCCGGAGCACCCCGGCGCAGCAGTGATCCGTCCATCACGTCGTCGTGTATGAGGGCGCATGCCTGGAGCAGCTCAAGGGCGGCCCCCATGTGCAGGATGCCCTCGGTGTCGCCCGACCCACCCGCGGCCCGCCATCCGCACCACGCGAATGCCGTACGCAACCGCTTGCCACCGCGCAGTACGAACGCGGCCACGCGGTCTGCCATCCCGTCGGCGAACACCGGATCCGCCTCGTGGGCCTGCCGCAATCGGACATCGAGCACCCGTTTGAGGATGACGTCCACGGCGTTTATGGCCCCCAGGGCGGTCAGCGCGGAATCCTCCGGGCCCGCCGGTTCGGCCACCGTGGGCCGCAGTCCAAGCATGCGCACCCCTCTCTCGCTCTCGCTCACCTGCACACCCCGCCCGTCCGCTGAGTGCCCTCACACGGATGCGCACATCTCTGCCCTGCGTGCGGTCGCCCGTGGGGTGGGCTCACCCCAGTGGCCCAGCTGGATGTGGCTCATGGCGGAGTGTCACCTCATCGCGCACCTGTCGGCGGACTTCGGTCAGGGCGGAGAGCGGGTCGAGCTGCCGCATGCTTGTGCACGGACGTGCCGCCGCAATAGGCCGTTTCGAGCACCCAACGGCGACGGCGTCCCGCTCCCGTTCACAGCGACTGCGATGGGGAAGCGGGAGTGTGTGCACCCGGTGAGCCCAGTTGTCCTTGCCGTCGGGGCCGCACGGCGTCTGCGTCATGGGCGTCCTCGGTCGGTCTCGCCGTCCAGCCCACCGCCCGACGCGCACGTACGTCTCCTGTCGAAGTAGCCTGCGGTGCGGTGTTGGCCGCGGGCATCAATCTTGACGCGTCCGCTACGCCCGAGCCGCCAGCGGCGATACAAGACACGCGCGAGTCCAGCCGTTCAACCAGACGGAGTAGCGGCTTCGCAGGGTGCTCCGAAGAGGTCTGTTGGGCTGAATGCGTACACCTCACCTCCGGAAACGTGACCGTTGAATGGTCGGCTTGGACGTGGCCGGGGGCGGGGCACGACAGGAGAATGCGCGGGTTCCTTCCTCGTCCCGCCATCCACCTCTTGCATGTCTTCGCCCCAAGCGGATGCAGCCAGTGCCCCGCCGGCAGGAACACGTCGCAGGGCTCGACCAACCATGGTCGAGCCCTGCGAAGGTGTGTGCACTGACTCAGCTCACCACCGGTACCAGCGACCGCGGCCACTGCCGGCGGTGGTGGAGCGCATGACAAAGGCGGGGCGATTCACGCGTCCCTGCCACCCCAAAAAGGGTGTCTGGACGGAGGAGCCCACCCAGCTGGGCGCTGCCTCCCAACCCGGCCCTTCAGGACCGGTCAAGTTGGCAGGAACGCGGCCGCTTCTCCCACTGGTGCTCGGCAAAGTTGCATCGGCACCGCCTGCGAAGTCAGCTGGTGGGGTCAGTGTCCGGGTCCGCCGGTTGCGTAGTGGCCGCTGATCTGGTCTCGGTAGGCCCGGTCGCCCAGGTGCTTGTTCTTGTCGAATTCCGGTGCGCTCTTGATCTGCTCCTTGGAGCGGGCGACGCTGATGTTCCTCGCCTCGTGGTCAATGGCGGTGATCGTCGCTGCCGGGAGCAGGACCTCCTTGCCGAAGATCCATACGCCGGTGTCGACGATGATGTACTGCGATCCGACGTCGCTGGAGTGCTTGTCGACCTTGCCGATGTGTCCGTCCGCCGCCTCCACCGCATAGCCGGTCAGATCGGCATCGGGGGTGTGGCCCGCTGTCGGCGCGTAGTGCCACATGTGCTCAAGCATGGTCGCCCTCCATAGGTGCTCGTCGGGGTGCCCGCGCATCCCGGTTTCGACTCCGGGGGCTCCATCTGTCCGTGGAGCGGGTCGGCAAACCCCTGATTGACTTTCGAACGGAGGCAGGCGGCCGGTACGTCGTAGACCGATCCGTTGGCTGCGGCGTACAGGGCAGCGGGCCCGACAGCCGGGACGAATACCGCCTCGACGACCTGCGCGACCGCCTCACCGGCACCGACTGGGCCGACGACGAGGGCCGACGTGGCTTGTGGGGCTCGGGCCGGTGCCTCCCACACGAGGGAGACTTCTGTTGCGCCGAGGTGGAGCGCGAAAGGTCCTGCACCAGTAGGAGGCCCGGTTCGGGGCGGTGCCTGCCGGTCTCGTCGGTCTGCTGCCAGAGAGGGACCAAGACACAGAGGGCCAGCGGCCCCCGGTGAGGTCCAGTCTGCGGGCATGGGCGAAGCCCGCCAGACGCTGTGTGTGCTCGATGGGCCATCTCTCCAGGTCGGATGCGACGTGGTGGATGTTGTGCTCAACGCGGTGGCGTTCGGCCACGGTGCCGAGGCTCTGAGCCAGGTTTCCGTTCGCCCATTGCCCAGAGTACGCAGCACGGTCACGATGCCCTTCGCGATCCTTCTCCGCCCTCGGGTGGTGCTGTGCGTGTGCGGGGCGTGCGCCGCTGACCCCTTGGTGGTGAGGGGCCCTTCCGGGTGCCGGCGGGTGCGGACGTGCCAGTGGTCGGGGCGAGCAAGACCGTGCCGGCGGCCCGTTGCCGCAGGGTGAGAGCCGCGGGAGCGGTCTTGGGGAGTGGCTGCTTGGAGACGGACCTGCGCCGAGGCAGGCGTAGTGGGGGCTTGTCCAGCAAATGGCACCGTGTCGTGCGCCCTGGGCGAATGGCGCCATGAGCGGGACCCGGGGGTTTACCGGACACGAGGCCGGGGAGCTGTCAGAAGAGGGGGCGGCCGTAGATAAGGGTGTCGTCACCGGAGGTCGCAATGATCATCCTCGGAGTTATTCTGCTCATTATCGGCTTCTTGGCCGGCATCAGTATTCTCTGGACCATCGGAATCATCCTGGTCGCGATCGGGGTTCTCCTGTGGATTCTGGGGGCGGTCGGGCACGCGGTCGGCGGCCGACGGCATTACTGGTAGGGGACGCGTAGCCGGTGCGGCCAAAGCGCTCGATGCGCGCCGCCGGCACACGTTCCCGGCGGCACGAATCGGGCGCCAGTATCGGTGAGGTTTTGCTAAGTCACGCTGTGAAACCGTCCCACCGAGCCACAGTCCCAGCTGACGGAATGCCTGGTTACGGATGGCAACTCATACGCCGGTACGTCTCCCGTGCCCGCAGGCACCCGGCAGTGACTTCGCCAGGCTGTCGAGGGATGTCGCCGAAGCCGGGCTCATGCGTCGTCGGCCCGGCTACTACACGGTCCGCATCACGGCGGTGGCAGCGCTCTACGCGGGCGGCTGGACCGCTTTCGCACTCGTCGGCTCCAACTGGTGGTCATTGGCCATAGCTACTTTCCTCGCTGTCGTTTTCGGCCAGGTCGCCCTCCTCGCCCACGACGTGGCCCACAGGCAGGTGTTCCGGCTCCGCAAGGCAAGCGAACGATTCGGCAGAATTGCCGGGAACGCGGGCATTGGGATGGGCTACGGCTGGTGGCAGGACAAGCACACACGCCACCACGCCAATCCGAACCACGAAACGCTCGACCCCGACCTCATCCCCGACGTGCTGGTCTGGTCGCAGCGCCAGGCCCGCGCGGCGAAGGGACTTCCTAGGCTGATCGGGCGCTCGCAGGCGTGCCTCTTCTTTCCTCTGCTCACGCTGGAGGGGTTCAACCTGCATGTGATGGGGGTGAAGTCCCTGGCTAAGCGGTCGATGAGGAACCGCGCTCAAGAAGGAACCCTGCTCTTCGCCCACTTCGGGCTCTATCTCAGTGCACTGTTCCTGGTACTGCCGCCCGGTATGGCGATCGCCTTCCTCGCCGTTCACCAGTGCCTGTTCGGCATCTACCTCGGCTCCATCTTCGCGCCGAACCACAAAGGCATGCCCATTCTGACCGGCGGGGACCGGCCCGACTTCCTTCACCGTCAGGTGCTCACCTCGCGGAACGTACGGGGCGGACGGTTCACGGACGTGGCACTCGGCGGTCTCAACCACCAGATCGAGCACCATCTGTTCCCCAGCATGCCCACCCCGCAACTACGCCTCGCGTGCCCCATCGTCCGCCGGTACTGCAAGGAACTCGACATCCCCTACACAGAGACCGGTCTTGTCGCCTCCTACCGGCAAGCCCTCAAGAGTCTCCATGAAGCCGGGGCCCCGATCCGGGACGCTCGCCACCAGGCCTGAGCGGCTCCCCGGGATCATTTCTCCCGGTCGTCATCGGCTTCCTCGTCGTCCCATTCGCCTTCTTCGTCTTCCTCCGCGTCCTCTTCCTCTTCCTCGTCCGCGCCCTCGTCGTCGTACTCGTCGTCACTCTCGGAGTACTCGGCCTGCGCTTCCTCCTCTTCCAGCGCCTCTTCGTGCGACATGACGACTTCGCCGTCCCGAATTTCACCGCGCCAGCCTTCGGGCTCTTCCTCCGCGAAAGTGACGTACCTCTGGAAATGCTTGAAGTCCAGCCTCATTCGGCGGCCCTGCACCCGCCACAGATTGCCGGTTTTCTCGAAGAACCCGGACGGGTAGTACTCCACAACCAGGACGATGCGCGTCAGTGTCGGCGTGAGTTCGTGGAAACTGACAGCGCCCTTGGTCGACCCCTTCGCACCTTCGGAAGTCCAAACGATCCGATCGTCCGGTATCTGCTCCTGAACGGTCGCCTTGAAGCTGCGCGAGGATAGGCCGACCTTGACCTTCCAGTCACTGGTCATCTCGTCGTTCTTCGAGACGCCGTGAACGCCCTTGGTGAAGCTGCTGAACTCCTCGTACTGGGACCAGTAGTCGTAGGCCGTGCGAAGCGGCACACCCACGTCGAGGACCTCGATGATGTTCATACTCTTGCCACTGCTACCGGACTTGCCCTTGCCGCCGCCAAAGACCTCCTTGGCCTTGTCGACGACGCTGTCCTTGATGCCTGTGGCCTTCTCGGACAAAAAAGCCTTCACGGGAGACTCGCCCCCGAGGATCCGCGAGCCGACCTTGAGCAGTGACCCGCCGTTGTCGGCGACGTCGGTGAGTTGATCAGTGACGTCCGTGAGCTTGTCACCGGCCTTCTCCGCAAGCCGCTCGACCTGTGCCCCGAGGAACCCCGAAAGGGCTTCACCCAGCCCCCCCACCCCCGAGTCCCGCTCCGGCTGCTTCGTATCCTTCGCGGCCATGATGGCTACCTCCGACGGTCGGGGCGCTTGGACGCCTTCTTCGCCGCCCGGCCTGAAGACGCCGTTTGTCCGGCCTGCCCGGAAGAACGCTTACTGGTGGCTGACGCCTTGGCAGGGGCTGCCTTCCTCGCTGTCGGCTTCGTCGCGGAGGTCTTCTTCCTCCGAGCAGACGGGCTTCTCTCACGCCTGGACGAGGTACCCCTCTCAGGTCGATCCTGCTTCCGGGAGCTTCTCCGCTGCCGGCGGTCGGGTTCCGACTCCTCTTCTTCCTCGAACTCCTCGTCCGGCTCTTCCTCTTCCTGCTTGCCGAGGTCGGCAGTCCGGTCACGTAGCGTTTCCGCGAGAGTGCCCATGCCGCGGGTCGCAGCAGCTGTCACTGCCTTACGGCCCGCGTCGAGGAACTCACCTTTCAGCTGGTCCTGTAGTTCGGCGACCTGCGGGATCTGCCCCAGCCTGCGCATTCCCTCGGCAGCGAGCTGTCGCGGCTCGAGACCGAACCGCCGGCCCGCCAGATACGTCCCCACGCTCAGGGCGAGCTTGCCCTTCTTCGTACGGCCCAGTACGTATCCGCCGGCTATGGCCGCGGCGAGAGCCATCTTGGTCTGATCATCCATGCACGTCACCTTCATCGTTCCCTCAGGAATCGCCCGGCCCGCAGCGCACCACCGCTGTCAATGGGCCAGCGATCGCGCTGGGGCCGATTTCGGGAGCGGAACGTAGGGGGCACCTGGCCCTGCTCGTTCGGGCAGGACCGGCCGCCTACAGTTCGAGAATTTCCGCTCCTGGGCGGCCCGGCACCCTCCCTCGATGCCGGTCCTACTCACCAGTTTCGCCTGAATCGCGTCGGTCGCATCTCGAAGACCTGCTCTCCTGCCACGGAGGCGGTCTGCTGCCACAGGGCCAGCAGTCGAAGAAGCGTGACGTCGCCTTGGCCGTGATCGCCCGGACAGCGCTTAGCCAGGCTCCTTCTCGGACCCGCTCAATACGGCCCGCCATCGGCACGACACGAATCACACATCTGTCGTCCAGCCCTTGCAGCAGTCGGTGGTGTGACGCCCAGAGACCCAGGCCTGCCCGCAGTAGATCTCAATCGCGTACATCCGTGGTTCACGCTCGCATTTCGCATGGGCGGAATTGCTGAGGTCATGGAACCACTGACGCTACGGTGCCTCGTCGGTGCCGGGCCCACGCCTGGCGACTTTGCGGGAGGTGCAGCTCGGCCGGCACGGGCGGCCTGGAGGCAGCCCGTACCGGCCGGGGTGGGGGGATCCGGTCAGGAGTGCGGCGGCGTCAGCCGACGCAGCCGGGTACGGCACCGGGCGGTGCGCAGTTGTTGGGGATGTTGTTCATGACGGCGGTCTGGTTGAGGATGACGTCGCCTCCGGCTTCGTAGATGCCGCCGCCGTCGGTGGCCTGGTTGAGGGTGACTGTGGAATCGGTCAGCGTGGCAGTTCCGCTGTCGTGGAACAGGCCGCCGCCCAGGGACCCCGCCTGGTTGCCCGTCAGGGTGGTGCTGTCGATATCGAGGACGCCGTTGCTGGTGAGGTTGAACACGCCACCGCCATCGCCGACGGCGGTGTTGTCGTTCACTTCGGAGTCCTCGAGGCGGATGCCGAGGGTGCTGCCAATGTCGGAGGCAGCGAGGGTGTACAGGCCGCCGCCGTCGCCGTCGCTGGCCGTGTTGTTGTTCACCTCGGTGCCCTCGAGGCTGGTGTGGAAAGTGCTGCCGCTTTGGGCGCTGGCGACGGTGTACAAGCCACCGCCGTCCTCGCCGGCGGTGTTGTTGTTCACTTCGCTGTTCTTCAGATTGGTGCTGACGGTTCCACCGTCCTCGACGCCGGCGGAGGTGTTGATGCCGCCGCCGTTACCGCCGGCGGTGTTTGCGTTGACCTTGGTGTCCGCCAGGTTCGTGGTGAAGGTGCCGTCGATGACGCCGACGACGGTGAACATGCCGCCGCCGTCGTCGACGGCGGTGTTGTCGCTGACTTCGCTGCTTTTCAGGTTCATGCTGAAGGTGCCGCCGTCTTGGATGCCGGCAACGGTGTTGATGCCGCTGCCGTCGTCGGCGGTGTTGCCGTTGACCTTGGTGTTCCTCAGGCTGATGTTGACGGTGCCCTGGCCGTCAATGCCGGCAGTGGTACTGATGCCGCCGCCGTCACCGTCGGCGGTGTTGTCGTTCACTTCGCTGTTCTTCAGGCTCATGCTGAAGGCGCCGTCCTCGAGGGTGAGAACGATGCTGATGCCGCCGCCGTTGCGGGTAGCGGTGTTGCTGTTGATTCGGCTGGAGGTGGTGGTGATGCTGGCGCTGTTCAGCGCCTTGATTGCGCCGCCGTCGGTGTCGGCGTGATTGCCGGTCAGGGTGGTGCATTCAAGGGTGAGGCTGCGGTCGTCGTCGACGAAGACGGCGCCCCCGTCGTCTGTGCTGCTGCCGCCGCGGACGGTCAGCCCCGAGCCGTCCCGGCAACTGCGGTCGCGGTCGTAGCTGTCCAAGCCGCTGAGGAGCGCGGTTGCCAGGCCCCAGCCGTCACCGTCGCCCCTGCCGGGGCGGTGGTCACGGCCGTCGTCCCAGCCGTCACCGCGGCCCGGGCGGTGGTCCCTGCCCGGGTAATGGTCCCGGCCGTTGTCGTATTGCCGTTCGCGCCCTGTGCCATCGAGGGTCAGGGCCCCAGCGGGACCGGTGACCTCGAAGATGCGGAACTCGGGTGCGGTGGCGGAGCGTTCGATGACGGTGTCTGGGCCGCCGATGAGAGTGATGGGGGTGGTGATCAGCGGCAGGCCGTTGGGGTCGCCGCTGGGGCCGGTGTTGTCCACCGCGGTGAGCGTGTAGGTACACCTGGGGGCCAGCCGGATGGTGCCGCCCCCAGCGGTGTTGGCGGCGTCGATGGCGTCCTTGAGAGCCGCGGCAACACAGGCGATGGCGTTGGACGACCTGAAAGGGTCGGCCTGCGCGGACGTGGCCGGTACGACGACGAGGCCCAAGGCCAACAGAGCGCAGGCACCGCCCGCTCTCGCAACGATTCTCATGGTGTCTCCAGAGGCGAGGGAATCACGAGCACCGTAGGGACGGCCCGGCTGCCCCGCCCTCAACACGCCCCAGGGGCCAGGGCAGCGCCACACTTATGCCACGCCCCGTCCCCCAGCCCCTCGCCAGCGGCTGCACACGGGCTCTTAGGCAAAATCGTCCGGGTCGCACAGGCCGGCCGAGTTCTATGAGGAGCTGTCCGGCCGATCATGTGACTGGCTCGTTGGTGGCTCTTTGGTCTGGGTATGGGCGGGGTTCAGCGTCGTGATCTGTCGGATGCTTGTGGATAACCGGAACTCCGCCAACCGCCAAGGACGGACTCAGGCGGAGCGCGGCGGTCGGCGCCGGTCGGTCGGGGCGCATCGGACACAGGTGGTCGCCGCCGGCCGGACCTCCAGGCGCTCGGGCGGGATCGTTCTACCGCAGTTTTCGCACCGCCCGTACTCACCACGTTCGAGGCGTCCCAGCGCCTGATCCAGTTCTTCCAGGTGCTCGCGCGCCCGCGCCATCAGGGCAGCCACGTGGGCCCGCTCGAAGGCCGTGCTGCCCCCGTCGGGGTCGTGCTCGTCGTCGACCGCCACCAGGGCGTTCGCCGCAACGATCGCGTCGAAGTCGCGGGCCAGCGCAGCCATCAGTTCGAGAGTGTCGGCGCGGTCGGCCGCGAGACGCGCGAGGGCGGTAGCCGAGGTGGACGCACTACGCTCGTCATGGCCGTATCGGGATGCATCACCCATGTATCCAACAACGCCCCGGCCGCGGCCCCCGATTCCCGTGCTCTTCGCAGTCCTGCAATGGGGCCGCTGGCCTCCCGGCCCCACATCCGT
Organism: Streptomyces sp. NPDC059828; assembly: GCF_042731955.1. Classification (NCBI taxonomy): domain Bacteria; kingdom Bacillati; phylum Actinomycetota; class Actinomycetes; order Kitasatosporales; family Streptomycetaceae; genus Streptomyces; species Streptomyces sp. NPDC059828. The sequence goes on along the minus strand of NZ_JBHWIW010000023.1, from coordinate 38,324 downwards.
TCCTCCCTGCGAAGACATGACATTGCCGTTCAGGTCACTGGCGGCTGTGGCTGAGAAGGATCGTGACCGCCGGGCGCTGGCTCTGGCTCGGCTACGTTCACTCAGCGACATCGTTTGTCGACAGGCAGGGTGGGGTCGGCGGTGAGGGCATCGCGGAAACGGTTGATGCCGGCGACGACGAAGCCGTGGAGCAATCGCGGTCGATATCCTCCACACCGTCTGCTGGTGGCCATCGCAAAGGAGATCGTTTCAGGCCCCGCCGACAAACCGAAACGGCACCCTCGCCCCGGAAGAGAGCGCAACCAGCGCCTGGGAGCGGGTCCGCACGGCCGTGGCTTCGGGGAGGCCCCGCATCTGTGACCGCGTCGGGAATGGTTGAAGGCCGGCCGGGGGCGGTGACGCGGCAGGAAGGGGCGCAGGTTCCGTGCGCGTAGCCCGTCCCACCCCCGGCCACCTTGCGCGTACCCCACAGTCGCTTTGAGACACCGTCAGTTTCAGCCCCGTCTGTGCCTCTTTCAGACGCGCCTTGGGGCCCCACCGACACTGGTAGGGCCCCAAGGGGCGTGGTGCGACGGCCAGGTCACCATCGGTACCAGCGGCCGCAGAACTCAGCCCCGCCGCCCTCAGGTCGGAGTGGGCGGCTGCTGTATGGGGCGGCCCCAGCTGTACTGCGTCCCGAGTTGACGGGGGCCGGGGCCTGTCCTGCGCGGTCTCCGGCACGAGCCGTCGAAGAGCCCAGCCGCCCGAGGGAGCGAAGTGGCCCGTGGGTTGTCCGGGTCGCCGCTCTGTCGGCGGCGACGGGGTGGCGGTCAGGCCGGGGTGATGTTCTCCGCCTGGGGGCCCTTGGGGCCCTGAGTGACGTCGAAAGTCACGGCCTGGCCCTCCTGGAGCTCACGGAAGCCCGAGGAGTTGATCGCCGAGTAGTGGGCGAACACATCCGGGCCGCCACCTTCCTGGGCGATGAAGCCGAAGCCCTTCTCCGCGTTGAACCACTTCACAGTTCCCGTAGCCATGTCTCAGCCTTCCAGTCGATGAACGCCCGCCACGTATGTGGAGGACGGAGGTGATCGCCCTGGTCCCTGCGGCACCACAGCAAAACACCCACACCGAAGGCGTGGGCAAAGGGGAACTTCCGAACCACGACAGCTAACGCAGACGTTACACGCCCACACGCCCTGTCACCAGGGGAGACTCTAGCCCTCTGGCCGATAGTGGTGCGCAGGCCCGCCGCTGCCCGGCGAAGGGGGCCGCCTCAGTCCGGGGCCGTGGGCTTTCCTGTTTCGGCGGCGTGGCGGTACTCGGTGTTGATGCGCTGAGCTTCTTCGAGCTGGTCTTCGAGGATGATGACGATCACCAGTGATTGCCATCCTGGGATCCTATGCAAGGCGGGTTGCGTACCAGCCCGGGTGGGTGCCGGTGCGGGCGTCGCGGCCGAGCCCAGTCCCCACCCACAGTCAGGTGCAGCCCGGTCGCCCAGGACGCACCCCACCCTGTTCCGTCGGCCGGCCGGAAACCCCGATGCGCGACAACACTCGCTTGCGCAATCCACTTCGATGCCCCTGCGTCCACCTCCACGACGGAAGCTGCGATCACCCGGGAGAGTACGTGTCGAAGAAGCACCAGACGACGGACGCGGCGATGCAGAAGGACCGCGAAAGCCGACGGTTCGGCGCGTGGAAGACCGTGCATGACCGGGTGCCTGCCGCCATTTCCGGCTTGCGCTTTCCGCTGCGTCAACTCCTACGGTCTTCTGTGGGCCGGAGAGACCGGCCCGGCGATGGAAGGTAGGGCAATGGCCTGGTCGATCGCGGACGTGGCCCGGATGTCCGGGGTGACGTCCCGAACACTGCGGCACTACGACGAGGTCGGCTTGCTGCCGCCGGCATGGATCGGAAGCAACGGGCACCGCTACTACGAGGAGGCCGATCTGCTGCGGTTGCAGCAGATCCTGCTGATGCGTGAGCTGGACGTGGGGCTGCGCGAGATCCGGGCGGTCCTGGAGAGCCAGGTAGACCAGGTGGCCGTACTCCGCGAGCACCACCAACGGCTGCTCGCGGAACGGGACCGGCTGGAGACGCTCGCCCACACGGTCGGCCGCACCATCGCCGAACTGGAGGAAGGCAAAGACAACAACGACATGGTGAAGATCAACAGGCCGGAGAACCTGTTCGAGGGCTTCGAGCCCCCCAGCTTCGAGAACGATGCCGAGGTCCGGGAGCGGTGGCCGCAGGCGTGGGAGCAGTCCCGGCGAGCCGTCGAGATGATGACCGCCGAGGACACGGAGCACTGGCAGCGCGAGGCGACGTCGCAGATGATCCGCATGGCGGAGTTCATGGCGGCCGGCACACCGGTTGCCGACCCAGCTGTGCAGGCCGCGGTGGACGCCCATTACCAGTCCGTGTGCCGGTTCTGGACACCGAACGCGGCCGCTTACAAGGGCATGGGCCAGCACTTCGTCGATGACCCCCAGTTCCGCGCGAACTTCAACAAGATCGCCGACGGGCTGGCTGACTACCAGCGAGATGCGATGGTCTTCTACGCTGACGCCCGGCTGAGCTGACCGGCGGATCCGCCTGCCGGGGGCTGCAGACCCCGGCGGCACCCCTCGTCAACCTCAGCCGAGCTCAGCGCATTCATCCCATCGGACAGGCCCAATCATCGCTGAGGTGCTTCCAGGCGGGGAAGGCGTAGCCGCCCTTCTTCGGGGAGGTGGGAGACGTCCGGACGGGTGTCTGGGTTGGTGTGGAGGTGCTTGTCAGTCAGAGTCCACCGAGTTGTTCGACCACGAGGGCGGCGGCGTCCGTCGTGCGTGCGGTGATGTCGATCCGGATCAGTCCGGGCGCCTCGAAGGTGTCATTGTTCATGGCAGGCACAACGGCGGCGGCTGATGTCGGTAGCGGTGACGGAGCGACGGTCGGGAGCCCCGTGTGGTCCGGTGCGATCAGCTTCGGGCTGGTGACGATCCCGGTGAAGATGCTGCCTGCGTCCGAGGATCGCAGTGTGCGGTTCCGGCAGGTCCACACCGCGGACATGAGCCCGATCCGCTGTAAGAAGATCTGCGAGCTGGACGGCGCGGAGGTCTCCTACGCGGAGATCAGCAAGGGCTACGAGCCGTCGGACGTCGTGCGCCGGGGCAGCACCAACTCCGTGCGCTACCGCCGCGCGACGATGCTCCTTGCCTCAGCTGGCGGGAACCGCGTCCCGGTGATCGCCCAGCTGGGCACCAAGACATGGAAGGAGTCCCCGGACCCCGACCGCGACGCCAAGCTGTACCGGATCGAGGAGGTCTTGGACCTCTTCCCGGACCGGGTCTTCGCCTTCGACGAGTTCGGCCCCCTCGGCATTCGCCCCACGATGGGCTCGGGCTGGGCCGCCGTCGGCCACCCCGAATGGCACCCGGCCACGTACCACCGCACCAACGGCGTCAGGTACTTCCACGGCTGCTACTCAGTCGGCGACGACACTCTCTGGGGCATAACCGCCGCAAGAAGGGCGCCGCGAACACCCTGACCGCGCTGAAGTCGATCCGGGCGGCCCGTCCCGACGGCGCACCCATCTACGTGATCCTGGACAACCTGTCCGCCCAAAAGGGCGAGACGATCCGCCGCTGGGCGAAGAAGAATCGCGTCGAGTTGTGCTTCACCCCGAGCCTACGCCTCCTGGGCCAACCCGATCGAGGCCCACTTCGCGCCGCTGCGGCAAGGAAAGAACCCTGCCCTGCATCGTAGGCATGACAGGCAGCAGTTGCCGGCTTGTTGTCACCTACGGAACTGCGGGCCGCGGAGGAGAGGGCAAGCTCAGCGCGTGAGCACGACCCCAGCCACGACGCCGAGGAAGATCATGGCTCCGGCGAACAGGCCGACGATCAGAGATGGGCGGTGCTTCCGGGTGAATACCCTTGCGCTTTCCGGCTTTTCGGGTAGGTAGACGACCGGCACGTTGGCTCCGAGGGCCAGTCCCAGTCCCAGCCCCGTCGCGACGGGCCGGAATCTGACGGGTCGGCCCTGCCGGTCGGTGAACTCGATGACGGGCGTTGAACAATCGTCCCCCGGCTGATGCTCCTGGTCCACCACCACCCCCTCCGCATGCAGCCCGTGCCGACTCAGCCGCATCTGCAGCCGTGCCTCCCGCGCACCGGCCCACAGACTCACCAGGCCCACCAATACGGCCAGCCCGAGGCCGATCGTTTCACCCGTCATACGTCCCCTGCTCTCCCTCGCGCAGAGCCCACCCGGCACGAGCCGCGCATCAGGAGGACGCGGCACGCAGCCCGATTGGTTCACGCAGGTGCGGGCGGGCACACCGGCTCCTTGGGCTTCCGTGGTCGTGGGGGCCATGAAGGGCCGCTCCCTCCCTGAAGCCGAGGACAACACCGGAGGCACAGCCTGATCGCGGCGAGGGTGACCGTCCTGTGAAAGACGTAAGCCCGCGTCATGGAACACGTCCGTCAGGATGGGGGTCCCGGCGCCGTGCGGTTCTGGCGGCGGTGCAGGTGACGGCGATGGGCGGGATCGGGAAGCTGCGCTCCTGGGCCCGCGGCCTGTCCTCTGCCCTGGCGAAGTCGGCACGGGCGAGCGTCTCCTCGAAGGCGGTGGCCGCTCGGCGCGCGCCGTCCAGCGAGGTTCGGTGGCCCCGCACGCGCACAGCACCCCAGCGGCTGCGGCCAGAGGCCATCAGGGCCGGGCCAGCGCCGAACCGCATGCCCCAGGACGGGGCAACGGTCGTCACTTGCTGGCTGCGCTCGGCACCGCGAGAGGCTTGCGGGGAGCCTTGCTCTTCCCGGCCTCCAGCTGCTCCCCGGCCTCGGTGAGCCGATTGCGTCCCATGGCCTCGCGGACGTCGGGGAACCACTCCTTTTCCTCCTGCTCGACGTGATGGCGCACGTTCTCCATCAGGACGCTCATCTTGGCTTTGAAGCGCTCGTCGGAGGGATCCAAGTCCTTGAGCTCGGAGAGCATCCACACGACGGCGTGGTGTTCCTCAATGCTCTCCAGGATGTGATCGGCGTGTCGGGGGCCGCATCGCGCTCGGCAGGCACGCTGCGCAGCGCGGGCTGGTCTGCTCTATGGGGTGAAGAGCACCTTGACGGCGCGCCGTCTTCCTTCTTCTGGAACAATCCAGGCACTGGACCGGTCTCAGCCGGTTCTGGCGATGGTGCCCGGCGTTCCCGAACGCCGCAGCCACGACTACGTCCGGGCCGGCACCACGACCCTCTTCGCCGCCCTCGAGGCCGCCACCGGCAAGGTCATCGGCTCCCTCCACCGCCGCCACCGGGCAGCGGAGTTCAAGAGATTCCTCGCGAATGTGGACAAGGAAGTCCCGGCTGATCTGCAGGTTCATCTCATCCTGGACAACTTCGCGACCCACAAGACGCCCGACATCAAGCGGTGGCTGCTGGCCTACCCGCGGTTCCACCTGCACTTCACGCCGACCAGCGTGTCCAGGCTGAACCTGGTCGAGCGGTGGTTCGCCGGGCTGACCCAGAAAAGGCTCAAGTGCGGCGTCCACCGCTCCGCCCAAGCCCCCGAACGCGACATCCGGGCCTGGCTCGCCGACTGGAACGAGCAACCCAGACCGTTCGTCTGGAGGAAGTCAGCCGACGAGATCCTCGACAAAGTCGCCGCCTACTGCCGACGAGTCTCTGACCCAGGTCACTAGGTCTTGTCTGACAAATGATCGCCATCCGACTGTCTGGCGATCGTGATCAATGGCCTTGCCTCGGTGGTGTCGAGCCAGTGATGCTGAGCCGGTGCCAGGGCAGCGAAAGAGAAGACGTCAGCAGCAAGTTGCGGTTCGCAATGGCCTCGATGCAGGCCGCTGGGTGGTGCTCTTCGAGACGCAGGATGAGTCGGAGTGGCACGCTCACCTGCGTCGTCTGCGTGCCGGGCCGGAGCGGATCGACTGGGGTATGACTCGGGTCGACACCTTCTGTGGACGCCTGATGCAGTCGACCACGTACCGGTTGAGTTTGTTCGTTCCTGCCCCCGCGTGCGAACCCAGTGGTGAACAGCCCGATCATTGATCTTGGGGTGGGTCGTGGCGAGCTGACGGATGTGGCGTGGGCGCGGCTAGCACCCCTGTTACCTGGCGTTGATGGGCGTGGACGGCCGTGGCGGGATCACCGGCAGGTGATCAACGGGATGCTGTGCGGTTGCGGACCGGTGCTCCGTGGCGTGACCTGCCGGAACGCTACGGGCGGTGGCAGACAGTCAGGACGCTGCCCTCAGCCTCGGCGCGGGAGCGCAGGCGGAGCGGCATGTTGAGGCAGACGGAGTCCATGACGGTCACGCCTGACAGGTCCGTGCGGGCCCGCCGGGGGCGGTGCACTGTGCGGATCAGCGGGCGATCGAGATCGCGAAGGGCACGAATCCGCTGGACCGAATCACGTGCGGCACGAACAGTATCGCGGCCTCCGTGGCGCGGGCGGTCTGGATCCCGCCGAGATCAGTGATCCACTCCTTGCTCCAGCCAAGGTTGATGAGCAGTTCACGGACGGTCTGCTTGGCCTGTGGGTCCTCGCCGGAGAGGAAGGCGTCGGGTGCCTGGGTGAGCGTGGCTGGCGCGGTCATCACCGGGAAGAGCATGGTGTTGAGTGTCTTGACCACGCGCGTTTCGGGGAGTGCTTCCTGGAGTTGCTCGGCGAGGCTCGAACCGGGGTAGATCAGGTCGGCGGGCAGTCCGTCCGGTCCGTCGACGGTGGCGTTGGAGACGTCGACGAGGATCTTGTCGCGCAGTTCCTCGCGCAGGGCGACGAGGCGGTCCAGGGTGCCAGCGCCCGGGGTGGCGTTGATGACGATCTGGGCTGTCCGGGCAGCGTCGGCGGCGGCGCCCGGCGTGCGGTCCGCCACGGTCACCTCATGTCCTGCCCGGGTGAGGGCTGTGGCCAGGTTGCCGCCAACGCGGCCGTTTCCGAGAACTGCGATCGTGGTCATGATGATCTGGTCCTTCCGTGCGTGCAGGTTGTGGTGTGCGGTCAGCGTGAGAGCGTGGCGACGGCCTCGGCGTGGACGCCGGGCGCGGCGGCGAGGAAGCTCTCGCTCTGCGGCGTCCAGGGGCGGCCCTCGGCGTCGGAGATCTGTCCGCCGGCCTCGGTGACGAGCAGAGCCCCGGGCAGCAGGTCCGCGCGGGCGCCGGCGAACTGCCAGAAGGCGTCGATCCGGCCGGCGGCCACGTTCAGCAAGTGCAGGGTGGCGGGCACTGCGGTGCGGACGACCAGCGCGTCGAAGAGCATCGCGGTGATCGAGGAGCCGACGCGCCGCACGACCGTCTCGTCCTCGTCCGGCCGGGCCTGGCTGGTGGCCACCATGCTCAGTCCGAGGTCCGCGGTCTGTGAGACGTGCAGCGGCCGGCCGTCGAGGTAGGCGCCCGCGCCGGTGAGCGCGGTGTAGGTCTCGCCCGTCAACGGCAGGTGGACCGCGGTGATCACCGGCTGGTTATCACGCACGAGGGTGGCTGTCACCGCCCACTCCGGCAGGCCGTGCAGGTGGTTGACGTTCCCTTCGGCCGGATCCACGACCCACCACTCGCCGGGCGGCAGGGCCCCGCCGTCCAGTTCGTCCTCCACCCAACCGGCCTCCGGACGCAAGCGCGTGAGGCGGGGGCGCAGGATGTCGAGGGCCGTGTCGTCGTTGGCGGCGAGCGCGCGCATCAGCTCTTCGCGGGTCTGGTAGCGGACCACCTCGCCGAAGCGCTCACTCAGCGCCGAACCGGCAGCGCGCACGGCGATCGCGGTCTGGCCGAGCAGCTCGGCGTCGGAGGCGGAGGCGTCAGTGGTCTGAAGCGTTTCGGACATGGTGGTACTCCCGTGTGAGGAGGGGGGATGAAGCCGGTCGAGCCAAGCCGTGCGTTCCGTCTTGCACTCTCGTCTCGAAGGTAGACAGCTCTTTAATTGACTTCAAATGCATGTCAAGCACGTCTAGGATTACTCATATGCAATTGGACTTGAACCTGCTCGCCGCGCTCGACGCGCTGCTGGAGGAGGGAAGTGTGGCCGGGGCGGCCGCGCGCCTGCACGTCACCGCCCCTGCGATGAGCCGGAGTCTGGGCCGAATCCGGCGCACGACCGGGGATCAGATCCTGGTGCGCACCGGCCGCACGATGACCCCGACGCCGTATGCGATCGCCGTCCGGGAACAGGTGCACGAGCTGCTGCACCAGGTCCAGGGGGTGCTGGCACCGAGCCGTGAACTCGATCTGGCAACATTGGAGCGGACTTTCACACTTCGCTGGCACGATTCCCTGGTCGCCTTGAGCGGCCCCGCACTGCTCGCGGCCGTGCGCGGAGAGGCGCCGGGCGTGCGTTTGCGCTTCGTCGCGGAATCGAGCATGGACACACCCGAGTTGCGGCGCGGCGAGGTCGACCTGGAGGCGAACGCCAACCGCCCGAGCGCACCGGACATCCGCGCCGAGAAGGTGGGCGAGACCCGCCTCGTCCTCGTCGTGAGGCGGGGGCACCCCCTCACCCGCGTCAGTACCGTCACCGCAAAGCGATACGCCGCCGCTGAGCACGTCACCGTCTCACGACGTGGAAACCTCAGCAATGCCCTCGACGACGCCCTGGCGCGGCTCGGCCTCACCCGCCGTGTGGTGGCGACCGCGCCCACGGAAGCGGCCGCGCTGGAGTTCGCGCGCGGCACCGATCTCCTGATCAGCGTCCCCGAAGCCACCACGCAGTCAGCAGTCGCCGACCGCGGCCTGGTCGTGCTCCCCCTCCCGCTCGAACTGCCGTCGGCACCGGTATACCTGTCGTGGCATCAGCGCTACGACACCGACCACGCTCACGCCTGGCTGCGCGGGCTGGCGCGAACCGCGCTGGCCATGCGCGGAGCGTCGTAGTCGACGCCGACCGGCCGCCACCCGTACGTCCACGCGACCACCTTGATGCCGCACGGCCGGCCGCTGTGCGGACCCGCACAAGATCACTAGCCCCCAGCGGTAGGCTTACACGACCACCCTGAACGCGGTCGCGAAGCCCGAGTCTGCCGAGAATGCAGAACACGAAGGTCCTGACGGCCTCCTGGCTGCCTCCCCCCCCAATGCTGCTGGCCCGCCGCCGCGCCTCCGTACCGCTCCGGTCAGCAGCGGCTTGTACGCGCGGGTGCTGGCGGGGGCCCTATGGGTTTGGTCAAGCCGATGGGGCGGGTTGGTGTTCGTGGAAGGTGCCGTCGTGGAGCATCGCGAAGAGGACATCGGTCCGCAAGCCGGACCCGGAGGTGGCCCACGGCTCGGCCGGGGCCCGAGTAGGTCCTCAAGGTGCTGCCACGATTCGGAGAGCTGGCCGACGTTCGGTCGCTGCGTCGAGGAGCGGCACGTCGACATGCTCGCAGCCGTCAGGCCAGGTTGGTCACCGTCTGCGGTGAGGACGCGCTGGCGGTCGCCCTCCGGCCTTGGTTGCCCGGCCATCCTAAGCGGCTGGGAAACTGGGTAACTGCCGTGACGATGGCTGACGGGCCCCGGTAGGGTTGTGATCTTCGGTTGGCGGAAGCCACCCGGAGTCCCCCTGAGGCTGTGCCGACACGATGAACCCCGACGACACTCCCGCACGGCTCCGACTCGACCGTGCTCTGGACTGCTTGGACGTCACCTTTCGCGGAATGACCGCCCGCGGCGACGAGACCCAGTGTGACTGCCACTGGGGCAGCGAAGAAGAGCTTGCGCAATTGAAGGTCCCGGACGTGGTGCTCGACCCGGACCTTCTGCGTCGCACCTGGGATGCCCCCGACTGGAACGACCATGGCGCGGTGCTGCGCCGTATCCTGCCTCAATTCGCCAGGGCGCTGGTCAGTGGCCTCGTGGAGCCCATGTTTGGCATGGACGAGGTCGGACGTTCGTTCATTCGCGGCGACTGGCGGCAGTGGCCTGCGCACCAGAGCGCGGCGGTGTGGGAGTTCCTGCGTGCCTGGTGGGCTCACACCCTCGCCGAATCGGATCCGGTCGTCCCCGTGTATGAGGTCCTCGCGCTGTGCGCCGAGGCATCTGCCACGCTCAGCCCTTGGCTCAACACCTGGGAGGCACTCGAAGTCCGCGTTGCCGACCGGCACCTGGCCGAAGCGGCTGCCCACTGGGAGTATGACCTTCTGGGCGACAAACTTCCATGGGACGCGTGGGACAACGCAGATGACCTGCGCACCGAGCTCGCGGCCTGGTTGGTCCGGCATGCCCCTGCGCGGCTTCAAGCCCAGGACGCTCCCGAGGAACTGCTTCACCGCATACGACTCATCGGACTTAACGGCCCCGCCCGCTGGGAGGACCCGCACTGGCCCAACCACCGCTATTGAGCCGGCTTCACCGCGCCGCCTAACCTGGTATCAAGGGGCCGTCTTGACCTGATTGGGCAGCTTCAGGGCGTGAGGAGTCCGCGCTTGCGGAGGAAGTCGAGGTTCGACGTCCATATCCTTGCCTTTGAGTAGTTGCGTCCTTGTGGCCTGCCCTTCGACCCGGCCGGAGCTCCAGGGGGTGGAGAGTCTGGCGGTGACGGCGTCGATGTCGCGGCTCAGTCCGTTGATCAGGGAGTGGAGAGCGGGCAGGTCGTCGGCGAGGACGCGCTCCATCCAGGCGGGCAGTTGGTCGCCCCGCAGGTCACGCATCATGGCGGCGAAGTCGCGGACGTGGTGGGTGACGGCGTCGAGCTCGGGGCAGCTGGTCCGGATCTCCTTGAGGTGTGCGGCGTCATGGGCGGTCAGGTTTCCGGCGTCGGTCATGATCCAGCGGACGATACGACGCGGTCGTGGCACACAGGGCGGCGTGCGGGTGGCGTGGCGGTGGCGGCCTTGACTCGTACGCCACGATCCTGGTGGACCTGGAGAGACGGCGCCCGGTGGACGTGCTGCCCGGCCGGGACGCCGAACCGCTGGCCGCATGGCGCTCCGCAGCGCGAAATCGTCGACACCGGGCACGCGAATCTGTCCGACGAATTCTTCCGGCGTGGCGCGGACCAGTCGTAACAGGGTGTCATTGGCGACGCGCAGGCCCAGCGCCGCGGCCAGGCGGGCTCCCGCGCGGCCGGCCAGGGCGAGGGCGATCGAGGTCAACCGCTCACGCACCAGTGGTGTGTAGCGGGCATGCGGGCTTGTCAGCCCCGCGATCTGCTCGGCGAACGTCACTGCCCGGCACGCGCGACTCGGGCACTTGAACCGACGCACCAGCAGCTCGATCACCACTCTGGCGCCACCGACCGCGGCATCCGCGAGACGTCGTATGTACCGGCCGTGCACCCGGCCTGACGTACTACCGCAGTGCGGGCATTCCGCACCCGCCGAGCGAGCCCGCGCATGCATCGTGACTACCCCGGCCACAGCCCGCTCGACCAACTCCACCGCGACGTCGGCCAGATGAGGGAACACCACCTCGAAACTCCGCGAAGGACACGCGAGCCATGATCACAACCACCACTGACACCGGCAGCGTCACAAGATCAGCGCCAGAGCCGCATCACGTAACCGTCCACACTGGGACCATACGGTGCGTTACTACATGCCCCTTCCCAAGGGAGGTTCACCTTGAGGCTCGGGCGGCTGACTCGGAAGACTTGTTCGCGGATGCTGTTGAGCAGAGGCGTGCTACGACTCTCTGCGCTGGGTGCCTGGTACGCACCGAGTGCTTGGTCGAGGCGCTCGACAACCGGCTCGAGTTCGGTGTGTGGGGCGGTATGACGGAACGCGAGCGTGGAGCACTACTGCGTCGCCGACCCGGCGTCGCTTCCTGGCGCAATGTGCTGGAGCAGGCCCGCCACGCATGCGAGCAGCCCCGCGCGAGCTGACGCAAGCGGTGTCCGTACCGCAAGTGGTGAGGGTGCCGGGTTCACCTGTGGCCGCCGTGGCCTGGGTGGTCCGGCTTGTTTGTCGGTGGGGCGTGCCATGCCGAAGGCATCGGTGGCGTAGAGCTCGGCGGCGGTCTCGGGACGCCTGTCCGCGAACGAGGCGGCCTTCTTCACCTTCTGGATTCTGACACCTGCCCGGAAGACCCGCGTTCCAGAAGGCCGGCATACCGGTCGACGGAGACCGGACAGGAGCGGACAGCGCTGGACAGCCCCCGTCCCCGTACGCCCTGGAGAGTGGACATCGCCGTGCCGGAGTCTCGAGCCACGCTGCCGACACGAGGAGAAGGACGAAACGGTGGAGCAAACGCGAGCGGGACAGTCATCCGAGCGGCTGGGCTTTCTCACCGATGCGGTATTGGCCATCGCGATGACGTTGCTGGTCATCGAGATTCCGCGGCCGGAAGGCAGTTACTTCGACCTCGGTCCCGACACTTCGGGCACGCAGGCAGCTTCGCACCTGTGGCAGTTCCTCGTCCACGAGGCCGGCGCCTTCTACTCCTACGTCCTGGCCTTCTTCGTGCTGTGGATCGTCTGGCGCCAGCACCACACGGTACTCGACCGACTCAGCTACGTCCCCAGCCTCATGATGGTGCTTCACTTTCCCCTGTTGCTCCTGGCGGGTTTCCTGCCGTTCGCCACCGCGATCATGGGGCATCATCCCGGCAACCCGCTGGCGACCTTGCTCTTCGGCGTGGTTGTGTTCCTCCTCATGCTCTGCCGGTCGGGCGTCCAGAGCGCGGCGGCGCGCTCGGGCGCGCTGTCCGATGACACGCCGGCTCAGCGCCTCGAGCGCACCGCCTGCTGGGTCGTCACAGGCTATTGGGGGCTGACGATGCCGATCGCGTGGTTGACGCCATGGGTACAGGTCCTCTGGTTCTTCTCGGGTGCCGTGGGCCATGCGTTCGCACGGCTCGCCCTGAGTCGCGAGGTTCCAAGGCGGCGCCCGACGCGCGGTAACGGCTGCTGAGGCTCGGCTCGCCGATGGTCCGTCTTGCGCCAGGCCGCCGAACTCCCCGCCCCCCACCTACCGCGACTTTGGTCCCGCACCGTTGACGCCGCGGGGATGCGCCGTCACCCGCCGTTGACATCAGTGCGCACGCGTACGGTGTGGCCATGGGCTCCATCTGGACGCCGGTGCGCAGCGGCTTCACCGAGAACATGATTCCCCCGGTCGGGCCGTGGCAAATGAACCCGGCAGGGGTGGGGACGTGCTGATCCCGTCGGGGGGAGAGGGTGAGTCCGAGCCCGGAGTAAGGACGACGCCTGGACTCCGCCCTCGGCGTGCTGGCTTCCTGGGTTCAGGCTGTGCTGCGGAAGATGTACGCCGTCATGGGGGCGGCTACCGGCCCTGAGCCCAGACGGGCCGTCATCTCTTCGATGACGGTGGCTCGGACGGTCGGCCCGTCGCCGCGTTCCTCGACGGCCGCGGACACCGGAGTGCCGGTGAGGAACCCGATGGCGACGTCGGCGGCCGACGCGGCGCGGCCCTCCAGCGTCAGCTCCTGTTCTTCCTCCATGGTGAACCCCGCGGCCGCCAGGTCGGCGGCAACGACTGCGGGGTCGGCGTAGCCGTGCGGGACCGTCGGGAGGAACTGCGGCGGGTCGGTCGGGAAGGCCCGCTCGAGTCCGGCTTGCACTGCGGCTGTGAAGGCATGCGCGTCGAGCGGGCCCCAGGTGTTGAAGAGGAACCGGCCGCCCGGTGCCAGTACCCGGCGGACTTCGGTGAAGGCCGCGACCCGGTCGGGGAAGAACATCACGCCGAACTGGCAGATCACCAGGTCGAAGCCTCCGTCCGGGAACGGCAGCCGCTGCGCGTCGGCCTGGCTCCAGACCGCGCCTGGGGCGAGTCCCGACCCCAGGGCGACCATGCCTTCGTTGAGGTCAGTGGCCGTCAGCTCGGCCGACGGCGCCGTCGCGAGCAGCTCCGAAGTCAACACGCCGGTTCCTGCGGCAAGTTCGAGGATCCGCCGAGGGCGGAGTGCCACCGCTCGGGCGGCCAGGTCCTCGGCGAAGGGCCGGAAGAGCACCGGCACCAGGTACTGCTCATAGGCCGCCGGCATGGACTCGGACCAATGCCGGTCGGGGTCGATTCCCGTCATCCCCGTAACGGTAGTGCCGCCTCGGGAAACCTCGTCCGCGCCGCGCCGCCACACCGCTCGGAGCCGCCCGCTTCCGGCGGTTGCGGACCCGGACACCCCGGCGCGACCTGGCCGAGCGCTGTGTTCCCTGGCCGAGTGTCCACGGACGTCATTCCTCGTCTCTGTGACCGTGTTTGACTGGGCGTGCTGCGCCGCCTTGCCGTTCATCAACGACGAGCGGTTGCCGCTGGACAACCCGGACGCGATCGAGCGCACCGGGCGCAACCAGGGCGAAGGCCTGTGGGGGCGAACAGACTCCTTGGGGGACGGCGGCTGGGTGGCGTTCACCTCGAGCCGAAGAACCGTGCGTACGCCTGGGCCGTGCACCGTCATCCCGACTTCGGCCGTACCGTCCTGCTGATCCGCGACCAGGACATGAGCGACCTCCACCACGAGTGGATGTTCGGGAACAGCGGATTCCTCTACCGACACGGCGGCTACTGGTGGAACGGCACGGCCTGGCACAGGCCCGGCCAGGTCCTCGACCGTGCCTTCGAGTGCTACGACCCCCGCCGGGTCCGCGACGCCAGCACAGTCACCGCCGCCGACCTCCTGGCGCAGCCCGCCAGACCGGACGGCGTCCGCGTCGCGAAGATCGCTGACTTCACCGCTTCGAAGCCGCTGTCGCACGACTGGCGCGATCACCTTGCCCTGTGGGCCCAGCGGCGCCACGGCACGCCGGACTCCTTCCCGCTCGATCAGTGCGTCGTCGACTTGCGAGCGCCGGTCTGGAGCCGGCCCGCCTCGTCGACCGGACCGGCCTGGCGGAGATCGCGGGTATCGGCCTCGAAGACCTTCCTCATCCGGAACGGGGACGGCGGCGTCTGCCTCCGCCCCAGGCCGAGGCATCCGACGGTCCTCGCTGGTTGGAACCCGTCGCCCGCGACTGGGCTGAGTGCCGCCCTAGCGCAGACGGCCCAGCAGCCCTCCTCGCCGCCTCCACGTCGTTCGGCACCTCCCACCCCCGCGGACTCGTCGCGGACCACAACCTCCTGACCGGGATCATCAAGGACAGCCTCGACGACGAGGACGCCAAGAGCAGCAAGCGGCGATTCGCCAGGACCGGCGAGAAGAGCATCGATGAGGCCGCCGCGACCCTCGCATGGTGGCCTGCGGTCGCTCTCACGGAGGGTCCCGGAAGCCTCTTCCCGGTCTCAGCCATGCGCACGATCTGATCGAGGCCGTGGTCGGCGGGCTCGCCGATGATGCGGCAAGGGCCGGGAGGCGGGGGAAGGATGAGCCCTCTTCGGGGACATCAGGACTGACGTGGTCAAGCTCCTGAACTGGTACATCCAGCGGGACCCTGACGCCACACCGCGGCTGTTCGGCGAGATCCTGCTGATCGCCCGTTACGCGTCTCGATCTGGCACCCCGACAGGTCGGTAGCCTGCTCCGGCGGTTCGCTTCATCTGGACAGCGAACTGGACGGCGAGACCATCGACAGCCTGCTCGACATGGCCCTTCCACCTTCTGCGAAGCGCGCGGAAGACCGCTGAGCGCGGCTGTTCGCGGCGGCCGGGTCCCGTCTCGGGCTGGAGACCCGGCCGTGGTGTGCTTCCGGCCCTGTCGCCGGGAGCGTTCCGCTGAGGCCTGACCGGGACCTCACCCCCGCCTGCGCGGAGCAGGCAGAGGGCCGGGCTGCATGCCGCCCGGCCCTCGCCGGGATGGGTGGGACCGGCTGCTAGCCGGTCACCGCCGCGGTCTCGGTGCCGGAGTCCACCACCCCGTCGGCACCGACCCAGGTCGGCGACGGCGGTGTCTCCGACTGCGAGGTCGCAGCGAAGCGCTGATGTCCGGACCAGACGCTGCCGCCCACCCACGCCCGCTTCGAGGGGCTGTACTGCCAGCCTCCGGCCACGGTGCCGTACCAACCGCTGCCGCAAGGCATCAGATCGGCGGTGAGGCGGACGGTCGCTTCCAGCCGGTCTTCGGGTGCGCTGTTCGTCACGCGACCGGTGGTACGACAGAGCTGCCATACGCGCAGCTGGTCATTCCACTTGTACAGGTCGGCGGAGGCGAGCAGGAATCCGGCGGGGAGCTTGTTCACCTGGCGGCAACTGCCAGCCGCAGAAGCCTTCCACGCCTGAACCTCCGACTTTCCGAATGCCACGGTCCGATCCGTCGAAGACCTGTTTGTCTCGCCTTTATTGAATGTGCATTCCTGCGGGCTGACATAAGTCCACGCTCCGCTTTCGGCCGCCGATGCCGACGTGGGAGTCATCAGCGCCAGAGAACTCACGCCGATCATCACTGCGAGGCTCACACGACCGCCCGGTAACGACCGGAACAGCGGAATGGATCTCATGGAATTCCCTCCTCTCGAGGGGCGGCCCGATGCCGCACCTCTCGCGGTTCGGCCGTCACACTCGCACCGCTGTTTGAGGCATGTCAACGACCAGAAAGAGACATCGGCGCCCCCTTTGCGGATGCGTTATCGAGTATCATTCAACAATTCTGCGCATGACGTGAGTTGCATGTCTGAATAGAGCCGTGTGGATGCGGGACCGCCTCCCCGACCAGTTCTTCCGTGCGGGTATGGCCTCACCTTCCGGACTTCAATTGGCTATTCGCGCACGACTTCGGGCTGCGACGGCGTGAGGTCGTCTCAACAGCAAAGGCTCGGCGCCAGCCACCGCCTCCTTGGCGACGTGTGATCCCTGGGTGAGGATTGGCCCCATGAGCCGTGTCTATGACGATGAGCGACTGGCCGGCGCCTACGAGCGTGACAATGAGATGCCCGAAGCCTCGCTGCGGGCCTGGGTCGAGCTGATCGCTTCCTATGCGCAGCGGTCAGCGCCCTCCATCGTCGAGATCGGGTCGGGAACGGGTGTCTTCTCCGCTGCGATGGCTCGCTGGACCGAGGGAAGCGAGGTGACGGGCGTCGACGCGTCCGAGGCGATGCTTGCCGAGGTTCGACGGCATCATCCGCATCCCGCGGTGCGGTGTCTGCCGGGGGAGGCGGATGCGGTGCCCGCCGATGCGGGCGTCCTCGACCTGGCCTTGCTGTCCGCGTCATCCATCACATCCCCGACCGCGCGCGAGCGGCACGGGAGCTGGTCCGCGTAGTGCCCCGGCGGGAGAGTGGTCGTTCGCCCCACGTTCCGCGAACGGCTGGATGCGCTGGTGTACGACTGCCGGGCCCCAGCTCCGGACGATCGACGAGCGCCGCTTCCCGGGCGAAGCGGAAGCGGTCGCCGACTTCGTTTCTGCCGGGTTCACGTGGGACGAGGTCACCTCCTTCGCCCAGCCCGTCGCAGCGAGCCTGGCGGATTACCACGCCAGGCTGATCGGCCGACCTCAGTCGAAGTTCACCTATCTCACCGATGAGGAGGTCCACCAGGGCCTCGTCCGACTGGAGGCCGAGGCCCGGAGCGAGGCGCTGGACAAGCCCCGGCCAGTCCTCGAACGCTACGACGTGGCCGTGTTCTCGCGCTCGTGACAGGCGCTTCGTCGCTTCAAGCGGCGGCAGCCGACGGGGGTGCGGCTATGCCGACGAAGGCCAGGCAGTGCTCGGCCTCGCGTTCACAGCGGCGATACGGACGTCCCCGCGTCTCGTACCGCTCGCACCGGCGGCGGTTTCCCCCGCGCCGGTGCCCCGGCCGGGAGGTCCGTGGCCGCCATACACCAGCACACCGCGGTCACCCGGGCGTTAGCGCCCACGCCAGGACGACGGCGGTCATGTGCCCGGGGCGAGTGTGTGGGCCAGGGCAAGGCGGGAGGAGACGCCCAGTTTGCGGTAGACCCGGGCCAGGTGGCTGTCGACAGTGCGGGGGCTGAGGAAGAGCCGCTCGGCGATCTGCCGGGAACGCAGCCCCGCGGCAGCCAGTTCGGCTATCTCCCGTTCGCGCTCGCTGAGCAGGCAGCGGGAGTCGGCCGTCTCTGGGCCTGCTGACATTTGTCTGCTCACGCGCTCGACCTCTTCCTGGACGAGGGTCGCCCCGTAGGGGCGGACCAGTGCCTCCGCCGCTTCCAACTGCCGCACGGCAGCTGTCTCGTTGCGGACAGCACGGGTCGAACGCGCTGCGGCGACGAGGGTCCAGGCCTGCTGCAGCGGAAGTCCGGCCACCCGGAAGCCCTCTGCGGCCGCCTCGAACAGTTCGACGGCGTGTTCGTGCTCTCCATGTGCCGCGCGGAGTTGGGCCCGCGCCCGCCGCACGCACGCCCACTGGAGAGGCAGGTCGAGCCGGGCCGCGTCCGCGTCCGCCCGGTCCAGCAGCCGGTGGGCCGCCTTGGTGTCGCCCTGCGCCAGTGTGGCCGTCGCCATCAGGGCGAGCAATGAGGGCCGAAAGGTCGGCTGGACCTCCGGCAACGCATCCCCGCCACCACCCTGCCGCAGGGTCTGCAGACATCCTGCGGGGTCCCCGCCCAGCAGCTGGGCGTGTGCCAGCAGGCTGATCGCTGACGTGGCCCACCAACCGCGGCCGAGGGAAGCGGTGTCGACCGCCCGGACCGCGAGCGCCACCGCCTCGTCGGCATGCCGGCGCCCTCGCGCCCAGACGAGCGTCATGGCGCGCATTGCCGTTGCCAGGTTCACCACGTCGGGCGCTCCGACCGCACGGGCCAGCTCCTCGGCCTCCTGAGCCCTTCGTACTGCGTCATCGAGCCGTCCGCCCCACTGGTCGATCATGGTGAGACCCAGTAACTGGTGGGCGCGGATGTGCTTCTGCGCGCCGCCCGTCGCACCGTGCAGGCCTCTGCTGAGGTGGCGGCGAGCGTCGGTGAACCGTTCGAGGTAGAGCTCGGCGCAGCCGAGCAGGGTGAGGACGTCAGGAGTGTGTCCGGCGACGCCGTCGGGCAGTGCGTCCAGGAGCCGGGCACAGCTCACCACCTCGGGCAAGCCCTCGGTCACGTTACCTGAGAAGACGTCGCAGAAGGCGTTCAGGACCCGCAACGCGACCCTGGCGGTCGGCCCGGCCTCGACCCTTGCCCGAGCCGCCGCCCGGAGCAGCGGTCGCGCCTGGTCGTGGGTGCCGCGCAGGACGTGCACCAGGCCGTACTGGAACACGAGCTCGGCGGCCTCGGCGGACAGGGCGGTCGGAAGCGGCTGAGGCAGCAGGCCGATCCCGCTGTGGGCGATGGCCTCGGCCTCCTCGTAGCGGCAGAGCAGGCGTTCGGCGTCGGCGCACACCGCGTGAGCCTTCAGGAGCTGTGCCGGTGTCAGGTGCGGGCGGTGGTCGGCGAGTAGTTCGTGCGCGAGGTCGCGGGCCACTCCCAGGCGTCCCGCGGCGATCAGCGCTCGGCAGTGGGCGATTTCCAGGTCCATTCGGCGCTCTGGCGTACGGTCGCGGTCGGGCAGGGAGTCCAGAGCCAGGCGCAGCCAGCGAGCCGCGGTCGCCGGCGCACGAGTGGCCAGCTCCGCAGCACCCCGTGTCAGGATCCCCGACGCAGCGGCACCGTCCGTGCCGGCGAGGTACTCGGCGTGCCGCGCCTGTTCGCACGCGCGGCCCCCGCGTCCCTCCACCATCCGCAGAGCCTGCCGGTGGGCGCGCAGTTGGGAAGACAGGTCGGCGCTGTCGTGTGCGACGTGTCCGATGACCGGGTGACGGAAGGACAGGCGCCCGCCTGGGCCCGCCGGGCGCATCAGGTCCGCGCGGGTCAGTTCGGCGAACGCCTCCAGGGTGCGTTGCGGGCCGAGCCCAGAGATCCGGTCGACGTCCTCCAACCGGAACGCCCCGCCGAGGACGGCCGAGGCTCTGGCGGCGGTGGCCGCCTCCGGAGTGAGCGCATCGAGTTCGGCGACCACCGACACCGCCTCGCGGAGCAGGCCCTGGCTGTCAGCCCCGGCACGCTCCGGCCAGGTTTCGGGGTCCCAGCGGGCCGCGACGAGCAGCCGCAGGTAGCAAGGGTTGCCCTCGGACGCGAGGGTCAACCGGGCAGCGAGCGAGTCGAGTTCACCATCGGCCGGCCTCTCCGGAGCACTGCCCTGCGTGCGCCAGGCCCTGAGAAGGGCCGCCACCGCGCGGACGTCCAGCGGCCCGGGCTCCAGCCGTGCCACGGTGCCTGTCCGGACTCCGTGGTCCAGAGCGGCCAGCAGGGCCGGCGGGCTCTGCCGGGGGCGGTGCGCCACGACGAGGAGGAATCGGCGCAGCGGGGAGCGGAGCAGGCGCAGCACCAGGTCCAGGGAAGGCCGGTCGCACCCGTGCAGGTCGTCGAGCACCAGCAAGGTGGGTGCGAGCCGTTCGCGGAGCCCGTCCCGGTACGCCTCCTGGTCCGGCGGTCGTGCGGCACCCAGGGCGTCGTGGAAGAGCTGGAAGGGGGTGTGAGGGGTCTGCAAGGAATAGGTTCTGGTCACCGGAATGCCGCGGTGCACGGCTAGTTGGGCCAGCGCCGAGAGGAGGCGTGTCTTGCCGGTGCCCGGTTCCCCGGCGATCTCCACGACGGCCCCATGACCTTGGGCCAGGGCTGCGACGGAGTGCGTGAGTTGGCCGATCTCTGCTTCGCGCGCGGCCAGCGGACCGTCCGGGGCGGGCGACGGCACGACGAACACAGCACCTCCCCTTCGGCCGAGAGCTTCGGCCCATCCGGCACAGGGCCACCCGACAGCGACCGGGACCACCTTATCGAGAGCGCACGAACGACTCCACAGCAGTTTCGGAACTACTTCCTCGACTTGCACTTCGAATCGAAAGTGCTACTCCAGGCCTGGCCGGGTTCACTCCGGCACGTCCCATGTGAACCGGTGCACATGGATGCCGAAGTACGGGAACGACTCGACCTCTCGCACACCGGGAAGGGTCCTGATCTCGTCGTTGATGATGACGAACAGTTCGTCCATGGTGCGGCATACGACTTCGGCGAACAGGTCGAAGGAACCCGCGGTGGCGACGAGGTAGATCACTCCTGGGATGCGCTCCAGCGCCGCGATGACCTCGCGGGGAAGGCCATGCACCTTGATGCCCAGCAACGCCATGACAGGCAGACCGAGCCGCAGGGGGTCCGTCACCGCTGCGAACTGCAGCAGGCCGTTCTCCGTCAACCGTGCGACCCGCGCCCGCACGGCGGGGGCCGACAGCCCCACCTCTCTGCCGAGATCGGTGTAGGAGGCGCGACCGTCCTGCTGGAGCAGACGGATCAAGGTCCGGTCGACGGTGTCCAGTTCAATGCGGGCCGTCACGGGCACCGCCTTTCCTTCCAGGGGCGGGGGACCGCGGTGACCGTACCAACAGCCGGGCTCCTGGAGTGTGCCGGTCCGGCTGTTCGGAGAGTGCGCCGGCCACGAGACTCCGTAATGCATTCAGTAGTTCTACGGCTGTGTGGCGCCGGCCGCCCCGGGAAGACTCCGGTGCCGTCAGCTCCTCACCGTCCGATCTGGAGAAGCCGTGAGACTCAGATCCATGGCGGCGGCCGCCGCACTCGGCGCCGCCGTCCTCACCACCGTGCCGGCCGCGACCGTTCCCTACACCGCCTACGCCTGCGAGGAAGACTCCCAATCCGCCTGCGACGAGCACGATGATGACGAGGGCGAGCACGACCCCGGTGACTGGGACGACCCGGGCGGCGAGGGAGACCCTGGCGACGATGGCAACGACGACGGCGGCGGCAACGACGGTGGGGGAGGCGCCTCGGACGGCGGCGACCCCGACGTGAGCTCCGGTCAGATCGGCGACCCTGTGACAGCCACCTTGCCCACGGTCGTGATCGTCGGGAAGGCCGCGCCGCCACCGATCATGCCCACAGACCCCTACATCCCCAGCTTCAGCTGGGGCGGCGGCGAAGGCGGCGGAGGAGGCCGCAGCGCCACCGTGCACAGCAAGGGTCGGAAGTGGGAGGAGCCCCAGAACTGCTACCGCAACAACTCCAACGTCGCCCAGAAGCTGTCGGACACCGTCAGCTACAGCGTGTCGTTCAAGGTGAGCGCAAACCTCTCGGCCTCGGCGGGCGAGGTGCTCTCCGCCACCCTCGGCGCCGAGCTCAACACCACCACCACCCGCACCTACGGCGTGGAAGTCACTCTCAACCCCGGTGAGAGCTGGGGCCTGTTCGTCGAGTACCAGACCAACGTCTACGCCGTCACCACTTCGGACGCGGGTGGCCGCTACAACACCGAGTACGTGAACGTGACGGCACCCACCGGAGTACAGACCGGGCGCTCCTGCTGATGTCGTTCAACCCGACTCGCCCGGCGGTACGACGGATTTCCCCCGTCGTACCGCCGATCGACGCCGAGGCCATCCCCGTTAGGGCCCGGACGGCGGCACTGGACGCCCTGGCCGCGCTGAGCGTGGCCGTAGGGCGCCACCTCGGCAATCCCGACCTCTTCCAGCGTCCCCGCTTCCGTACGAAGGTCCACAGCCGGTACCTCGACGCCGCGCACGGCGGTCGGGAGGTCGAGCGGATCGCTGCGGCGGCCGAACAACGGGCGGCGGCAGGCTTGGCGGCCGTGCACTCGGTCCGCGTCGAGCGACTCGAACACCCGGACCGGCGGCCCTGCTTCACCCCGGACGCTCTCGCTGAACTGCACCGCCTGCTCGTCCACGGCGATCCCAGCATCCCCGGGGGAGGCGGTCTGCGCCACGCCCCCGCCAAGGTCACCTGGGCCGACGGGCGCTGCTTCGCGATCGACGTCGCCCCCGGCCGGCCTCTGCGCCACCATGTCGAGCGCTGGCATCAGTGGGGGACTCGTACCACGTCACCGGCCCTGGACGCGGCGGCGCTGAGCATGCTGTGCCTCTTCACGATCCATCCGTTCCCTGACGGCAACGGTCGGACGGCACGTCTGCTCGCCCAGTGCGACCTGGTGGCCGCCGACCTGATGCCGGGGTTGCTCCTCGACCTGGAGGGCTGGACTCACCACCACCGAATCGAGCATGACGAGGCCGTGGTCGCCGCGGCGCTGGGCCACTGGGAAGTGTGGGGTGAGGTGTTCGCGCGGGCGGTCGCCGAGACCGCCCGCCAACGGATCACCACTGTCACGGAGTACGGCCGCCTGATCGACTCTGCGATTCACCAGGCGGGCGGCGAGACCGTCGCGACGGCGGTCCTCACCTGCTTGCGCTCCTCCCCGGCGGTATCGGCGCAATGGCTGCGCGGCCGGATCCCGTACGATCCGGAACGGGCCCTCGCTCGTCTGCAGGCCGCGGGGATCCTGTCTCCCCACCCGCGCTTGCCGCAGGCAGTGGTCCACCCTGAGTCGCTGGCCGTCCTGGAAACGGCCTACGGCACCCGCCCGCCGCAGCAAAGCGGGTACTGAGCCTCACCAGCAGATGACACGGGACCGGCTGGAGGAAGCGTGCCCCAGGAACAGCACATCCGTCCCGCGGCCGCAGAGGTTCCGATGGCACGCTCAGCGAACGGCACACCTGACTCACCCTGAGCCCTCAGTCGCTGGTGCCGGCGGTGCGAGCCCGCCGCGCGGCGACTTCCCTGCACGCCCGACCCGCCCGAGCGCCTCGTCGAGCGCGGGCGGTTCAGCCGTCCGGCGCCCAGCCGTCTTCACGGACCCGCGCCGCCAGATCGATCTTGGTGTAGGCAGGGCGGCCGGCCTGCTGGTACTTGTCCTTGACCCGGTCGAGGTAGTACTTGGCGGTGTGCGGGCTCACCCCCACGCGCCGGGCCGTGGCCTTGAGGGTGAGGCCCGAGGCGTACTCGAGCAGTACCTGGAGTTCCTTCGGGGCGAGCCGGGGACGTGCGGGACCGTCGTCGTGGGCCAAGGCGAACGCCAGCTCCGCCGAGTGCGGCGTACCGCCCGCGGCGACCTCCTCGACCGCCTTCACCAGGGTGGCCAGATCGTGGTCCTTCGTCAGATAGCCTTCCGCACCGGCCGTGATCGCGGCGACGATCCGCCGGCGGTCGGCGACGGTGCTGATGACGAGCACGCGCGGCCCCGCGGCTCGCAACCGCCGGATGTTCTCCGCGGGCTGCGAGCCGTCGCCCAGCACCAGGTCGAGCAGGACGACGTCGAAGGGCAGCGGCGGCGGGAGCCCGCCGCTGGCGGCGCGTGCCCTGGTGACGAGTTCGTCCACGGTGCGGGCGGCCGCCGCCAGCCGTACCTGCGGCACGCCGTCCAGCCAGACCCGCAGCCCGTCGAGCAGCATGCGGTCGTCGTCCACCACGGCGACCGTGATCATGCGGGCCAGCGCAGTTCGATACGGGTGCCCTCGCCCGGGGCACTGTCCACGTCGGCCGCGCCGCCGCTCTCGCGCATCCGCGCGCCCACCGAGAAGCGCAGTCCGAGCCCTTTGTCGACGGTGCGCGGGTCGAAGCCGACACCACGGTCGACCACGGTCACCACCACCCGGCTGCCTTCGCCCGTGACGGTGACGTACGCATGGCCGGTGCCTGCGTGGCACGCCACGTTGTTGAGCGCCTCGGTGGCCGCGTCGGCGAGAGCGGCGGCGGCATGAGCCGGCAGCTGGACCAGTCCGTCGAACTGGGTGCTCACCCGCAGGCCCAGGCTCTCCGCCGCACGCACGGCGCCCTCGATCGCCGCGGCCGTTGCCGGGGCGTCGTCCTCCTGGCCCTGCTGCTGGATGAGGCGGCGCAGATAGGCCGCATCCCTGGCACAGCGTTCCCGTACCAGAGGCGCGCCCGCGTCGGCCCGCCCGCTCGCGATCGCGGTCAGTGTCGCCAGCACGGTGTCGTGGAGCGCCCGGTGATGGGCGATCCGCTCCGCGTACCGGGCGCGGCCCGCTTCTGCTTCGAGCGCCTGCGCGGTCGCTGTGTCCAGCAGCCTGCCCTGGCGCCGCAAGTACCACCAGAAGACGCGGGCGAGCACGGCCGAGAAGAAGACGGCGTTGAGGTGTGCGGCGATCACGGCGACGCCCGCCCTGGTCGGCACGTATGCCGCCGCGTGCGTCACGACCAGTGCCGTGACCGCACCGGTCACGGCGGCGGGCTTCCGGAACGCGACGGCGGCCAGCGCGCTCGCCGATCCGCCGAGCAGCATCACCCAGGCGAGGTCGGCCGGTTCGTGCACTCCTCCCGCGTACACCGCGAACGGCAGCACGCACCCCGCGAGCACCACGTCCGCCAGCGCTGGCCAGGTGCCGAACCAGCCCTGTGCGCGGGCGCTGCCATAGGCCAGCAGGCTCACCGCCAGTGCGACGGCGAGTCCCGCCCAGGCAGCGGGACTCGCCCGCTGGTGCTGGACCACGACGAGCACGGCGGCCTCAGATGGCTGGCCCGGTACAGACCGGTGGCCAGGATCATGAACCCTTGGGCCCGCTGGAGCCCCGACCCCAGGCTCACGGCACGCCTCTCCCTGTCACGCAACCCCCCTGAACCGGCGGTGCAGCCCCACGGTCGGCGCCCGTAGGTTTCGGAGCGGGCGCCGGACACGCGAGCCATCAGACCACTGCGTCGGGTCGCGGCGCCGCTCCGAATCCGGGCAAACAAGGAGGCAAAGTGGCTCGAAGTGTGCACCGCGGGGGCATACTCGCGGTCCTGGCATCGCTGCTCGTCGTACTGCTCCCCGGCATGGCCGGCGCGGCCGACCCACCCATCCGCTACACGTCGTGGATCGACAACGCCGCCATCTACGAGATGCGGGCCTCGTACTCGTGGCAGTGCATGGACGTGCGCGGCGAGTCGCAGAGCCCGGGCGCGGTCATCCAGCGCTTCGACTGCAAGGGCCGGCTCCACCAGCGCTTCTACTTCACTCCCTCCGGCACACCCGGTCTGTTCATGATCGGCGTTTACGGGAAGTACTGCATCGGCGCCCAGAACGCGTCCACCGCCGACGGCACCCCGATCGTGCTGGGCTACTGCCAGGGCCCCGGCCAGCACTTCCGCTGGGTCGACCGTGGCAACGACCACTGGGAGATCGTCGAGGCGTCCAGCGGCAAGTGCCTCCACGACACCGGTCGCCGCAGCGCGATCCAGCTGCGGCCGTGCGGGAACATCAGCGAGCCGTACCCGAGCCTGTGGACCCCCCTGTACGACCGCCAGTACAACTACACCAGCGTCTGGGGCTGAACCACCGGACGTGCCGACCCTTGACGGCAGGGTCCTCGGCAACAGCTTCGGCATCCTGAAGGCCGCGGTCCCGACGGGGGCGGACCGCGGCCTTCTGCCGTCCTCGTGAGCGAAGGCCCACCGGCACTCGGCGGCTTCCGCTCGACTGCCCACCTCACCGCCCCCAGCTGACGATGCGTTCAGCAACGATGCGGATCAGCCCGTCGTCGAAGCCGGGTCCCACCACACCCACCGAACTGAGGAAAGGTCAGTATGCCGCGCAGTGCCCCTCCGTGTGCTGCCCTCGGGACCGGTGGTGATCACCGCCCCGCGAGGCCAGGGGATCTCGCTCCTCCTGACTCGCGGGGCGTCACGGTCCTCGGCCTCGCCACCATGCGTGGAGATCCGCGGTACCGCCATCGTCGGCTCCGGGAACCAGGACATCACGTCGCCATCGTCGCCGCCGACCCGATTCCCACCCACGTCAACGGGACCGATTCGAGATCAGCGGACTCGTCGAACCGGAGGCGACGAACGCGAACGCGGCCGACGAGCCGCACCGCTGCGCATCTGACGGCAGCCGCGGCAACCAGGACGAATCCGAGGAACTCAGGCGTGCCGACGCACCTACCGGGGGGCCAATCATCGGCCGGTCGTTGGGATGTGCCCATCAGGCTCTTGACCGGGTGTCACCTTGACGGACGATGGGGTAAGAGAGCGGGTCTGCGTGGTGAAGCGTGGGCCTTTGACAACTTCGACGGCGAGGAGCGTTTCTTCCGATGACCGCACAGCCCGGACGCCCTGAGCGCAGCGGCCCCGAGACCGCCTCGGTCATGGATGTCTCGCCGTTCAAGCCTTCGCTCATCAAAGCGGTGTTCAGGGACGTGACCCCGATGCACGTCTCTCGGTCGGCCGCGTGGGCCGCCGCGTCGGTGACGCGCACAGTGCTGACGGAGATCATCGACGGCGCGAGGAGAGCGGCTGAGGAGGAGGCCCGGAGGAAGCTGATTCCCGGGGACCTTCTCTCCGCGATAGACCGGAACGTCGAGCTTGAGGTGGGTGACAAGTGGTACAACCACAGCCCGACGTTTCAAGGCCTGACCGGTGTCCTGTACGACGCCGAGGGTGTCATCGTGCCTTCTCGTAAGCGCAGCAGGTCGCGGAAACCGAGTGCTGTGGTTGGCGCCCACAGGTTCGAGGCCGGGGTCAAGAAGCTGCTACGGAGCCGGGGGGCTACGGCCGTCCCGGCTATGGTCCGCGACCTGGACGGAATCGCGAGCGTGTTCCTGACGGACCTCGCACGGGACGCCGCCATGGCTGTCCGCGAGGGCGGGGTCAAACGCTTCGGTACGGTCACCCTGGCGATCTCGGGCGAACCTGCCCCACCCCCGTTCCTCAAGGATGCCCTTCCGTCTCTGTCCGCCCGCAGGGGAGACAGGCGGACCATCGGCAGGGAAGACATCCTGGCTGCCACCACGATTCAGTTGTTCGGCGGCAACCTCAGGCAGCGAGCCCTCACCGAGGCACGCGAGGCGACAGAGAACACTGCGACTGGCTGAACGGGTGCGACCAACATTGCCGCCCGCACCCTCATCTGCTACCGCAGACTCGCCAAAGAGATGACCTCTAATACCCCAGCGCGGTGGCGAAGTCCGGGTACCGGCTGAGGCGCGACACCTCGTGGGCGCCGTCGGGTTAGGACCAGGCCATAGGACGCCCCGGCGCCGAGCGCGTCGGCAAGGAGTCGCTGATGCAGCGGGGGAGCTTCCCGCCGCTGCGGCAGGCGAAGGGCCCGGGAAGCCCTGCTCCCACCAGGTGCGCAGGGGAGCGCCACCACTCGGCGCGGCGCCTTGGACAGTGCGTGGTGGGTTCGCCGACACCCCCCTCTGCGTCCTTCTGTTCCCTGGCCATGGTGGAGAAGGAGTGATGAGGCGGGTCGGTGCGGGCTGGCGGGGGAAGGGCAAGGGTGGCGCGTCGGCGAGGCCTCCGCGCTGTGCTCCCGGTGTTGCTTGTGCAGCTGGCAGTGACTTGGACGCCACCCGGGAGCGTATGGGGCTCATGGCTGGGCTGCTCGCCCGGACCGCTGCCTGGCCAGCGGAGTCGGCGTCCTGTGGGGGTCGGCGGACTTCGTCGCTGCTGGTCCTTTGAGATCATCGGTCAGCCGATGCCCAGGTTGCAGGCGGTAGTTCGGTCCGCCACCGACTGGCAGGTGGTCGTTCAGGTGGCTGCGCATCCCGGCTGGGTCGTAGAAGAGCCTGCCCACGGGGCACGGCCTCCCCCTGGCAGCCCAGCGCTCTCACGACGGTACATAGCACTCCTGTGGCCTTGCTGTTCAGGGCAGGGGCCGGGGTGCCTGGCCCGTGGTCTGAACGGGGGTCGCCGCCTGCATGTGGGCGGTATCGGAGGAGCTGGCCGGCATCCAGTGGGCGGGGTGTTCCGGCACGGATCAGATGCCCGCTACCCCTTCCGCCAGCAGCAGCATGCCGATGGCGATGATCACCCAGGCCATGACCGCCGCCGCATGGGTCTCCAGCCATTCCTTGGCCCGCGCCAGCGGTCCTAGGGCTTTCGGACCGACCGCCGTGTGCAGCAGCACCGGCAGGGCTACGGTACTGGCCGCGACTGCCGTGAAAACAGCCAGCCCGGCCACCGCCCCCGCGAGCGACGGAGCGGCCGTGCCGACGGCGAGCCCGGCCGCCGCCGACAGCAGGAAGATCTTCGGATTGGCCAGGGCCAGCAGAACGCCGAGCCGGAACGCCCGGCTGGGACTGGCCTCGCTGAGCAGCCGCATCCACCGAGGGGGCGCCTTGCCGTGCCGGACCAACCACTGGCGGATCCCCAGCGCGATCAGACACACACCCAGCCCGATCCGGGCCCACGCCGTCCAGGGGCGGTCGTGCGAGGCGAATCCCACCGCGGAGGCCGCAACGGCGCATAGTGCGGCAGGGACGGCCACCCCGATGATCCACCCGGTGAGGAAGGCAATGCTGGTGGGGCGGGCGCGGGGGGTGAACTGCATGAAGACGGCCGGGATCACCGTGAACGGTGACACGGCGATCACCACGGCCAGGGGCAGCACTTCACCGAGCACCGCTCGCCTCCGTTTCTCCCGTGCCGGTCATGCCCACCGGCGCGCTGCGCCACCCCGCGCGGTATGGCCACCAGCCCGGGCCCCACGAGGCGTACGGATCAGCTGACGATACCGAAGATGGCCGCGTTGCTGAGGTCGGCCGGCGTCCCCGTGAGCAGGGCCAGAAGGCCGAACCGGGCCACATCGCCCCTCGCTCGGGTGCCAGCGCGTCGAAGGAGACGAGCCGGATGGCGATGGATCCGGAGGTGGCGAAGCCGGCGCGGGTGAAGGTGGTGCTGAGCACGGCCTTGGGTTCGAGGGAATGGATCTGCGGGTCGAAGGAGGCGTAGGCGACGAACTCGTCGACGACGGACTTCTGTCCGAGGAGGCTGTCCACCGCCGAGGCTTCGTCCCACGGCACCCCGCCGAGCCACGCCACCGGCGCGAAGATCCACGCCCCGTACCCGCTGGAACCCCATCGTCGATGCCGAACCAGCTTCCCGCCACCCCGAAGGAGCCGTTGGCCAGGGCGATCAGCGCCACGAACCCGATGAGCCGCCTGCCCACGACGACCGCAAGGCGGCCGTCGTTCAGCGCGCGGCGGGCGAGTGCCTCGATGACGTCGACCGACTCCGGCCGTGGCTCGCTGGCTCGGATCCGATGGTGTGGTCGAGGTGCCGCCACCACGCTGGCCCGACTGGTGACGACCGGGCCGGTCAACGCCACCACAGACGACGGCCAGGTGCCCCGGATCCTGACGGAGTTGACGCGGGCTGCCGCGGCGCACGCGTCGGCTGCTGCGAACGCGTCCAGGATCCACCCGTGCGGTTTCGGCGAGGGTGTCATACAGTCCTTCCCGCATCAAAGGCCTGACCGGATCCACATACTCGTCCCAGGGCTGGCATGTTGTGGCGATGAGCGCTGCTTCGCGCACCTCGTCATGGTCGCTCCGCAGAGCGTCGCACACGTGGCAGTGGACCTCCGTATCGAACTCCTCGGGCATGCCGAGCCCCATTTCCCGGCGGCGGAGTCGACCTGTCGTCCCCGGCGCCACCGCATGCCAGCGTTCGGTGATCCTCCAGGTGCCGAGAACGGCCCGGTGAGGTCCACGGCCTCGTTCGAACCGTCGGCATCCGCGTCGCTGAGAACGATGCGCCCACTCCCAGTGCGGCGGGCCGGTCGAGGCGGGGCGGATGACCGCGTGTGCGCTGGCCAGACCGTCGGCAGGCCCGCAGCGTGCGGTCACGCCGACAGCCCGCCGTGGCGGCGTGCCGCGTGGCTTGTGCCGGAGACCGACTATCTTCCGACCAAGATCCATCGGGTCGTACTCGCAGCTGCATTTCGATGCACGGCCCAGAAGCCGCAGCGAGTCGAGGCCTGCGCGGTGGCGCCGCAGTGAGGCGTGGATCTCGTGCTCGGCCTCGGCGTCGAGGCCTGCCGATGGCTCGTCGAGAATCATCAGCTCGCGTCGGTCGCGTAGGAAGGCGCGTGCCAATGCGACGCGTTGCCACTGACCTCCGGAGAGCACCACACCTGAGCCGGGATTGTCTCGGTCGCACTCGGTGACGAACATCCGGGTCAGCAGTGTCTGGTAGCCGTGCGGCAGCTGGCTGAGGCTGTCGTGGACTCCCGCCCGCGGCGCGAGTGAGGCGCGTGACGTCATGGAGGGCGTCGATGTCGCCGAGGGCGATGTTCTCCGCTGCGGTCATGTCGTAATGCATGTAGTCCTGGAAGACGGCGCTGGTGCGACGCCGCAGTTCGGTGGGGTCGACGTCGCGGATGTCCACGCCGTCCCACAGAATCGTGCCGCGCGTAGGGTCGTAGAACCGGCACAGCAGCTTGACCAGGGTGGACTTGCCGGCTCCGTTGAGACCGACAAGAGCGACGGACGCGCCGTACGGGATGGTGAGGCTGACGCCCCGCAACACCCAGGGGTGGTCACCGGAGTACCGGAACCAGACGTCGCGTAGTTCTATCCCGCTCCGCAGTGGTGGAAGGACTGCACATAATCGCGTCAGAATAGGCAGATCCGCCACGGCCTTTGCGCTTATGGCTGCACTTTCAGGAACCATTAGCAGCGCCTAGGCTGCCACGGCGGGAGCCAATGGGCCTGCCGTCTGCGGCCTTCCTGATGAAGGTAATCTGAGTCCCAGTGACCTGCCCGCGGGCGCCTCCGTGATCGACTGCGGGGCAGTCGGCCGCGTAGGCGCGCATGTTGAGGTGTCGCGTATTCGTCAGCCGAGGCGTGTGTATGGCCCGATGAGATGACCGACAGTGATCCGGGAGTCTCGTTCTCTGCTGTTGGACCTCGTCTTGTGACTGCGAACGTCCGCTTACTCCAGATAGAGAGCTGCCAAGCGGGGCAGTCGGCGGGTCATTTCGTCGTGGTCATCGAAATCGAAGTTCCAGGTGGGGTCCAGCTCCCGGTAGCGGATGGTGGGTGGGCTCGCTGGGAGCTGATCACCGGTCGCCGAGATGTGTGCGTTCCAGGCGATGCCCAGCATGTCCTCACCCTCCAGGTCGACGCCGTCGGCTGCGGAGGCTTGAACGATGGGCAGTTCTGCCAGGGCATCGGGATCAGCGACTACGCGCTCGAATACTTCACAGCCCTGAGCGATCAGCCAGCCGCGGAAGTAGTCGAAGCCGTCGTCAGAGCACCCACCGTTGGCAAGGTAAGCAGCGGCCCAGAGAGGATTGCTGTAGGAGTCAACCATCAGGTCCCACAGAACCTGCTCAGCTGCGACGATCTCCTCGACCGGCCGGGAGGCCAGCAGCGAGGTCGCCTCGCGAGCGACCGCTTCGCCGTCGTTCGGGTTGGACGCCTGATTGCGGGCTGCCTCAATGAGCTGCCAGAAGTGCTGCTTGTTCATGGAGGCAGAGCCTGCCACCTGGCACTGACATCGGGCCGGTCGCGGGAGCTTGGCTCACCAGAGCAGCCACGTCGCTCCTGTCAGCGTGTGTGGTCGCCAGGTGCATATCGACTCCAGGTTCCTCCGGCTTCGGTGACCAGGCGGGTGGCGGTCTTGTCGTGGTAGCCGAGGGCCTTCGCGATGATGGGTGCCGGGGCTTGGAGGACGAGCTGGCGGATCGCGGAGGTCCTGCCTTGTTGCGGCGGGACGCCGATCTTTCGCGTTCCACGCGTCGCCGCACCCGACCGTCGTCGTACGTCTGTCACGCTGATCGCGGAATCACCCTGTTCGCCAGACGCTGGCCCGATTCACTGGATGCCGGCTCGTCTGCGATCGATGTGCCGGCGCGGTCGCCGGTGTCCGGCAGATCCTTGGCGAGCCGGCCTGCGAGTGCGCTCACCGGGCATCGACCGGGTGAGGACGCCGAGTGTGAGCAGAGCGAGCGCCGGCAGCACGGCGACGATGATTCCCATCGGCAAGGCGTCGGTGGCGCCACCCGCGCCGGCCAGCGGAGCAAGTGCCCCGCCGAACATGAACTGGCTGAAGCCGAGCAGAGCGGCGGCCGACCCGGCGTGTCCGCCGTGGTCGGCCAGGGCCTGGGCCGCGGCGTTCGGCATGACCAGGCCCACGCTGGAGACCAGGACGAACAGGCCGAGCAGGAGCACGGGCAGGGGTGCCCGTGTCAGCACCGCGCCCAGGACCGTGGTGCCACCGGCTGTCGCGCCCAGCAGACCGGCGAGCAGCAGCACGCGGGCGCCGGCCCGGGCCACCAGCCGGCCGCTGATCTGGGCGGCCGCAATGAGTCCGGCGGCGTTGACGGCGAACACGGCGCTGTACTGCTGCGGTGACAGGCCGTGGATTTCCTGCAGGACGAACGGCGAGCCGGAGATGTAGGCGAACATCGCCGCGAAGACCAGGCCGTTGGCCAGGACGTACCCGGTGAAGACCCGGTCGCTGAGCAGCTGCCCGACGACAGCCAGCAGCGGCTGGCGTGACGCGGAGGGCCGGGTCTCCGGCAGTCCTGCGGCGGAGGCCGCCAGCATCACGGCGCCGAGTACGGCCAGGGCCACGAAGATTCCAGGCCAGGCCGTGACGCGCAGTAGCTGGCCGCCGAGGACCGGCGCGAACACCGGCGCCAGGCCGGTGATCAAGGTCAGTGCGGAGAAGAGACGTGCGGTGCGGGTTCCGGAGGTGCGGTCGCGGACCATGGCGTTGGCGATGACGATGCCGAACGCCCCGCCGATGCCCTGGACCAGGCGTAGGCCGACGAAGGTCCGGACGTCGGGCGCCACCGCGCAGAGCGCGCTGGCGATCGTGTAGAGGGCGAGGCCCGCCAGCAAGGGACGCCGCCGGCCGTAGGTGTCGCTCAGCGGCCCGGCGATCAGCTGCCCGATGGCCAGCCCGGCCAGACAGGCGGTGATGGTGAGCTGGGTGGCCGCGGCGCTGGCGCGCAGGTCGTCGGCGAGGTCCGGCAGTCCGGGCAGGTAGCCGTCGATGGACAGTGGTCCCAGGGCCACGAGCGCTGCGAGCAGGAGGATGAATCGGGTGTGCCGGCCGGCGGCGTCGTTGCTCATGGCTCAGTACGCCACGGTGATGCGGCGGCGGATCGCGGTGCCGCTCTCGATCGTGTCGGCCAAGGCGATCGCGTAGTCGGCGTACGAGATGCGGCTGTTGCCGTCGTCGTCGGTGAGCAGGGTGTCCCCGGCGCTGCGGTAGGCCCCGGTCCGCTCGCCCGCTCCGATGACCGCGGCGGGCGACACGTACGTCCAGTCGAGGTCGTGCACGCCGCGGTAGAGGTCGAGCGCTTCGGACTGGGCCTGGGCGTTGGCCTTCCACAGCGCGGGGAAGTCCGGGTCGTCCATGACCCGGGCGCCGGTCGGCGTGCGCAGGCTACCGGCGCCGCCGATGGTGACCAGGCGGGTGACGCCGGCTCGGCGAAGTCCGTCGATCAGCGCACGGGCGGCACCGACGATCGTGGCGCGATCGCTTTCCTGGCCGATCCGGGGGCCGACGGCCGAGAGCACGGCGTCGTGGGAGGCGGCGAGGCCGGCGACCGCCGCGGGGTCGGTGACGTCACCGGTGGTCACGGTCAGGGCCTTGTGCGCGAGGCCGTCGACGTGGCCGGCTCGGGTGACCGCGGTGACGGTGTGGCCGCGCCGCAGTAGTTCCTCGGTGGTGGGCCGACCGATGTTGCCGCTGGCACCAAACAGGACGATCTTCATGTGTTGCTCCTTTTTTCTGATGGTCAGAGGACCGGCTGGCCGTCGGCGACGATGGCCGCGGTGATGCCCCGCTCGTCGGCGGCGTGCTGGAAGCGCTGCTCGATGTCGGGTTGTTCGGTGTAGAACGGCGGGTTGTGGAACAGGCCGTAGTGCATGGCGCAGACGGTGCCGGCGCCGAGTGCGACGGCGGCCTCGACGCCCTGCTCGGGGGTCATGGTCGCCGGGACGTTGGCCGCGTAGCCCTCGAAGTGGGCGATGACGCCGTTGACCGGGACGAACGCGACGTCGAACGGGCCGTGGTCGCGGGCGATCTGCCACCAGCTGCCGTGCCACTGGGTGTCGCCACAGTGGATGACCCGCCGGCCGGTGCCTTCGACGACCCAGGCGACCTGGTCACAGTCGTTGCCGCGCCAGTCCAGCGAGGTCACCGGGGTGACGGTCAGCTTTCCGATGCGCCGTGACTGGCCCAGGTCCTGGGCAACGGGGGTGATGCCCGCCTCGCGCAGCCCGGCCGCGCTCGGGGTGTGGCAGCCGATCGTGCCGGTGGCCGCGATCCGGGCGATCAGGTCGTGGTCGTAGTGGTCGGGGTGCAGGTGGGTGATGAGGGCGTGGGTGCCGGGCGGGGTATCGACCGGGTCGACCGGCCGGTGCGGCGGTCCCATCACCGGTGCCAGCGGAGCGACGTTCTCGAGCGGGTCGATCAGCAGGCGGGTGTCGCCGAGACGGATCTCGACGCCGGCCCAGGCCAGCCGACGCACCGAAAGGGTGGTGGTCATGGGCAGCGACGCTAGACCGACGTTGTTGAGAAAGTCAACAAGAGAGTTTTGAATCTCAACGCCACGATGTAGGGTGGTGACATGCGCACCTACGGGCAGTACTGCGGCATCGCGAAAGCACTGGACACCATCGGCGACCGATGGACCCTGCTGATCGTCCGCGAACTGCTCGCCCTGGGTCCTTGCCGGCACACCGACCTGCGCAACGGGCTGCCCGGGATCGCCAGCAACCTGCTGGTCGACCGGCTCCGCGAACTCGAGGAAGTCGGCCTGATCCACCGCGAGGCCGCCCCGCCGCCGGTGGCCACCACCCTGTTCTCCCTCACCGAGCGTGGCCGCGAGCTGGAGCCGGTGCTGCAGGAACTGAGCCGATGGGGAATTCCGCTGTTGCGTGAGCCGGCCAGCAGCGACACCTTCCGCACCCACTGGCTGGACATGCCCGCCCGGGCACTGACCGACCACCGCCCCGACCAGCCGGCAATCGCCCTGCAATTGCACGCCGACGGCAACGAAGACCTGGTCATCGAAGTCAAGGACGGCTCGGTGCACACCCACGCCGGCCGGGTCGACCACCCCACCGCGTCCCTGACCGGACCGCCGCACCTGCTGGCCGCGACCCTGCTCGGCGACCTCGATCTGAGCGCCGCAGTACAGCAAGGCCTGCGGCTCAGCGGCGAACACGAGGCAGTACTGCGCATCCTGCCCCGCTGATCCGGGTGTGAGAGTGGTAGGACCAGCGGTACAGCCGTTGGCGTTGAGACGTCATCTCATTTGGTGAGCCTGCGGGAGCAGGCTTCGCGGTCTTACTGGGAGAACGCGTAGGTCCGGACGGGGTCGAGGTGTAGTTCGAAGGGCCCGAAACAGTCGGCCGCGAGTGTCGCGACCGGAGCGCCGCAGGGGCAGGCCCGGTTGAGTCCCTCGTCGCCTGTCGGTCCGCAGCACCCATTGCTGTTCTCCCAGTTGGGCAGCGGCTGAAGGCCGCTGGCGTCATCAGGGTGCACCAGCACTGTGTGTCGGCTGCCGGCCGAGATGACGAAGCCTTCTTTACGGCAGACCACGGGTCCGCGCGACTGAGCTGGCTTCGGGTGCTCCTGATCGTCCTGCACGACGTAGGGAGGTCCCCAGGGCTCGGGATCGATCGCGTAGTGGCCCTGCGGAACGGTGGAAGGTGCCCGGCGTGTCTCCTTGTCCCGGTCGCGCTCGTCGTCTGAGAGGTAAGGAATGGCGGCAAGCTCGGCCAACTCCGGCGTGATCGCGGTGCCGCACTTGGAACAAAGGAAGACGGTCATCCTCTCGTTGTAGTGCTCAGGACTGCCCCTTCGCATCCTCGTTTCGCTGCTCGGAGCCGATGCGCGCAACGACGCCACGGAGATTTGGCATGCCCAGGTGGACGGTGGTGTGCTGGGCAGCGAGGTCGCGCATGGCGGCGAGTTTCTGCTCGGCGGCGGCGAGGCTGGCCTCGATCGCGGCGATCTCGCCGAGCCAGCCTTGTTCCTTGGCCTCCTGGAGCCGGTCGAGCAGGTTCGCGTGGATCTCCTCCTAGCGGGGTCTCTGCTCGGGATCGGCGGGTCTGCCGCACGATCGGGTGACATCTGAACTGGCTTGCCCTGTAGGGCAGGTGGGAAGGATGTCGCTGTGCCCAAGCCCTATCCGGAAGAGTTCCGCCAGGACGTCGTGCGGGTCGCGAGGAACCGCGGCCCAGGTGTGACGGTCGAGCAGGTGGCCACCGATTTCGGGTTTCGCCCGATGACGTTGTGGAAGTGGATGCGTCGGGCGGGCATCGATGACGGTTCCAAGCCCGGAATCTCCAGCCAGGAGAGCGCGGAACTGCGGGAAGCACGTCGGCGGATCAAGCTGCTGGAGCAGGAGAACGAGGTCCTGCGGCGGGCCGCGGCCTATCTGCCGCAGGCGCATCTGCCGGGAAAAGGATCTACCCGCTCGTGAAGGAGCTGGCCGGGGACGGGGTGCCCGTCACGGTGACGTGCCGGGTCCTGAAGCTCGCCAGACAGCCCTACTACCACTGGCTCGACAAGCCGGTGACCGACGCCGTACTCGCTGAGGCGTATCGCGCGAACGCGTTGTTCGGTGCCCACCGTGAGGACCCTGAGTTCGGCTACCGCTTCCTGGCCGACGAGGCCCGCAGCACCGGGGCCGCGATGGCGGACCGGACGGCGTGGCGGATCTGCCGGGACCACCGCTGGTGGAGCGTGTTCGGCAAGAAGCGCGGCCGGGGCAAGAAGGCCGGCCCGCCAGTGCACGACGATCTCGTCCGGCGTGACTTCACCGCGGCCGGCCCGAACCGGCTCTGGCTCGCAGACATCACCGAACACGCCACCGGCAACGGCAAGCTCTATCTCTGCGCGATCAAGGACGCCTTCAGCAACAGGATCGTGGGCCACTCCATCGACGAGCGGATGAAGTCCCGCCTGGCCGTGACCGCCCTGGACAACGCCGTGACCCGGCGTGAAAACGTCGACGGCTGCATCCTGCACACCGATCGCGGCTCGCAATTCAGGTCCCGGAAGTTCGTCCGGACGCTCGACCGCCACCGGATGGCCGGATCGATAGGAAGAGTCGGGGCAGCCGGCGACAACGCAGCCATGGAGTCCTTCTTCAGCCTGCTGCAGAAGAACGTCCTCGACCGCAGGAAGTGGGCGGCCACCTGCGAGGAACTACGGATCGCCATCGTGACCTGGATCGAGCGGACCTACCACCGCCGTCGCCGGCAAGCCGCACTCGGCCGACTGACCCCCGTCGAATTCGAGACCGTCATGACCACACCGGCCCTCCCGGCCGCGTGACTCAACCTGTCACCCAAACCTGCATCAGACCCGATCAACTACCTGATGCGGCAGCTCGGCTCCGCCCGCGCGGTCGCCGCCGAGCTCGGCGTCACCGCGGACAGCGTGAACCGCTACCGCCGTGGGGCCCGCAAGCACCCACCCAAGCCGGTGCAGGACCGCATCAACGAAGCCGTCCGCTCCCGCTGGCAGCCCCGCGTGCGGGAACGGGCCCGGCAGCGCGCCGCCGCGCAGACCGGCATGACCGTCGAGTTCCGCGCCACCTTCGGCTACAAGGCCCCCGTCGGCACCGCCGACGAAGCCCGTTTCCGGCTGCTCACCCTCCACCTGCCCCCTGCGTGGGCCGGTCGTCTGCTGGACGCCCAGGCCGGACGCAGCAGAGAGAGCCCGAACGAGGTCCTTGCCCAGGCTGCCAAAGAGCTGTACTTCCAGGAGCGCGGCGCCCGCGCCCAGCAGCTGGAGGAGGTCGAGGTGACGGGCATCGATTACATCGATGCGAAGTACTGAGCTCTTCAACCCGCCCACCGATCGGGGTGACACTGCCGGAGCAACTGCGCAGGTCAGGCCATCGCGCAGATCTCCGCTGAAGCCCAAGCTGAAGAAGCTCCTTACCTTCTTGGCGGGTCCGTTCCGCTCATTCGTACGATCGGGAGGCCCAGGGGTGGCGGGTGTGGCTCAAAAAGCTCATGCCGAGGGTG
>NZ_JBHWIW010000022.1:1932-103002 GCF_042731955.1 Streptomyces sp. NPDC059828 | reverse complement strand
GCCATCGGCCGTTCTGCGCCTGTGCCGTTCTGCGCCTGTGTCAGCGCGGCGCTGCTGACGGTGCCGGGATCTCGTCGACCCCCCACTGCGCCAGCAGGCCCAGCGACGCCGCCGAAGCCGACTCCGGCTCGGCGTGGTACGTCACCAGGTGCAGGTCCTCGTCGTCGGGCAGCCTCAAGGTCTCGTACGACAGGGTCAGTTCGCCCACAAGGCGGTGGTGCAGCCGTTTGGTGCCGTGCCCCTTCTCCTGCACGGTGTGTGCGGCCCACAGTGTGCGGAACTCATCGCTCTTGACCGACAGTTCCCCGATCAGCCCCGAAAGCTGCGGATCGTCCGGATAGCAGCCCGCGCACAGCCTCAGCACGCTCACCACCTCGACCGCCTTGCACTGCCAGTCGAGATACAGCTCCCGGGCCCCCGGGTCGAGGAACACCTGCCGGGCCATGTTCCGCTCCTGGGGCCGCATCGACGCGAAGTCGCCGAACAGGGCGCGCGCCATCGTGTTCCAGGCCAGGATGTCCATCCGGCGCCCCAGAAAGAACGCGGGCACCCCTTCCATCGCGTCGATCAGCTGCTGGAGCTGCGGCCGCACCTTCTGCGCCGCCCGTGCCGTGCGCTTCTTGTGCGGCTTCGGCTTGGCGAGATGGGTGAGGTGGTCGCGTTCCGTGTCGGACAGCCGCAGGGCGCGGGCGATCGAGTCGAGCACCTCGCCGGACACGTTCTGCCCATGCCCCTGCTCAAGGCGGGTGTAGTACGCCACGGACACCCCGGCGAGCTGCGCGAGCTCCTCCCGGCGCAGCCCGGGTACGCGACGGTGACGGCCCAAGGCCGGCAGTCCGACATCCTCCGGCTTCAGCCGGGCCCGCCGCGAGCGCAGGAATTCGCTGAGTTCGGCACGCTGGTCCATACCCTCAAGTAAACCGTCCGCCGCGTTCCCCCATGTGACTGAACCTGACCCTGCCAGTAGTAGGAACAGCGGGCGTACGCACAACAGAGGGCTGGGTAGCCTGCGGAAATGGGCGCAGGCTCGTAGCCATGAGCACACAAGCATCCACGGTTCCCGCATACGCCGCCCCCGCCGCCAAGGCCCCGCTGGAGCGCACCACCATTCCGCGCCGGGCGGTCGGCGACCACGATGTGCTGATCGACATCAAGTACACCGGCATCTGCCACTCCGACCTCCACCAGGTGAGCGACGGCTGGGGCGGGGCCATCTTCCCCATGGTCCCCGGCCATGAGATCGCCGGCATCGTCACCGAGGTGGGTCCCGAGGTGACCAAGTTCGCCGTGGGCGACCGCGTCGGCGTGGGCTGCCTGGTCGACTCCTGCCGCGAGTGCGACAACTGCAAGGCCGGTCTCGAGAACTACTGCACCGGCGGCATGGTCCTCACCTACAACGCTCTCGACAAGAACGGCGAGCCGACCTACGGCGGCTACTCCACGCACATCGTCGTGGACGAGGCCTTCACCGTCCGCATCCCCGACGGGCTGGAGCTGGACGTGGCCGCCCCCCTGCTGTGCGCCGGCATCACCACGTACTCCCCGCTGAAGTACTGGAACGTCGGCCCCGGCAAGAAGGTCGCGGTGGTGGGCCTCGGCGGCCTCGGCCACATGGGAGTCAAGATCGCGAACGCGCTGGGCGCCGAGGTGACGGTGCTGTCCCAGTCCCTGCGCAAGAAGGACGACGGGCTCCGCCTGGGAGCCAAGCACTACTACGCGACCAGCGACGAGGCCACCTTCGAGGCCCTGGCGGGCACCTTCGACGTCATCCTCAACACCGTCTCGGCGCCGCTGCCACTGGAGAAGTTCCTCGGCCTGCTGAAGACGGGCGGGACGTTCGCGAACGTGGGCGCCCCCGAGGAGCCCGTGTCGCTGAACGTCTTCCCGCTGCTCGGGCAGCGCAGGAACTTCGCCGGGTCCATGATCGGCGGGCTCCCGGAGACCCAGGAAATGCTGGACTTCTGCGCCGAGCACGGGCTGGGTGCGGAGATCGAGGTGATCCGGGCCGACCAGATCAACGAGGCGTACGAGCGAGTGCAGGCGAGCGACGTCCGCTACCGCTTCGTGATCGACACCGCCACGATCTGAGCACGATCCGGTAGGGCCCCGGGGCCGCCACGCGCGCGCCCGGTTACCTCCGGGGTAATCGACCGCGCGGGGCGGCCCGGGCACGATCGGGCCATGACCACAGTGAACGCGTACCACGCGTACGCCATCGCGAACCTGTGCCCCCCGGCCCGTCTCGACGACGAGGTCTTCACGTACATGGAGCGCATCCAGGCCACCCTCGACCCCTTCGGCGGCAGGTTCCTCGTGCACGGTGCTCCGCAGCGTGAGGTACGCGAGGGAGAGTGGCCCGCCGCGCTGGTCCTCATCGGCTTCCCGTCGATGGACGCCGCCCGCCGCTGGTACGACTCGCAGGCCTACCAGGAGCTCATCCCCCTGCGCACCCGGCACATCGCGGGCGACGCCATGCTGATCGAGGGGGTCCCGCCGGGCTACGACGCGGCAGACACGGCGGCCGTCCTGCGGGCGGCGCAGTCGGCCCGGCCGTAGCCGGAGTCAGTCGAACCGGGTGAGCAGGAACTCCATCGCGGCCTGATCCGGCGCGATCCACGGTGCCGCCCCCGCCACCCCGCACAGGGCATTGATCATGTGCCCTGTGACCCCGGGCGCGGGCGGCAGATGCGCGGAGAGGATCAGCTGGGGATTCCGGTCCCGTATCGGCTGGAAGGTGGCGGCGAACTTCACCGGGTCGACGAGCTGCACCCAGGGACTGTCCACGGTGGCCCAGAGCAACTGCGCGGCCTCCACGTCCTCGGGGTCGACCTCGCTCACATCGCTTGCTTCGGCGAGTTCCACGGTGGGCAGCGGCCCGGCGAAACAGTGCGAGCTGAAGCAGGCGTCAGAGCGGTCGTCGAAGAAACCGATGGTGGTCGGGTTGTGGTACAGCGGCGGCCGGAAGCTCGCCAGCGTACGATCACCGACATCCAGGGACTGCCCCGGGTTCAGCAGATACAGTCGGTCGACCGGGATCGGCCGCTCACAACCGAGCAGCCCCGCGGTCCCGAACGTACACACCACCCGCGCCCGCGGCGCCGCCGCCAGCAGCCTGAAGAGACCCCCGGTGTGGTCACGGTCGGGATTCGTCAGCCAGATCCACCGCACATCCGCCGGATCCATCACGCCCCCCAGGGCTTCCGGGAAGTCCCGGTTCGACAGCCCGAGCCCGGTGTCCACGACCACCGGCTCGGCCGCGAACAGCACATACGCGTTGACCGGCAGATAGCCGATCCCCGGCACCTCCAGGCTGTCACTCAGCAGGCTGATGTCCGGTCGCACCTTGTGAATGTGCATGCTTCCATCGTCTGCCCCTGCCCATGGGCACGCACCCGCGGCGTGGCCTGCAGCGCGTCGAGGCAGGCACGACACGAACCCATGGTTGAGCGCTGCTTCTCCCTCACTCGGACGAGTGAGGGAGAAGCGTGAGCCGCCCGACTACCTGTCCACGTTGTCCGATGCCTTCGCCACGCCGACCGGGCAGGAGACTCCCGTGCCGCCGATCCCGCAGTACCCCGCAGGGTTCTTGTCGAGGTACTGCTGGTGGTAGCCCTCGGCCGGGTAGAAGGTGCGCCCCTCGGCCGGGAGGAGCTCCGTGGTGATGGTGCCGTAGCCGGAACCCGTCAGGACCTTCTGGTAGGCCGCGCGGGAGGCCTCGGCGGTGGCGGCCTGGTCGGGGGAGTGGGTGTAGATCGCCGAGCGGTACTGGGTGCCCACGTCGTTGCCCTGGCGGAAGCCCTGCGTCGGGTCGTGAGACTCCCAGAAGACCCTCAGCAGCTGCTCGTACGAGACGACGGACGGGTCGAAGACCACGCGGACCGCCTCCGTGTGGCCGGTCATGCCCGAGCAGACCTCCTCGTACGTCGGGTTCTCGGTGTATCCGCCCTGGTAGCCGACCAGCGTCGTGTACACCCCCGGGGTCTGCCAGAACTTGCGCTCCGCGCCCCAGAAGCAGCCCAGACCAAAGTCCGCCGTCTGCAGTCCCTCCGGGTACGGGCCGAGGAGGGGGGTGCCGAGGACCGTGTGGCGGGCCGAGACGTCGAAGGTGGGGGTTTCGCGTCCACGGAGAGCCTGCTCAGGGGTGGGCAGCTCGGGGACGCGGCGGGACAGGAACATGCTGGGCTCCTCGGTGTGTGGGGTCCGTAGACGGGAACGCGATCGGCCCGCCGGGCATTCCTGCCGGGCGGGCCGAGTAGGCACCCCGAGCACCCCGAGTCACCGGAGCTCACTGGAGCAGCGTCGCCGGACTGCCGCCGTTCGCCTCGTACCCGGCCACCGCCAGTGCCCGGTACACCGCGTACACCGCCGCCGGGTCCTCCTCGTGCGTCCACGGCAGCGCCCCGACGTGGCCGTCCACGTGCACCAGCTGGTGCATCGCCTCGGCCCAGCGCTCCATCCGCACCAGGAACAGCACCAGCAGGTGCCTCACCTGCGGGAGCACGGGATCGCCGGCGGCCGCCGACTGCGTCGCGTGCAGCGCGCCCTCGACGGCTTTGGTGACCACGGCGCTCTGGTAGAAGCCGGAGACCAGATTGACCTCCGGAACGTGCTCGTACACCGCGAACAACGGCAGCGCGGCCAGGAGCGAGCCCTGCGGCGCGCGGGCCGCCGCCGTCGTCGCGAAGTGATCGGCCTCCTCACGGGAGCCGTGCCACTTCTCGCACCAGTAGTGCAGGGCCGCGAGATGCGCGCCCATGTGCGTGGGCGCGCGGTCGATGACCTTCGCCCACAGCTGGTCGAACTGCTCATGGGGGTAGCCGAGTCCACGGGCCACGGCCAGCTCGACGATGTACGGCACAGGGTCGCCGGGTGCCAGCAGGGCCGCCTGGCCGCAGACCGTGCGCGCCTCCTCGAGGATGATCCGGAAGTCGTCGCTGCCCACGCCACCGGAGGACCGCCACGCCTGCTGCACCAGGAACTCGGCGTGCACGGCCGCACCGCCCGCGTCCTTGGGCGACTCCGAGCGCCAGGCGCGCAACCAGGCGCCTCCGGTGCCCGGCTGCTGCTGGAGCTCCAGCGAGGCCGCGCCCGCGAACGCCTGCACGCGCTGCCAGCGCAGCTCGCCCTCCTTCGCGGTGCCCGCGAGGAGCTGTGCCGCGGCGCGCCAGTCCTGGGTGCGCTGGACGATGTCGAGTACGTCCAGGAGATCCTCGTCAGGTCCGGGCAGCCGCAGATCAAGCTGCTCCTGCCGCAGGAAGCCGTACGCTTCCGGGTCCGCCGCGTCCGGGGAGCCGGGGGCGACCTGACGGATGCCGCCCCGGCGGCGCAGCAGGAACGGACCTATGACCGCGAAGAGCATCAGCATCGCAATCAGGAACCAGAGAATCTCCATACCAGCCATTGTCCCGGACCGCGTGGGGAAGCCGGCGCACCGGGACTACCCTCGGGATTCATGAGTGACGATTTCAGCAGCGAGTCCGAGTCCGGCCACGAGCGCGGCTTCGAGACCCTCGCCATCCACGCGGGCAACACCGCCGACCCGCTGACCGGCGCGGTCGTGCCCCCCATTTACCAGGTGTCCACCTACAAGCAGGACGGGGTCGGCGGACTCCGTGGCGGCTACGAGTACAGCCGCAGCGCCAATCCGACCCGTACCGCGCTCGAGGAGAACCTCGCGGCGCTGGAAGGCGGCCGGCGCGGCCTGGCCTTCGCCTCCGGTCTCGCCGCCGAGGACTGCCTGCTGCGTACGCTGCTGGTGCCCGGTGACCATGTGGTCATCCCCAATGACGCCTATGGCGGCACCTTCCGGCTCTTCGCCAAGGTCGTCCAGCGTTGGGGTGTGGAGTTCTCCGTCGCCGACACCTCCGACCCGGCGGCGGTCCGTGCCGCCCTCACGGACCGGACGAAGCTCATCTGGGTGGAGACCCCGTCGAACCCGCTGCTCGGGATCACCGACATCGCGCACATCGCGGGTATCGCCCGGACGTCGGGCGCGAAGCTGGTCGTCGACAACACCTTCGCCAGCCCCTACCTGCAGCAGCCGCTCGCGCTCGGTGCGGATGTGGTCGTCCACTCGCTGACGAAGTACATGGGCGGGCATTCCGACGTCGTCGGTGGCGCGCTGGTCACCGCCGACGAGGCACTCGGTGAGGAACTGGCGTACCACCAGAACGCGATGGGAGCGGTGGCCGGGCCGTTCGACTCCTGGATCGTTCTGCGCGGAATCAAGACCCTGGCGGTCCGGATGGACCGGCACAGCGAGAACG
Source organism: Streptomyces sp. NPDC059828 (assembly GCF_042731955.1). Lineage (NCBI taxonomy): Bacteria > Bacillati > Actinomycetota > Actinomycetes > Kitasatosporales > Streptomycetaceae > Streptomyces > Streptomyces sp. NPDC059828. The sequence goes on along the minus strand of NZ_JBHWIW010000022.1, from coordinate 96,736 downwards.
CGGCCCGGATCGCCGAGATGCTGACCCAGCACGCCAAGGTCACGCGTGTGTACTACCCGGGGCTGGCCGAGCACCCCGGCCACGAGATCGCCGCGAAGCAGATGAAGGACTTCGGCGGCATGGTGTCCTTCCAGGTCGCGGGGGGCGAGGAGGCGGCCATCGAGGTCTGCAACCGCGCGAAGCTCTTCACGCTCGGTGAGTCCCTCGGCGGCGTGGAGTCGCTGATCGAGCACCCGGGCCGGATGACGCACGCGTCGGTGGCGGGCTCGCTGCTGGAGGTCCCGGCCGATCTGGTGCGGCTGTCGGTGGGCATCGAGGCGGTCGGCGATCTGCTGGCGGATCTGGAGCAGGCCCTGCGCTGACGGGCCGGCTGCGGCGCTCGCGGCTCTCCTGCGGATAGGCGCGGCGGTGGGGTGTCCTCAGGCATCCCACCGCCGCGCTGTGCGTATGGCGTGTGTGCAGGCGAAGGTCAGGCGCTGACCTTCTCGTCCTCCAGCATGCCGCGGATCTGCTCGCGCAGCTCCGGGGTGTTCTCGTGGCCGTGCACCGAGGTCGCGTGCTCGGTGGCGGCACGGAGGACTTCCTCCTCCTCGCCCGAGATGGTGAGCGTGCAGCTCGTCTCGCTGGGGAATCTGCGGCAGTCGGCGACTTTCCTGGTCATGACGACCTCCTGTGCTCGGGTGGTGCGCCGCTGCTTCCAGCGTAGAACTACCAGCCCTCGATCTCAGGGGTTGTCGCGGCGGGCGGTACGGTCCAGGGCTCGACCGCCGCGGCCCAGACGGCGAAGGCGACCGCCGCGAACAGCAGCAGCGTCCAGCCGGCTCGGCGCAGGGCGCGGCGGCGGCGCCGCAAGCGGGTGCCGCGGACGGCGGAGCGGGCCATGAGGTCTGCGGGGACCGGCGCGGGCGGAGTGTCCAGGATCCGCCGGACCTCCTCCTCCTTGCGCCCGTGATCGCCCGCCACCCCGTTGTATCCGCCGTACCCGTCGTACCCGTCGACGTGGTCGTACGAGGCAGTCATGAGGCACCCGCCGCCCGGATCGGCGGACGCGGCCGGGGACAGCACCACGGACGGGCCCCGCGTCGCCGGGTTCCGGGGTGCCGGAGCACGGACACCGCACGGGTGCAGATCGCGCGTACCCGCTCGACCGGGATCCCGAGCAGCGCCGCGGTCTGCTCCTCGGCGACGCTCTCATAGAGCCGCAGCACCACGATCAGCCGTTCCTGAGGGGTGAGCGGGGCGAGCGGGCCGACCGGGCCCCCGTGGTGGCGCCACGCCGTGCGGGCGAAGCGGGCGACGAGCCCGGCGCGGGTCCGGTCGTACGGATCCTCGCCGCGCAGCCGGCCCCAGTCCGCGTAGGTGCGGGCGAGCGCGGCGACGAGCAGCCGCTGCGCCTCGGGGTTGCGTGGTGGCTGCTCGCAGGTCAGCAGGGTCGCGACATGCAGCAACCGCCCGGCCGCACCCGCGACGAACGCGTCGAACTCCCGTACGCCGCTGCTGTCATCGGTGCTGCCGATGACATGGGCGAGGCTGGAATCCGGATGGTGCCGCCGCTGACGCATGTGCTCATATCAGATCAGCCGGAGCACCTGGTCAAGGGTTTGGACACCTTCAGAGGGCCACCTTTCAGGAAGTGGGCTGCGCCTCCGCATCGGCGGCCGGCAGCCCCGACTGGCGGGCCGAAAGGGCGGAGTTGAACCGGGTGAGCAGCGTACAGAACGACTCCCGCTCCTCCGCCGTCCAGCCATCCGTCACCTGTGCCATCAGCTCACGCCGGGACGAGCGGACCTCCTCCAGCCGTGACCGGCCGCGCGGTGAGAGCTGGAGCACGACCGCGCGACCGTCCTCGGGGTGCGAGGTGCGCTTGACCAGACCGGTGTCGACCAGCGGCGCGACCTGGCGGGTCACCGTAGACGAGTCGATGCCCATCCCCGCGGCGAGTGCCTTGACGCCCATCGGGCCTTCCTGGTCCAGCCGGTTGAGCAGCAGATACGCGGCACGGTCCATCGAATTGCGGGCCTGGCCCACACCGCCGAGCCGGGTCTGCTCGGCACGGCGTGCGAAGACGGCCACCTGGTGCTGGAGGGCATCGAGGAGACCGGGGTTCAGATCAGTCGTCATGTCCTGTGATGTGGGCATGGCTGCGGTGGCTCTCTCGTGCGGTGGTCGGTTGGTGGGGGACAGAGTACGCGGACGGGGGCGGGAGCGTACCGGCCGTGCGGAATCCCGTTGAATCGCACGGGAGTCCCAGTGGAACCCCGCCGGAACCCCGCCGGAGTCCTGTGGACAGGTGTGTGATCGGGCCGACCGGAAAGCCGCTGAACTGCGAGACTGGCAGTCATGAGCTTCCATGCGGCCGGCCCCCTCCACCCGCTCATCCTCGATGACGTCCGGGGGGCCCAGAAGATGCTCGCCGGTGTGGCCAAACTGACGCCCATGGAGGGCAGCCGTTATCTGTCCGACCTGGTCGGCGCCCCCGTCCACCTCAAATGCGAGAACCTCCAGCGGACTGGTTCGTTCAAGCTGCGCGGCGCCTATGTGCGGATCTCCGGCCTGCGCCCCGAGGAACGCGCCGCGGGTGTCGTGGCGGCATCGGCCGGGAACCACGCGCAGGGCGTCGCCCTCGCCTCCTCGCTGCTCGGTGTGCGCTCCACCGTCTTCATGCCGGTGGGCGCCCCGCTGCCGAAGGTCGCGGCGACGCGCGAGTACGGGGCCGAGGTACGGCTCTGCGGCCAGGTCGTGGACGAGAGCCTCGCCGCGGCGCAGGAGTACGCGCGGGACACGGGAGCGGTGTTCATCCACCCCTTCGACCATCCCGACATCATCGCCGGGCAGGGCACGGTGGGCCTGGAGATCCTCGAACAGTGCCCCGAGGTACGGACGATCATCGTCGGCATGGGTGGCGGCGGCCTGGCGGCGGGCATCGCGGTGGCGGTGAAGGCGCTGCGTCCCGACGTACGGATCATCGGCGTGCAGGCCGAGGGTGCGGCGGCGTATCCGCCCTCGCTCGAAGCCGGTCGGCCCGTGGCGATCGACGCGCCCGTCACCATGGCGGACGGCATCAAGGTGGGCCGGCCCGGGGACGTGCCGTACGCGATCGTCGAGGAACTGGTCGACGAGGTGCGCACGGTTTCCGAGGACGCGCTCTCCTCGGCCCTGCTGCTCTGCCTGGAACGGGCGAAACTGGTGGTCGAGCCGGCGGGCGCGAGCACCGTGGCGGCGCTGCTGAGCGAGCCGCGTTCCGTGCACGGCCCGGTGGTGGCGGTGCTGTCGGGCGGCAATGTCGACCCTCTGCTGATGCAGCGCATCCTGCGCCACGGCATGGCGGCGGCCGGCCGCTATCTGACCCTGCGGCTGCGGCTCTCCGACCGGCCGGGCGCGCTCGCGAGGCTGCTCGGCGAGCTGTCCGTGCTGGACGCGAACGTCCTGGACGTGGCCCATGTCCGTACCGACGCGCGCCTTGGCCTGACAGAGGTCGAGGTCGAACTCCAGCTGGAGACGAAGGGGCGGGAGCACTGCGCGGAGGTGGAGCGGGCACTGCGTGACGCGGGTTATCGCGTCATGGGCTGACGGAAGCAGAGCGAGACGGAAGCTGCGGGAAGCACAGCCTGGTGCTGTTGGGGCCGGAAAATGCCTGCGCGAACCGTCCGGCGGGCCTAGGCTTGCGCAAACCAGCGAGGGCCCCGATCTGCTACTGGGAGAACCCACATGCCAGGTGCCATCTATGCCGAAGGCCTGGTGAAGACCTTCGGCGACGTCAAGGCTCTGGACGGCGTCGATCTCGATGTCCCCGAGGGCACGGTCCTCGGACTGCTCGGACCGAACGGTGCCGGCAAGACCACCGCCGTGCGGGTGCTGACCACCCTCCTCCAGCCGGACAGCGGCAGAGCGGTCGTCGCCGGAATCGACGTCCTCAAGCACCCCAACGAAGTCCGCCGCTCGATCGGCCTCTCCGGCCAGTTCGCCGCGGTCGACGAGTATCTGACCGGCCGCGAGAACCTCCAGATGGTCGGCCGGCTCTACCAGATGAGTGCGGCCACCGCGCGCAAGAGGGCGGTCGAACTGCTCGAACGCTTCAGCCTCGCGGACGCCGCCGACCGCACCGCCAAGACCTACTCGGGCGGGATGCGACGCCGACTCGACCTCGCCGCCGCCCTGGTCGTGTCGCCGCCCGTGATGTTCATGGACGAGCCGACCACCGGCCTCGACCCGCGCAACCGGCAGGCGTTGTGGGAGGTCATCAAGGAGCTGGTCCACGGCGGCACGACGCTGCTGCTCACCACCCAGTACCTGGAGGAGGCCGACCACCTGGCCGACGACATCTGCGTCGTCGACCACGGCCGGGTGATCGCCCGCGGCACATCGGACCAGCTCAAGGCCCGTACCGGCGGCGAACGCGTCGAGGTCGTCGTCCACACCCGCGACGAGATCACCGCCGCCCGCGAGGTGCTGTCCGCCCTCGGCAAGGGCGACGTCACCGTCGAGGACCACACCCGCAAGCTGACCGTGCCGGTCACCGGGGGCGCCAAGCTGCTCGCCGAGGTCATCCGCGATCTGGACGCCCGGAGCGTCGAGATCGACGACATCGGCCTGCGCCGCCCGACGCTGGACGACGTCTTCCTCTCGCTCACCGGCCACCACGCCGAGCACGAGGACGACGACGGAAAGGGCGACTCCGTCACCCCGAGGAGGAACCGGAAGGCCACGAAGGAGGCCGTGAAGTGACCACCGCCGAGGGCATCACCGCGCCGGGCCCCACCGCACAGCGCCCGCGCGTGTGCGTCGGAAAGGCGCGTATCGCATGAGCTCCATGGCCGACTCCCTGGTGATCGCCCGCAGGAACCTGATCCGGATGACCCGGATTCCCGAGATGCTGCTTTTCGGTGTCATCCAGCCGGTGATGTTCGTGGTCCTGTTCACGTACGTCTTCGGTGGTTCGATGCAGATCGGCAACACCACCGACCCGACCGTCTACAAGAACTTCCTGATGGCCGGGATCTTCGCCCAGACCGTCACGTTCGCCACGGCCGGCGCGGGCGCGGGCATCGCCGACGACATGCACAAGGGCCTGATCGACCGGTTCCGCTCCCTCCCGATGGCCCGGGGCGCGGTCCTCACCGGCCGCACCCTCGCCGACCTGGTGCAGACGGCCATCACCTTGCTCGTTCTCGCGATCGTCGCGCTGATCGTGGGCTGGCGCCCCGGCTCCACGGAGCCGACCAACGCGGGGAAGGTCCTGGCCGGCTTCGGCTTGCTCCTCCTGCTCGGCTACGCCTTCACCTGGATCGGCGCGCTGATCGGTCTGTCCGTGCGCACACCGGAGGCGGCCACCTCGGGCGGACTGATCTGGCTGTTCCCCGTCACCTTCATCTCGAACGCGTTCGTGGACACCAGCCAGATGACGCCCTGGCTCCGGACGATCGCCGACTGGAACCCCTTCAGCGCCACCGTCCAGGCGTGCCGTGAACTGTTCGGCAATCCCGGGGTCTCGACGTCCGACGCCTGGCCCATGCAGCACTCGGTGTGGGCGTCGATCATCTATTCGGTCCTGATCGTGGCGGTGTTCCGGACGCTCGCCGTTCGCAAGTACCGGCGCGCAGCCAGTTGAGCGAAGCCTCCACTTGAGCGAAGGCTCCCCGCACTCGAGTGCGGGGAGCCTTCGCGGATGCGCTGTCGATCAGCTCTGGTACGGCTTGGCCTCGATGATCCTGACCATCGCGGTCCGGCCGTTGGGCAGCTCGTACTCGGCGTCCTCGCCGACCCTCTTGCCGTTGACACCCGCGCCGAGGGGCGACTGCGGGGAGTACGTCGAGATGTCGGTGGACGCGTACTCACGCGAGGCCAGCAGGAAGGTCTCGGTGTCGCTCTCGTCGCCGTCGAAGGCGACCGTCACGACCATGCCGGGGGCCACCGTGCCGTCGTCCGCCGGGGCCTCGCCGACCTTCGCCTTCTCGAGGAGCTGGGTCAGCTGGCGCACACGGAGCTCCTGCTTGCCCTGCTCCTCCTTGGCCGCGTGGTACCCGCCGTTCTCCCGCAGGTCGCCCTCTTCGCGAGCCGCCTCGATCTTCTTGGCGATCTCGACCCGCGCGGGACCAGACAGGTACTCCAGCTCGGCCTTGAGCTGGTTGTACGCCTCCTGGGTGAGCCAGGTGACGTTCTCGCTGGTCTGGGTCACAGGTGCTCCTCGTAGGTACTGGGATACAAAGCATCGCCCTACCCAGAAGCATGTGCCTTCAGGTACGGGCGAAACCACGAGCCTAACAATCAGCGGCGAAAAGAGGGAGGACCAAAAGGCATCAACAAAGCATCAATGCAGGTCAGCGAAGAGAGGGGCGGTGGAGCCTCAGCCTTTCGGCCCGTTGTCCGCAGTACAGCCCGTAAGCTCCGCGCTGGTCGCCCGTGCCGTCGTACGCAGGGTGACCACCTGGTCGATCCGCGTACCGGAGGCGTCGAAACGTACGTCCCTGCGGCCGACCTCGCTGCCGTCGCGGGCACGGGAGCGCAGGGTGCAGTAACCCTTGGCGTCCTTTTCCTTGCGGACTTCGAGATGGACCTCGACCCGGTCGTCGGCGGTCACGTCCCACTTGATCATCTCGCCACTGATCTGCTGGTCGCTGACGTAGTCGTAACCGAACCAGCCGACCATCGTGAGCAGGCCCACACCCAGCATGGCTCCCACGATCCTGAGCCCGCGGTCCGCGCGCTCGTCCACGGAGCGGCCGTAACGGCCACCGGGCACCTGTGGGCGCACCGTGGTCATGTTTCGTCCTCCGGGATCGGGATTCGGCGGGAGTCGGCACGGGTCATCGGGAATCTCGCGGAAGCCGGAATTTTTCCGCCCCTCGATTCCGTCACTATAGAAGCCCGTCATCCGCGTGCGACCGCCGCCCTGCGCCGAACGTCGTTGTGGGGGGCACGACAAATTCGAGGCAATACCGAGGATCCGAGGATCGAGTCTTGACTGAGCAGCTGCGACTGATGGCCGTCCACGCGCACCCCGACGACGAGTCGAGCAAGGGCGCGGCGACGATGGCCAAGTATGTGTCCGAGGGGGTGGACGTGCTGGTCGTCACCTGCACGGGGGGCGAGCGCGGCTCCATCCTCAACCCGAAGCTCCAGGGCGACAAGTACATCGAGGAGAACATCCACGAGGTGCGCCGCAAGGAGATGGACGAGGCCCGCGAGATCCTCGGCGTGAAGCAGGAGTGGCTCGGTTTCGTCGATTCCGGCCTCCCGGAGGGCGACCCGCTGCCCCCGCTGCCGGAGGGCTGCTTCGCGCTGGAGGACGTGGACAAGGCGGCCGGTGAGCTGGTGCGGAAGATCCGCGCCTTCCGCCCGCACGTCATCACCACGTACGACGAGAACGGCGGCTACCCGCACCCCGACCACATCATGACGCACAAGATCACGATGGTGGCCTTCGAGGGCGCGGCGGACACCGAGAAGTACCCGGAGTCCGAGTACGGCGAGGCCTGCCAGCCCCTGAAGCTCTACTACAACCAGGGCTTCAACCGCCCGCGCACGGTGGCCCTGCACGAGGCGCTGCTCGCGCGCGGTATCGACTCCCCGTACGGAGAGTGGCTGGAGCGCTGGAAGGAGTTCCAGCACGCCGAGCGGACGCTGACGACGTACATCCCGTGCGCCGACTTCTTCGAGACCCGCGACAGGGCGCTGATCGCACACGCGACGCAGATCGACCCCGAAGGCGGCTGGTTCCGCGTGCCCATGGCGATCCAGACGGAGATCTGGCCCACGGAGGAGTACGAGCTCGTGAAGTCCCTGGTGGGTACCTCCCTCCCCGAGAGCGACCTCTTCGCGGGCATCCGCGACAATGCCTGACATGAGCGCAAGCGCAAACCTCGCCCTGACGCACCTCGCCCCGCTCGCCGCGCAGGAGCTGGACAAGAACAAGGTGACCCCCGGGGTCCTCGGCTTCGTCGTCTTCGCGGCACTCGCGGTCGGCGTGTGGCTGCTGATGAAGTCGATGAACCGCCACATGGGCCGCGTGAACTTCGAGGAGGCACCGGAATCCGGCACGGCTCCGAAGAGCACGGCCGCCTCCGGGACCAGCTCCAAGGAGTAGCCCCGCCCGCCCGGGCCGCGGCGCCGACGGGCGGCCTTCCGGACCCGGCCCCGACAGAGGGGGGCCGGGTCGCCGGTGCGGCGGCCACCAGGGAGTCGGGCTGCTGTGCTGTGTCCGCTCGTGGGTACGTCACACCGGGGCTTCGGCCCCGGGGTGCCGCTGAAAGCCGCGGACCTCCACCACGGTCTTGAGATCAGCGGTGTTCGCGAGGATCCCGCTGCCCCCGCGCCCCCCGCGTGGAGGGGCCATGGACCGCCAGGTCGGCCCGCACCCCGCACGCGGCCCCCGCGCGGGCGCGGCGCGGGATCAGGCCGTCGGTACGCCCATCACCTCCCGCGCGTGCCGGTCCGGCACCATCCCCAGCGACCAGGCCTGCCAGCCGTCCTCCAGGCGGACCCCGCGCTCCAAAACCAGGGCGAAGGTCTCCATGAAGTCCTCCAGCTTCGGGTCGCGGCTCGGGTGAGGGGCGCCCAGGAGGGCGGACAAGTCCTCCTGGGCGACGACGGTGCCGACCTCGATCCCGCCCGCCGAGGCGTACGGGAGGAGCGTGCAGCGCAGGAAGCGGGCCCAGTCGCCGCCGCGGCGGTCGGCGTACGAGGCGAAGAGGGCGATCGCCTCGTCGCAGAGGGCGAGGGCCTGGGCCGGGCGGTCGTTGCCCGCGTCGATGACGGCGAGTTCGAGACAGGTCCAGGCCTCGCCGTGGGCCACTCCGACGCGGCGGAAGTCGGCGCGGGCGTCGACGAGGAGCTGGCGGGCGAAGCCGGAGTTGCGGAGGTTGCCGGTTCGCGCGGCGCGCTGGTCGCGGGTGGCGCGGCCGGAGTGGTGGCGGGCGCAGGCCAGTCCGTACACGTCCCGCATCCGCGAGAACATCGTGCGGGCCCGCTCCAGTTCCCGTACCGCCTGGTCGCGGTCGCCCTGCTCCTCCAGTGACTGGCCCAGGTAGTACAGCGTCCACGCCTCACCACGCGCGTCCTCGTTGTCGCGGTGCCGGGACAGGGCCTGCCGCAACTGCTCGACGGCGGGCGCCGGATCGCCGTCGACCAGCCGGGCGCGGGCGAGCTGCGTAAGCGCCCACGCCTCGCCGCGTTCGTCCTGCGTGCGGCCGTAGAGCCCGAGGGCCTCGCGCAGTTCCGACTCGGCCCGCGGCACATCGCCCATCCGCAGGCAGACCTGGCCCAGCTGGAAGTGGGTCCAGGCCTCGCCGTGCAGGGACTCACCGCCGCGATGCAGCGTCAGTGCGGTGGAGAGCAGGGTCAGCGCCTCCGCGAGATTCGCCCGGTCCCGCTCCACCGCGGCGAGCGCGTGCAGCGTCCAGGCGCGGTCGGCGGCCAGCGTCTCGGACGCCTGGAGTCCGAGCGCCTCGCGCAGCTTCGCCGCGGCCTCAGGGAGACTGCCCTGGTGGTGCAGGGTGATACCGAGTGAGCACAGGGCCCTGGCGGCGCCCGCGTCGTGCTGCGCCTCGCGGTAGAGGTCCACCACCGACGTCAGGGTCGTACGTGCCTTGTCCAGCTCGCCGAGCTGGCGCGCCGCGATACCCGTACGCCACTGGACCGAGCGGATCAGCAGCCCCTGGTCGACGGCCTGGGTCAGTTCGCTGATCTCGCCGAGGCGGTAGAGGTCGCCCCGCAGCAGGCAGTAGTCGCACAGGGCCCCGAGCAGATTCAGTACGGCCTGCTGGTCGATCCCCTCCGCGTGCCGCAGCGCCGCCGTGATGAAGCTGGACTCGTCGTCGAGCCAGCGCAGCGCCGCCTCCAGCGAGGAGAAGCCATGGCCGTTGAAATGGTCGGCGCGGGTCGAGGTCTTGCCGTCGACCAGCCGGATCACCGAGTCGGCCAGCTCCGCGTAGCCGATGATCAGACGCTCCTGCGCGGCGGTGCGCTCCGGCTGTTCCTCCTCGTCCAGCAGACGTGCGTGGGCGAAGGCCCGGACCGCGTCGTGCAGGCGGTAGCGCTCTCCGCGCACATGGTCCAGCAGCCCGGCTCCGGCGAGCGCCGACAGCAGCCGCTGGCCCTCCGGCTCGTCCGTGCCCAGCAGCGCCGCGGCCGCGGCGGCACCGAGCGAGGTGCGTCCCGCGAGCGACAGCCTGCGCAGCAGCCGGCGGGCCTGCTCGCTCTGGTCGGTGTAGCGCAGCCACAGCGCCCGCTCGACGGGGCCCACCGGGCCGTACGCGGACAGTGCGGCGGCCAGCTCCTGCAGGGTGCGCGTCCCGAGGGAGGACCCGGCGGTACGCAGCGCGAGCGGCAGCCCGCCGCACAACTCCCGCACGGAGTCGCCCGACTGGGCGTCGTAGGGTCCGTCCTTGCTCCCCTGCGACCTCACTTGCGGCCCCTCCTGAGGATTGTCCTGCGGCTTCTCGGCGGCCGACGCCAGCAGCTCCTCCGCGCCCGCCGCGTCCAGCGGCTCCACCGGCAACTGGTGCACCCACGCCACGACCTCGTCGCCGAGCTCGGCCGGCTCCAGGGGCCGACGGGAGGTGACCAGCACGAGCGAGTCCGAACGCTCCGGGATCAGGGTCCGGATCTGGGCGGGGTCGCTCGCGTCGTCCAGTACGACGGTCACCGGCAGGCCCGTCAGATGCTGGTGGTACAGCTCGCTCAGCCGCCGTGCCTGCTGTTCGGGCGAGGACGACCGCTCCCGGAACAGCAGCTGCTCGCGCGGGGCGCCCAGCCGGTTCAGCAGGTGCAGCAGCGCGTCCCGGGTGGGCAGGGGCTGCTCGCCGCCGGCCGGATCGCCGCGCAGGTCGACGACGCACGCGCCGCGGAACTGATCCCTCAGTTCGTGCGCGGCACGCACCGCGAGGGTAGTGCGCCCCGAGCCAGGTTCGCCGTGCAGCACCACGACCGTGGGCTTCGTCTCCGTCGAGGCCCGTGCGGCGTGCACCCACTGCGCGATCCGCGCCATCGCCTCGCGGCGGCCCGCGAACGGCCCGTCCGGAGCGGGCAGGTGTCCGAAGGACTGCTCCAGCACACTGCGCCTGCGGGCCGCCTGGCTGCGGTCGCCACCGCGCAGCACCGGGCCGCTCGCCTTCGTGGTGCCCGTGGTCCGCTTCCTCCCCGTCTCGGGTCCTCGCCGGGCCGTGGCCGCCGCCGACAGCATGCGCTGCTGGTCGAGGAACGGGCGGATGCCCCGTACCTCCAGCGCCGTCAGCCACGCCAGCCTCAGCTGCTCCGGACCGCCGGGCTGCCCCAGCGCCCCGGCCCTGCGGTGCGCGGCGGGCCAGTGCGAGGCGGTCACCTTGGCCACGGTCGTGGCGGCACCGGCGACGGCCACCACGGCTCCGGCCCCGATGGCCGTGCCCGTGGCTGTGCCGAGTGCCATGTCCGCGCCGATCGCCGCGAGTGCCGCAACGGCCGTGACCAGCGCGGGAGTCGACAGGTTCTGGCGCCGGAAGCCAGCCGCCAGGGGCTGCCGCTCCGCCTCGGCCTCATCGACGGCACGGGCGTACGCGGCGTACTCCTCCTGCGCCGCGGCCGCGATCGTCTCCAGCGCCGCCCGCCCACGTGCCAGCAGCGGGACGGCGTCGATACGTCCGCCCGAACGGCGCGCCTCCTCGTCGACCGCGCGTATCAACAGCCGCTCGGCTTCCGCTCGATGGCTGTCCCGCATATGGGTCCCCCTCCGAGAGATTCCGCTTGTGATGACAAGTGTCCTGCGTGACGGGCGTTGGCGCGAGGGAGTCCCTGCCTCCTATTCATCACCCGATAAGAGGACGTTTGTCCTGGTCTGTGTTGGGCACTTGATCCATATCGGAGAAACGCCGGACGAACGGAGGGCCGGAAAACCGGACGAGCGAGCAGACCGAGCAGGAAGGAGCCCCCTTATAGGCAGACCCTTCAGCCGCTGCGGATCACCGGAGACACCGGACAGAGCGAGCAGAACCGAGGAGGCCAATGACGTACTGACAACGGTGAATCTCGGGGAAGCGAGAGCGGGGAGAGAAGCGATCTCTCCCCGCTCCGCCGTTTCCGGGCCGCATCCGACTCATCCGTCCCTTCCGTGGCCGGCAGAAGCTACTCGTGCGTTCCTCACAGGTGCCTGATGACAGCTGTGACTGTCGACGCCCCTCGCCCCGTGACAGCTTTATGGGTGTCACCGGGCCGAAGGAGCGAGATGAACAAGGGGTACGCGGTCTACTGCGACGCTGACCGGCGTTTCTACGACGCCCCGCACCGGCTCACCGCGATCACTGCGACCGGCTCGGGCGCCGTGCGCAACCCGGCCGGCCAGGGGCTCGGCCAGCTGTACGAGGCGGCGCGACGCGAGGCGCCCGCGGGCTGGCAGCGGCACCAGTCGGGCGACTGGCTCGCCTTCCGCCCCCTGGACACCCAACTCCCCGCGCAGGGCTGGAAGATCCACGTCTCCGCCTGCCTCGACAACGCCGAGAAGGTGCTCGCCCAGGTCTGGGACTACTGCCTGCCCCGGGACATCGCCTTCAAGTTCATGCCGAGCCGCTACCTCCTGCACACCCGCAACGCCAAGTACGCCGACCGCGCCGGAAGCGGCAAGTTCATCACGGTGTACCCCGCGGACGACGCGCAGTGCCGCACCATCGCCGAAGACCTCGACGGGCTGCTCGCCGGGGAGCCGGGGCCGTACATCCTCAGCGATCTGCGCTGGGGGAGCGGGCCCGTGTACCTGCGGTACGGCAGCTTCACGGAGCGGCACTGCCGTGACGAGCAGGGCGAGTTACGCCCTGCCGTCGAGGACGCCGAAGGGCGGCTCGTACCGGATCGCAGGGAACCGGCCTTCCACCTGCCGTCCTGGGTGCCCCTCCCCGACTTCCTCCGGCCGCATCTCGCCGCCCGCTCCGCGACCACCATGACCGGCGTCCCGTACACCGTCGAACGGGCCCTGCACTTCTCCAACGGCGGGGGCGTCTACGTCGGCCGCGATGACCGCACCGGCCGAAGAGTCGTCCTCAAGGAAGCACGGCCCCATGCCGGGCTCGCCGCCGACGGGGCCGATGCCGTGACCCGGCTCGAGCGCGAGAGACACGCGCTGGAACAGCTCGCGGGGCTGGGCTGCACACCCGAGGTGCTGGACTGGTTCACCCTGGGCGACCACAGGTTCCTGGTGATGGAGTTCATCGAGGGGCGCCCGCTCAACAGCTTCTTCGCACGGCGGCATCCGCTCATCGAGCAGGACCCGTCCGACGAGGCCCTCGCCGACTACACCGCCTGGGCGCTGCGCATCCACGGGCTGGTGACGGAGGCGGTCGAGGCGGTGCACGCCCGTGGCGTGGCCTTCAACGACCTGCATCTGTTCAACATCATGGTCTCCGATGACGAATCGTCGGTGGTCCTGCTGGACTTCGAGGCGGCGGCCGGCATCGCGGAGGACCGCAGACAGGTCATCGCCAACCCCGGCTTCGTGGCGCCCGCCGACCGCCGTGGCGCCGATGTCGACCTCTACGCTCTCGCCTGTCTGCGGATCGCCCTGTTCCTGCCGCTGACCAGCCTGCTGGCGGTGGACCGCGGCAAGGCGGCCCATCTGGCCGACATCGTGGCGGAGCACTTCCCGGTGGACCGGCCCTTCCTCGACGCGGCGGTCGCGGAGATCACCCGAGGACGCCCGGCCCAGCCCCTGACCCCGGCTCCACACTCGTCCAGCCCACCGCGGACGACGGGCTATCTGCCCGTCGAGCCGGGGGACTGGCCCCGCAGCCGTGACTCGATGGCCGCCGCCATCCGCGCCTCCGCCACCTTCGGACGCGACGACCGCTGCTTCCCTGGGGACATCGCCCAGTTCGCCTCCCCCGTGGGCGGTGCCTGCTTCGCCCACGGTGCGGCGGGGGTGCTCCACGCCCTGGCGGAGACCGGCTGCGGCCGGTGGCCCGCGGCCGAGGAATGGCTGCTGCGGGCGATACGGAAACCCGGCCCGGGCACCCCGCTCGGCTTCTACGACGGACTCGCGGGCATAGCCTGGACCCTGGACCGGCTCGGGCACACCGCTGCGGCCCTGGAACTCGTGCACATCATCAGGGCCCAGGACTGGTCCGGTATGCCGCCCGACCTGCACAGCGGCCTCGCCGGAATCGGGCTCGCGCTCGACGCACTGGGAGCGTCCACGGGTGACAGCTCCCTGCTCGACGCCGCGCTGCACTGCGGCCGGCTCGTGGCGCAGAACGCGTCCACGGGCAAGCCCGCCCAGCGGGCCGGACTGCTGCACGGAGCGAGCGGCACGGCCCTGCTCCAGCTCAGGCTGTACGAACGCACCGGCGATCCCGCCCTGCTCGCCGTCGCCGCCGACGCGCTGAACCGCGACCTCGACCGCTGTGTGCGGGGTGCGGGCGGGGCGCTGCAAGTGGACGAGGGCTGGCGGACCATGCCGTACCTCGGCGCGGGCAGCGTGGGCATCGGCATGGTGCTGGACGACTGGCTCGGCCACGGCGACGACGAGCGCTTCACCCGGGCACGGGGTGAGATCGTGCAGGCCGCGCAGGCGAAGTTCTACGCCCAGCCCGGCCTGTTCCGCGGCGCCGCCGGAATGGTGCTCCATCTGAGCCGTACGGCCGCGACCGGTACCGGAGCCGATCCCGGTACTACACCCGCCGACCTCGCCCGGCAGATCGGCGTGCTGGCCTGGCACGCCGTCCCCTTCGAAGGCCATCTCGCCTTCCCCGGCGAGCAGATGATGCGGCTGTCCATGGACCTCGCCACCGGCACGGCCGGATGCCTGCTGGCACTCGGCGCGGCGCTGCACGGCGCACCGGTCCAGCTGCCCTTCCTGCCGCCACCCCCCACCGGCCGCTGACGCGGCCCCAGAGCTGGCTCCTGGGCGCGTGCGCGCAGGGGTCATGGCAACACCAACCGTCCCCGTATGACGAACGAAAGGCAGACAATCATGTCTCTTCTCGACCTTCAGACGATGGAGACCGCCAAGGACGAGCACGCGGAGGAGTTCGGGGGTCACGGCGGCGGCAGCCGCGCGAGCCTGCTGCTCTGCGGTGACAGCAGCCTGAGCGTCACCACCTGTAACTGATCACAGCCGATCGATCTCGGCTCTGGCCTCGACCGGGCCACGGCATCGTGCGGAGTCGGTTCCGCACGATGCCGGCCCCGGTCCTGGTCCACCGGTCCCGGGCGGTCTTCCGCCCGGGACCGGTCCCGTTGATACGACCCGGAGGACGAGGGACGCGCACGCCATGAGTCACCATCAGTCTCACGGGGAGGCCGCCGGGCAGACCTCCGGGGGCGCGCGGCGGCTGCTGTCCGGGGCCGCGCGTGCGTCGGGCGTACGGCTCGTGGCCATCGCCGCCGCAGGCATCGTCTCGGCAGCAACCGCGATCGCCCTCCCCGCCGTGCTGGGCCACACACTCGACCTGCTGCTCGACGGCGCGGTGACCACCGGGGCGGCCGGGACATGGATCGGCCTCTGCGCCGCGCTGATCGTCGCGGACATGCTGAGCGACAGCGCATCGGCCCTCCTCACCGGCACCGTCACAGCCCGCTCCGCCGCCTGGATACGCGGACGCGCGCTGCGGCACCTGCTGGCGGTGGGGCCCCGGGGAGCCGGCCGCTTCAGTCCCGGCGACCTGGTGACCCGGCTGACGGGCAACGTGACCGAGGCCGCCGTGGCCCCGGCCACCGTCGCCGCTGCCGTGCCCGCCCTCGCCCTTCCGCTCGGCGGCCTGGTGGCCCTGCTGCTGATCGACGTGTGGACGGCGGTCGCCTTCCTGGCGGGAGCACCGGTGCTGGTGCTGCTGCTGCGCGCCTTCACCCGCGACACGTCCGACGCGGTGACGCGGTACCAGCGGGTCCAGGGCGATATCGCTGCCCGGCTCGTGGAGGCGCTCGGCGGGGCGCGTACGGTCGCGGCGGCCGGTACACAGGAGTGGGAGCGTGCCCGGGTCCTGGCGCCGCTTCCCGAACTCGGGCTGCGCGGACGCCAGGTGTGGCGGGTGTACGGCACGGCCGTCGCCCGCGGCGCGGTCCTCGTGCCACTGCTGGAGACCGGGGTGCTCGCGGTCGGGGGACTGCGGCTCGCGGCCGGAGAGCTGACGGTGGGCGAGCTGCTGGCCGTCTTCCGCTACGCCTCGCTGGCCGCCGGGATCGGTGCGGTCGTAGGACAGCTGGCGGCGCTGATACGCAGCCGCGCGGCGGCCCGCCGCACCGCGGCGCTGCTGGCCGTACCCGCCATGACATACGGGACGCGGCAGCTCCCCGAACACGGGCCCGGACGACTGGAGTTCCGGCAGGTCACGGTGGTACGCGAGGGGCGGTCGGTACTGAGGGAGGTGGACCTGGTCGTGCCCGGCGGCGCCACGCTCGCCGTGGTCGGACGCTCGGGCGCGGGCAAGTCGGTCCTGGCCGAGCTGGCCGGACGCCTCGCCGACCCCGACGGCGGGACCGTACTGCTGGACGGCATCCCCCTGTCCGAGCTCGAACGGGGGGCGCTGCGACGCGAAGTGGGCTACGCCTTCGAACGCCCGGTGTTGTTCGGCGCGACGGTGCACGAGGCGCTGGCCTTCGGCCCGTACGAGCCGGACGAGCCCGCCGTGACCGCCGCGGCCCGTGCGGCGGGAGCCGACCCGTTCGTCCGCCGCCTCCCCACCGGCTACGCCACCCCGCTCAGCGACGCGCCCCTCTCCGGTGGCGAGGCCCAACGGCTCGGTCTGGCCAGGGCCTTTGCCCACGCGGGCCGTCTGCTGGTGCTCGACGACGCCACATCGAGCCTCGACAGCGTGACCGAGCGCCAGGTCGTCCGCGCCCTGCTGCACGACGTCCGCGCCGGAACCCGTGTGGTGATCGCCCACCGGGCGTCGTCGGCCGCCCGTGCCGACCTCGTGGCCTGGCTCGACGACGGCAGGATCAGGGGCGTCGGGCCGCATGCCGCGCTGTGGAGGCTGCCGGAGTACCGCGCGGTGTTCGCGGCGGAGGCCGATGACCACGGTGTCGGCGGTGAGGGCCGTGAGTGCGGGGACCGCGGCCGCAGTCACGACGGCGGGGCGCCTCAGGGGGCGGCGCGATGACCGGCCGGGGGAGTGCCGCGGCGGCCACGGACAAAGCGCCGGGCCAGGAGTCCGTCCACCCGGAAGCCGCCGGGGCGGCGCACGGTACCCAGCGGCCCGACGCCAGCCGCGGGCGGGGCGCGTTGCGGCGGGTGCTGGGGCGTGCGGTTCCGTTTCTGGCGACGCGCAGACGGGTGCTCGTGGGGCTGGCCTGCTGGTCGCTGCTGGAGTCGGGGCAGACCTTCCTTGGCGGATACGGCGTGGCCATGGCGCTGGACCGAGGTTTTCTCGACGGCCGGCCGGCGGTGGGGCTGGCTTGGCTTGCGGTGGCCGGCGTGGCGGTCGTCGCGGGCGGGGTGGCCACGGACCGGATGTTCCGGAGGCTCGCGGACCTCGTCGAGCCGCTGCGGGACGGACTGGTGCGCCGGGTCGTGACCGGTGCGGTACGGGGCTCCGTCTCCGGCGCCGCCGACCGTACGGCGGTGTCCCGGCTGACGCACCAGACGGAGGCGGCCAGAGACGGGTTCGCCGGACTCGTGCTGGTGCTGCGGTCCTTCGTGTTCACCTGCGCGGGGGCCCTGCTGGGGCTGATGGCACTGGCTCCCGCGCTGCTGCTGGTGGTGCTGCCGCCGCTGGCCGTCGGGCTGGCCCTGTTCGCCGCGGCGCTGGGCCCGATGGCCGCGCGGCAGCGGGAGTTCCTCCACGCGGACGAGCAACTCGCCGAGCGGTTCGGCGAGATCGTGCCGGGGCTGCGGGACGTGGTGGCATGCGGTGCGCAGGAGCGTACGGCCCTCGCCGCAACGGAGCTGATCGAGGCCCAGACGCGGGCCGCCCGTTCACTCGCCCGATGGGCCGCCGTACGCACGCTGGCGCTGGCGCTGTCCGCGCAGCTCCCGATCGTGCTGCTCCTCGCGGCGGCGCCCTGGTTGCTCCGGCAGGGCGTCACCGCGGGGGCGCTGCTCGGAGCGCTCACCTATCTGACGCAGGCTCTGCTGCCCGCCCTGCACACGCTGATGACGGGACTGGGGGCGGCCGGCGCCCGGCTGCTGGTGATCCTGGACCATCTCACGGGCGGCAGCGGCTCCGGGAGCCGTCCCGGGGAACGGGCCGCCGAGGAGGACGAGGACGCGGAACGGGTGCCGGTGCGCGCTCCGCGCATGGAGCTTCGGGCGGTGACGTTCGCGTACGGCCCGGGCGCCCGGCCCGTCGTGGACGGGCTCGATCTCGTCGTGGAGCCCGGCGAGCACCTCGCCGTGGTGGGGCCCAGCGGTATCGGCAAGTCCACGTTGTTCGCACTGATGGGCGGGCTGCTGGCGCCGGACAGCGGGGACATACGGCTCGACGGGGTGCCGGTGCGGCGGAGCCCCGGCCGGTACGCGTCCGCGTACACGCGTGCCCTGATACCGCAGGAGGCCTATGTGTTCACCGGCAGCCTGCGCGAGAACCTGCTGTACCTGTGCCCCGGAGGGGCGCCGTCCACCGCGGTGGAGTCCGCGGCGGCGGTGATCGGCCTCGAACCCCTGGTGCAGCGGCTCGGCGGTCTCGACGCACCTGTCGACCCGGCCGCCCTGTCCCAGGGAGAGCGGCAGCTTGTCGCGCTGACCCGCGCGTATCTCTCGCCCGCCCGGCTGGTGCTGCTGGACGAGGCGAGCTGCCACCTGGACCCGGCCGCCGAGGCCCGCGCCGAACACGCCTTCGCCACCCGCCCCGGCACCCTGATAGTGATCGCCCACCGACTCACATCGGCCCGCCGGGCCTCCCGTGTACTGGTCCTGGACGGCGTACACGCCACCTCCGGTTCGCACGAAGACCTGCTGGTGCGTTCGGAGCTGTACCGGGACCTGGTGGGCCACTGGGAGGCCGGGACCGAGGCTGAGACCGGGGCCGCGACCGGCTGAGACCGGGTTGGCGATCGACTGAGTGCTCGTCAGACCCAGCCCGCGTGCTGGGAGATGCGTATCGCGTCGACCCGGTTGCGGGCCCCCGTCTTGCGGGTGATCGCGGACATGTAGTTGCGGATGGTGCCCCGGGACAGATGCAGATTCCGCGCTATCTCGGCGACCGTGGAACCCTCGGCGGCCAGCCGTAGCACGCTCAGTTCGCGGGGTGTCAGCGGCATCTCCGCTGCCTGCAGGAAACCAAAGGCGAGGGATTCGTCGACGAAACGTTCCCCCGCGGCGACGCGCCGAATACCTTCGAGTAATCGCTGGGGGCCACCGTCCTTGCTGACGTACCCCAGTGCGCCGGCGTCGAAGGCGCGCCGGAGCAGGCCGGGCCGGGAACCCGTCGCGAGCACCAGCAGTGCTGTGCCCATTCCGGCGATGCGCCGGGCGAGTCCGGCCACCGCGCCGAGCATGGTCGAACCCGGGCAGTCGACGTCCACGACGCAGACATCAGGCCGCAGTGACTGTGCCTGTACCGCTGCGGAGCGCCAGGAGGAGGAGATGACCTCGAAGTCGACCTCCTTTCCCAGCAGGGCGGTCAGTGCCGACCGCATCAGGCTGGTGTCGTGCACGAGCAACACCCGTATCAACCTGTCGCCTCCTGTCGCGTGTGTGCGGTGCCCCTTCGCGCCGCACACATCCAGTCAGTCAGTCGTACAACCGGTGCCCCGTGATGCGGCGGCTAGTCGGTCCTTGGGAGGCACGGGAGCGCACGGTCCTCCATCTGTGCGCCGGGGCGTGCGCAGGCGCGCTCTTCCGCGCGCGAGAGGTGTACGCGCTCCCTTGTACCAAGGGCCCCGTTTTGCACCCAGGCCCCCGCTCGTCGGCTGCCCCTGTGGCGTACGGGCGGGGCGGGAGAGGAGGCGCAAGGACGGGGGCACGCCCAACCGACTCGCACAGGAGACGTGCCTGTACCCCCTCCGGCACGCGGACAGGCCCCGTTGACTGGTGACCCTGGGGGCCGTGCGCGTTCGAGAAGCCCGGCGGCGCGATGTGCCGGCCTTCCTGAGCGTGGGCCACAGCGCCTGGCACTGGTGCCAGTGCACTTGTTGAACCGTAAGCGCCGACCGGGTGGTGGGCGCCGCTGACGGCGAGAGGCTACCGCTCAGCCTGCCGACGGGGCGTCGTTGCCGCTCGCCCACCGCGTCTGCGTGACCGATCTCCCTCGGTCCGTGCTGGCCGCTGATGAGAGCGCCCACGCAGATGTTGGTCGTCAGATGGTTCCCGGGTCCACGGTGACGGAGAAGGGCGCGGCGGCCTTGATCATGCCGGTGAACATCTCGCCCTCCCTGTAAGCCCTGGTGGCGGGGTCGAGGACGTAGGTGTAGGTGATCGGGACGCCGGTGGCAGCCTGTTCGATGCGCCAGTAGAAAGGGATGCCGGCCTTGGCGTACTGGTCCACCTTCACGATCCTGTCGGTGGTCTCCGAGCCGGGCGAGACGACTTCGACGACCAGGAGCACGTGTTCGGGGCGGGTGGGCGTGAGATCGATGGTCTCCGCCCGGTAGACGGTGACATCCGGACGGCGGTTGGTCAGGGGAACGTCCTGCAGGCGGACGTCGAAGTCCGTGTCGGCGTTCCAGTCCGGGCCTGCGGCAGCGTCCAGGGCATTGGCCAGGAGCCGGGCCAACCGGTTGTGCCGCTTGGAGGCGCTCGGGCTCACGACGACCATCCCGTCCACGATCTCAATGCCGGCACACTGCTCTTCGGACCAGGAGTCGTACTGCTCCGCGCTGATCTGGGTATGCATCCATGCGGGCGCCACCATCTCGGCGGTCATGGTGTGCCTCCTTCGCGGAGCTTCCACAGTTCCGGTGCTGCTGGGCTCAGCCTACTGTCCTGTGGTCCCGAGGCCCCCGCCTTCGGGAAGGGACGATCTTGTGCAGCGCAGTTCGGCCGTGCGAGGCAGGGCCCGTGCGGGCCTCGCCGACGGGTTGGGGCGTTGTGAGAGGCTGGCCGTATGAACCGGCTGGCTGGTGTGACCTCGCCTTATCTGCTTCAGCACGCTGACAATCCGGTCGACTGGTGGCCTTGGGAACCGGGCGCGTTCGAGGAAGCCCGGCGGCGCGACGTGCCGGTCTTCCTGAGCGTGGGCTACAGCGCCTGCCACTGGTGCCACGTCATGGCACACGAGTCCTTCGAGGACGACGACACCGCTGCGTACCTGAACGAGCACTTCGTGCCCGTCAAGGTGGACCGTGAAGAGCGCCCCGACGTGGACGCCGTGTACATGGAGGCGGTGCAGGCGGCCACCGGGCAGGGCGGCTGGCCCATGTCCGTGTTCATGACGCCGGACGGGCAGCCCTTCTACTTCGGCACGTACTTCCCGCCCGAGGCCCGCCATGGGATGCCGTCTTTCCGGCAGGTGCTCGAAGGCGTGCACGCCGCGTGGACGGGGCGGCGCGACGAGGTCGGGGAGGTCGCGGAGAAGATCACCCGCGATCTGGCGGCACGGCGGCTGGACCTTGGGCCGGGCAGTGGGGCGCCGGGGGATGAGGAGGCCGCCGCCGCGTTGCTGAGTCTGACCAGGGACTATGACGCGGTGAACGGCGGATTCGGCGGGGCGCCGAAGTTCCCGCCGTCGATGGTGGTCGAGTTCCTGCTGCGGCACTACGCGCGCACCAGGGCCCAGGGAGCCCTGGAGATGGCCGCGGACACCTGCGAGGCGATGGCCAGGGGCGGGATCTACGACCAGCTCGGCGGCGGATTCGCACGCTACTCGGTGGACCAGCGCTGGGTGGTGCCGCACTTCGAGAAGATGCTTTACGACAATGCGCTGCTGTGCCGGGTCTACGCCCATCTGTGGCGGTTGACCGGGAGTGACCTGGCCCGCAGGATCGCCCTGGAGACCGCGGACTTCATGGTGCGGGAGCTGCGCACCACCGAGGGCGGCTTCGCCTCGGCCCTCGACGCCGACAGCGCCGTCGAGGCGGGAAGCGAACGGCACGTGGAAGGGGCGTACTACGTCTGGACGCCCGCCCAGCTCGTCGCCGCGCTGGGTGCGGAGGACGCGGAGTTCGCCGGGCGCTGCTTCGGGGTGACCGAGGAGGGGACCTTCGAGGAGGGCGCCTCCGTGCTCCAGTTGCCGCAGGACGGGCCGGCTGAGGATGCCGCGCGGGTCGCCTCCGTACGGGAGCGGCTGCTCGCCGCGCGGGAGCTGCGGCCACGGCCGGGGCGGGATGACAAGGTCGTCGCTGCCTGGAACGGGCTCGCGATCGCCGCGCTCGCCGAGGTGGGGGGTTACTTCGACCGGCCCGATCTGGTCGAGCGGGCGATGGAGGCCGCCGATCTGCTGGTACGGCTGCACCTGGACACCGGCGCGCGCCTGGTCCGCACCTCCAAGGACGGCCGGGCCGGTGTCAACGCCGGTGTGCTGGAGGACTACGCCGATGTCGCCGAGGGCTTCCTCGCGCTGACGTCCGTCACCGGCGAGGGGGTCTGGCTGGAGTTCGCCGGGCTGCTGCTCGACGGGGTGCTGGACCGGTTCACCGGACCCGACGGGGAGCTGTACGACACCGCCCATGATGCCGAGCAGCTCATCCGGCGTCCGCAGGACCCCACCGACAACGCCGCGCCCTCCGGCTGGAGCGCCGCCGCGGGCGCCCTGCTCTCCTATGCGGCGCACACCGGGTCCGAGGCTCATCGCGGCGCCGCGGAGCGGGCGTTGGGCGTGGTCAAGGCGCTGGGTCCGCGGGTGCCCCGCTTCATCGGCTGGGGGCTCGCCGTCGCCGAGGCGCTGCTGGACGGGCCGCGTGAGGTCGCGGTGGTCGGTCCGCAGGACGACCCCGCGACGCGTGCCCTGCACCGGGCTGCGCTGCTCGGCACCGCCCCGGGCGCCGTGGTCGCGGCCGGAGAGCCGGACAGCGGGGAGTTCCCGCTGCTCGCGGACCGGCCGCTGGTAGGCGGGGGGCCTGCCGCGTATGTGTGCCGGCACTTCGTCTGCGCCGCGCCGGTGACCGACGATGCGGCGCTGGAGCGGGAGCTGACCCCGTAAGACCCTGGAGACCGGACGGGAGGGTCAGAGGGGCAGTCCCTCCTTGAGCGTGTCGAGTGCGCGGTCCAGGAGCACGACCAGATCGTCTCGCTGGTCGTGCTCCGCCCAGTAGAGCGTGACCTCGCGCAGGGTGCTGAGCACCGCCGCGGTGCAGACGCGCAACTCCAGGTCGTCGGGCTGCCGCCCGGTTCGCTCGGCCAGCACGCGCGACAGAGGCAGGGCGGTCGCCGTCATGCTCTCGGTCAGCCTGGCCCGTACGGCCGGGACCTGCACCAGCAGCCTGGTGCGCAGGCGTAGTTCGCCGGGGTCGTTTCCCAGGGCGGCCCGGGCGGTGTGTGTGACGGCGGAGCGCAGTGACTCCAGCGGGGGTTCGTCCGCGGGCCGCGCCCGCAGCGCCGACTCCAGCGCGGAAGGCACCGAGGCTCCGGAGGCGTCGTCCGCGGCGAGGACGATGTCCTCCTTGGCCGGGAAGTAGCGGAACAGCGTGGACAAGGAGACCTCGGCCGCCGCCGCGATCTGCTCGGTGGTGGTCGCCTCGTAGCCCTGTTCGGCGATCAGCCGGTACGCGGCCCCGCGGATCGCGGCGCGGGTCTTGAGCTTCTTGCGCTCGCGCAGGCCCAGCACGGGCCGGTGGTCGTCGAGGGTGCGTGCGGTGGCCGCCATGGCTTCATTGTCCTTCCACCGGAGGCTGCCCGGGGCCCGCGACCGAGCCCCGGCCCCGGCCACAGCCCGGCCCCGGTACCGACTCCGGCTCACGAGTGCTGGTACGCCACCAGAGAGATGCCCACGTAGTGGACGACGAAGGCCGCCAGCGTGAACGAGTGGAAGACCTCGTGGAAGCCGAACCACCGCGGCGACGGGTTCGGTCGCTTGATCCCGTAGATCACCCCGCCCGCGCTGTAGAGCAGACCACCGATGATCACGAGCACCAGCACCGCGATGCCGCCCTTGCGCATGAAGTCGGGCAGGAAGAAGACCGCCGCCCAGCCCATCGCTATGTAACAGGGTGTGTACAGCCAGCGAGGGGCGCCCACCCAGAACACCCGGAAGGCGATTCCCGCCACCGCTGCCGCCCAGACCGCCCACAGGAGCACCCGCCCGGTGGAGTCCGGCAGGAGGAGCAGCGTCAGCGGGGTATACGTACCCGCGATGATCAGGAAGATGTTCGCGTGGTCCAGCCGGCGCAGCACGGCAGCGGCCCGTGGGCCCCAGTCGCCTCGGTGGTAGAGCGCGCTCACACCGAAGAGCAGACAGGCGGTGAGCGTATAGATACCGCAAGCGATCCGCCCGCGGGTCGAGTGCGCGAGCGTCGTGAGCACGATGCCCGCGATGACCGCGGCGGGAAACATCCCGGCGTGCAGCCATCCCCGCAGTCGTGGCTTCAGCGCCGGTAGGTGGTCGATCTCGGTCGCATCGGTCGTTTCGGACGCTGCGGCGGCTGCTGTCATGGCGGCATGCTACCTACGCCTCCGTAACCTGACGGAGGGGAGTGCGGCATCCGCGTGGGCAGGAGTGGCCATGCTCACGTGAGACGTCCTCTGGACAGATGCGCACACGGCACGGATGATCAGATGAGTGCGGTCGGCACCGGATGAGCGGCTACGAAGCATCCGGGTCGCAGCCCCCACGGGGCAACAAACTTCAGACCCCTCACTTAGGAGCAATCGTGGCGCGCGACATCGCGGCTCCCGGCACCGTCCCCACCAACCACCAGGAACTCATCGCATGGGTCGATGAGATAGCAGCCATCACGCAGCCGGACAGGGTGGTCTGGTGCGACGGGTCCGAGGCCGAGTACGACCGCCTGAGCGAGGAGCTCGTCGCCAAGGGCACCTTCCGCAAGCTGGACCCGATCAAGCGCCCGAACTCCTACTACGCCGCTTCCGACCCCTCCGACGTCGCCCGTGTCGAGGACCGCACCTTCATCTGCGCCGAGAAGGAGGAGGACGCGGGCCCCACGAACCACTGGAAGGCCCCCGCCGAGATGCGGGAGATCTTCACCGGTGACAAGGGGATCTTCCGCGGCTCGATGAAGGGCCGGACCATGTACGTGGTCCCCTTCTGCATGGGCCCGCTCGGCTCGCCGCTGTCCGCGCTCGGCGTCGAGATCACCGACTCCGCCTATGTCGCGGTCTCCATGCGCACCATGACCCGGATGGGGCAGGACGTCCTCGACCAGCTCGGCGAGGACGGCTTCTTCGTGAAGGCGGTCCACACCCTCGGCGCCCCGCTCGCCGAGGGCGAGGCCGACGTGCCGTGGCCGTGCAACAGCACCAAGTACATCTCGCACTTCCCGGAGTCCCGGGAGATCTGGTCGTACGGGTCCGGCTACGGCGGCAACGCGCTGCTCGGGAAGAAGTGCTACGCCCTGCGCATCGCCTCCGTCATGGCCCGTGACGAGGGCTGGCTCGCCGAGCACATGCTCGTCCTCAAGCTGACCCCGCCGCAGGGTGAGCCCAAGTACGTCGCCGCCGCCTTCCCGTCCGCCTGCGGCAAGACCAACCTCGCCATGCTGGAGCCCACCATCTCCGGCTGGACCGTGGAGACCATCGGCGACGACATCGCCTGGATGCGCTTCGGCGAGGACGGCCGGCTCTACGCGATCAACCCCGAGGCGGGCTTCTTCGGCGTCGCGCCCGGCACCGGTGAGCACACCAACGCCAACGCCATGAAGACCCTGTGGGGCAACGCGGTCTTCACCAACGTCGCGCTCACCGACGACAACGACATCTGGTGGGAGGGCATGACGGAGGACACTCCGGCCCACCTCACCGACTGGAAGGGCAACGACTGGACGCCCGCGTCGGACACCCCGGCCGCGCACCCGAACGCCCGCTTCACCGTCCCGGCCGCGCAGTGCCCGATCATCGCGCCCGAGTGGGAGGACCCGAAGGGCGTGCCGATCTCGGCGATCCTCTTCGGCGGCCGCCGCGCCTCGGCCGTCCCGCTGGTGACCGAGTCCTTCGACTGGCAGCACGGCGTGTTCCTCGGCGCCAACGTCGCCTCCGAGAAGACCGCCGCCGCCGAGGGCAAGGTCGGCGAGCTGCGCCGCGACCCGTTCGCGATGCTGCCCTTCTGCGGCTACAACATGGGCGACTACATGGCCCACTGGATCAAGGTCGGCCAGTCCGCCGACCAGGCCAAGCTGCCGAAGATCTACTACGTGAACTGGTTCCGCAAGAACGACGCGGGCAAGTTCGTCTGGCCCGGCTTCGGCGAGAACAGCCGGGTGCTGAAGTGGATCGTGGAGCGCCTCGAGGGCAAGGCCGAGGGCGTCGAGACCCCGATCGGCATCCTCCCGACGAAGGAGTCGCTGGACACCCAGGGCCTCGAAATGCCCGAGGAGGACCTGGACTTCCTGCTCAAGGTCGACGCCGACGTCTGGCGCGAGGAAGCCGCGCTGGTGCCCGAGCACCTCAACACCTTCGGTGACCACACCCCGAAGGAGCTGTGGGACGAGTACCGCGCACTGGTCACCCGGCTGGGCTGAACACCCACTCGGAGCTGAGGCCCGGGCCCGCACCGTACAACGGCGTACGGGGCGGGCCCCGGCCTTTCTCCGCGGCTTTCCCTCACGAGGAGTTCGACCGGTCGCGGTCCTCCAGATAACGGGTGTGCGTCTGCTGCCGACGAGCCTCCTGCTCCCGGAGCCCCGTGGTGAGCCGCTCCGCCTCCGCGTGCAGCAGCCCGAGCTGCCGCTCAAGATGCCGCTCGGGCGGTTCCCTGCCCGGGCCGAGACGGCCCCACCAGCGGGTGCGCACATAGGTGTCGACGGACTCGGGGATGTCCTGGCGGATCGCCCGGGACAGGGTGTGCACCGCCAACCGGAACCAGCCTTTCCTGATGGCTGGTTCACCGCTGGTCCCGCACTGGGTGGCACCCGGTCCGCGCGCCTCTGCGGCCCGCGGACCGGGGCCGTCAGGGGGCGCCGACGAGCTGCGCGTCGCGCAGGGCGGCGGTATGGGCGTCCATGCACTCGGCGGACAGGATCGCGACCACGGTGTCCGCGCGTGACGCGGCGACGACCAGGGCGCGACCGGCGAGCGCGAGGGCGCGCTCGTGCAGGGTCGCGGGCTCGGCGCCGGTCAGTCCCGCGTGCCGCACGGGCGGAGCGCCGCGCAGCCGGGCGACCTCGGTGGCGATGCGGTCCGCCTCGCTCGTGCGGCCGAGTTCGTCGGTGACGGCGAGGAGCGCGGCGAGGTGACCCGCGAGCTGGATGTCCAGCTCCTCCTCGCGGCTGCGGTGCGGGAAGTCGCTGGTGCCGGAGGCGTCGGCCACCGAATGGACGGACTTCGAGCGGATCGGTTCGTACATGGTGGATGGCCTCCCTCACGCTGCCAGGAGACCATCCTACCTTGGATCCAGTCTAAAGTTATGCCCGATCGGGGAAACGGCCCCTTATGGCTGGCTGTAGCCGTCCAGGAAAGTCCCGATCCGGGTCACCGCGTCCGCCAGGTCCGTGGCGTTCGGCAGGGTCACGATCCGGAAGTGGTCGGGCTCGTGCCAGTTGAACCCGGTCCCGTGCACGACCATGATCTTCTCGGCTCGCAGCAGGTCCAGGACCATCTGCCGGTCGTCCTTGACCTTGTAGACGCTCGGGTCGAGCCGCGGGAACAGATACAGCGCCCCCTTCGGCTTCACGCAGCTCACCCCGGGGATCTGGGTCAGCAGGTCGTACGCCACGTCCCGCTGTTCGAGCAGCCGGCCGCCGGGGAGCACCAGTTCCTCGATCGACTGCCGCCCCTGGAGTGCGGCGGCCACCGCGTGCTGCGCCGGCATGTTGGCGCACAGCCGCATGTTCGCGAGGATCGTCAGGCCCTCGATGTACGAGGTCGCGTGCGCCTTCGGGCCGCAGACCGCGAGCCAGCCGCTGCGGTAGCCCGCAACCCGGTAGTTCTTGGACATCCCGTTGAACGTCAGCACCATCAGGTCGGGTGCGATCGCGGCGGTCGGGGTGTGTGTGGCGCCGTCGTAGAGGATCTTGTCGTAGATCTCGTCGGAGCAGACCACGAGCTGGTGGCGCCGGGCGATCTCGGTGAGGCCGCGCAGCACCTCGTCGTCGTACACGGCGCCGGTGGGGTTGTTCGGGTTGATGATCACGATCGCCTTGGTGCGATCGGTGATCTTCCGCTCGATGTCCGCGAGGTCCGGCATCCAGTCCGACTGCTCGTCGCAGCGGTAGTGCACGGCCGTGCCACCGGCGAGTGAGACGGACGCGGTCCACAGCGGATAGTCCGGAGCCGGCACGAGCACCTCGTCGCCGTCGTCGAGCAGGGCCTGCATCGACATCTGGATCAGCTCGGACACGCCGTTGCCGAGGTAGATGTCCTCGACGGAGAGCGGGATGCCCTTGGTCTCGTAGTGGCTCATGATCGCGCGCCGCGCGCTGAGCAGGCCCTTGGCGTCACCGTAACCGTGGGCGCTGCCCACGTTCCGCAGGATGTCCTCGAGGATCGCGGGGGGGCACTCGAAACCGAAAGCCGCCGGGTTGCCGGTGTTCAGCTTGAGGATGCGGTGGCCGGCTGCCTCCAGCCGCATCGCCTCCTCGAGCACCGGGCCCCGGATCTCGTAACAGACGTTGGCGAGCTTGGTCGACTGGATCACCTGCATGACGCGAGCTTACGGGGGCCTTCCGCGGGGCGCTTGGTGTTTTGGGACACGTCGGGCAGCCGCCGGGAGTCCGGCGCAGCTCGCAGGGGGTACGGGGGTTCGCGGTGCCGCCCGTTCGGGTGGGGCCGGGAGGGGGAGGCGGACTGCCTCAGATACGGCTGCCGGGCCCGGCCGGTGCGACGATGCGGGCCACCGCGGCCACGACGGCGGCGCGGTAGCGCTCCCGGCGCCCGCCGTGCCATGCGGTGCCGTCCGCGTCGGTGGCGGGGCCTCCGGGGGCGGCGAACCAGGACTGGGCCAGGGAGAGCACGAGCGTGAGCATGTCGGCCGGATCGGTGCCCGCGTCGACGCGCCCCGCCTCCTGCTCGGCGGCCACGGCCGCGGTCTTGCCGCGGTAGGCCTCGGCCCCGGCGGCCGAGGTCCCGGGGCGCTCCAGCTGCTTCCAGGCCACGAGCCGCATCAGCGCCGGCCGGTCGGCGAGGTGGTCGAAGATCGCGCCGGCGTATCCCGGCAGGTCCGACGCGTCGAACGGCACCGACTCGGCGCCCTGCTCCATGGCCTGCTGGAGCACCAGGTCGAAGAGCTGCTCCTTGTTGCCGAAGTAGACGTAGATCAGGCGCTTGTTCGCCCCGGCCGTCTCGGCGATGCGGTCGACCCGGGCGCCCGCGATGCCGTACTCGGCGAACTCGGTGAGGGCCGCGTCGAGGAGGCGTGCCTTGGTTGCGCTGGAGTCCCGTGCCACGGAGGCAGCCTACCCGGTAACTATCCAGTTATTGACATGGCGGCGATCCGGCCGCATGATGGAACTAACGAGTTAGTTACTTAGTGGAGGAGAATCGTGATGGAGCAGCGTGCGCTGGGGTCCCAGGGCCTGGTCGTCGGAGCCGAAGGGCTCGGCTGCATGGGGATGAGCGCCTTCTACGGTGCGACCGACGACGCCGAGTCGCTGGCCACGATCGACCGCGCCCTGGAGCTCGGGATCACCATGCTGGACACCGCCGAGGGCTATGGCCCGTACCTCAACGAGGAGCTGGTCGGCAAAGCGGTCGCCGGCCGCCGTGAGCGCGTCGTGATCGCCACCAAGACCGGGGTCGAGTTCACCGACGACGGCACCCTGGTCGGGCTCAACGGCCGGCCCGAGTACATCCACCGGGCCGTGGACGGTTCACTGCGCCGGCTCGGCACGGACCACATCGACCTCTACTATCTGCACCGCGTCGACCCGACCGTGCCCATCGAGGAGAGCGTCGGGGCCATGGCGGAGCTCGTCGCGGCCGGCAAGGTCCGTTATCTGGGGATCAGCGAGGCGGCGGCCGCGACGATCCGGCGGGCTCATGCCGTACACCCGCTGACCGCCGTGCAGACCGAGTACTCGCTGTTCGAGCGGGGAATCGAGGGTGACGGCGTCAAGGCCGCGCTGGAGGAGCTCGGTATCGGCCTCGTCGCGTACTCGCCTCTCGGCCGGGGCTTTCTGTCCGGGGCCATCGGCTCGCCCGCCGACTTCGCCGACGACGACTTCCGCCGTACCGACCCGCGCTTCCAGGGTGAGAACTTCGCCCGCAACCTCGCCGTCGTCGACGAGGTCCGGCGGCTCGCCGCCGAGAAGTCCGCCACTTCGTCCCAGCTCGCACTGGCCTGGGTGCTCGGTCAGGGTGCGGTCCCGATCCCCGGGACCAAGCGCCGCCGCTACCTGGAGGAGAACGCCGCGGCCGTGGCCGTCGACCTCAGCGCCGACGACCTCGCGGCCATCGAGGCGGTGGCACCGCGGGGAGTCGCCTCCGGTGACCGCTATGCGCCCCATCTGATGCAGACCCTCAACGGCTGAGCCGCGAGGGGCGGGCGCTCCGCAGGTGAGTCGGGCGGGGGCGGTGGCGAGGGTGGCCGATTATCGAATAGCTCATATGTTCGGTTTCTCGGTATCCTGGAACCATGGCCGCGGTCCCTCTGCAAGGCTCGCTCTTCGACCAGACCGACGAGATCCGCCTCGGTCCGCTGAGGCGTGCGGACATCCGCCGCACCGTGCTCGGCGACGGAGCCTGGCTCGACACCCTGCCCGGCTGGCTCTCCGGAGCGGGCGCTTTGTTCGAGGCGCTGGCCGGGGGTGTCGCCTGGCGCGCCGAACGCTGGCGGATGTACGACCGCGAGGTCGACGTGCCCCGCCTCCTCGCGCACTACCCCGCGGGCGAGCCACTGCCGCACCCCGTCATCGCCGAGGCCAGGGACGCCCTGTCCGCGTACTACGCCGGTGAACTCGGCGAGCCCTTCGTGTCGGCGGGGCTCTGCTACTACCGCGACGGCCGCGACAGCGTCGCCTGGCACGGCGACACGAACGGACGCGGCTCCCGCCAGGACACCATGGTCGCCATTCTCTCCGTCGGTTTCCCGCGCGACCTCGCGCTGCGGTCCCGCAGTGGTCGTCATGCCCCGGTCCGCAGGGCGCTGGGGCACGGCGACCTGGTCGTCATGGGTGGTTCCTGTCAGCGCACATGGGAGCACGCCGTGCCGAAGACCGCGCGGGCGGTCGGGCCCCGGATCAGCATCCAGTTCCGGCCGCGCGGGGTGAGCTGAGCCCGACGGGCCGGTGCGTCCACCCGCCCGACGGGCCCGACTCTTAAGGGACTTTGAAGAACCGCTTAGGGCTCTTTTCTCAACGGTGTCACCGGGACTTCCGCTGCATATGGTCCCGGAGGAACGTCCGTCGAGGAGGAGCAGGAGCAGCGGTCATATGGGCACCGATCACGCGAAGCACGGTCGTCATTCGGCACCGTCGAGGAAGCCACGGCTGAAGATATCGGTGGCTGCGGGAGTCGCCATCGCGGTACTCGGCGGCGGCTCCGCACTCGCCTGTATCGACACGGGCCAGGGCTCGGGCAGACCCGTGGCGCAGGCGGGGCAGTCCGGACAGTCGAAGAAGTCGCGTACGCCGAGTGCGGAATCCGGCTCCGCCGCGCGTCCCGGGGGGAACGGAAACGCCAGGGGGAACGGGCACGGAAGACCGGCGAGCGCGACCCGGCCTGGAGAGGCGAATACGTCGAAGGCCTCCACGCCCAAGAGTTCCGAGCAGGGGACTGCCCCGGGCGCGAGCCGTAGCTCGCCCGGTCGTGCGAAGGCGGCGGCCCTCGTCACCAGCGGCGGCAACCGGGCCGTCCCCGATGTCACGGAGCAGGCGATCGGATATCTCGCCGTCGACTTCGACTACGCGGGCACCGACTTCCTTCCCCGCTACACCCAGTGCAGTGCCGCCGTGGTCTCGCGGAACGTCATCGCGACGGCCGCGCACTGCGTCGTCAAGCCGAATGAACGCGCCGGGAACCGGGAAGCGTTCTTCGCCCCCGCCCTGAATTCCAGCAAGCAGCCCAAGTTCAAGGACTACTACCGCTCCTCGCGTATTTTCGTCCACCCCGAGTACAACGCGGGCAGGAGCTCCTGGGAACGCACCGCGTACGACGTCGCCTTCGTGGTGCTGGAGCCGAAGAACGGACGCAGCATCGGCGATACGGTCGGCTGGGTCCCGAGCCGTTCGGAGAACTCCCTCACCGGTCGCCAGTTGAAGATCGCCGGTTATCCCTCGGAGGCCGTCGGCCGTTACCGCCTGGACCTGTGCCAGAAGCAGACGCGTGCGCTGCCCGCCAACCGCGGCAAGGACCCCGACAGCTCGGTGATCTGGGGTGTGAACACCTGCTCCAACCTGGGTGACGGCGCATCGGGCGGCCCCTGGTTCGCCGACCAGGGCGGCGGCAACTGGGTCATGGTCGGGGTGAACCACGGCACGTTCAAGCACAACGGACAGAACGCGGCGGCCGCGGCGACACTCGGCGACGACGCCTGGCGGACCTTCCAGACGGCCAAGCGCTTCGCCGGCGACAAGGGCTGAGCGAGGCCACCGGGCTCAACGGGCGAGCAGCCCCCGCGCGCGGCGGCGGACTGCTCGCCCCTGTGCGTCGCCCTTCGGCGTGACCAGTGGGAGCGACACCTGCACGCGGGCACCGCCCATCGGGGAGCGGGCGATGCCCAGCCGCCCCCCGGCGTCCCGGACGGCCCGGTCCGCGATGTTGAGCCCGAGCCCGGTGGACCCTCCTTCGCTGACGCCGCGCGCCAGCGCGCTGTGCGGATCGACGATGCCGGGCCCGGCATCGTCCACGGTGAACAGCACCGCCTGCGCGGAGCGCTCGACGCGGACGCAGAGCGCGGTGCCCTGGGCGGTGTGCCGGAAGACATTGCCGAGGAGGGTGTCCACGACCGTGGCCAGGTCCTCCTGCGCCATGCGCACGGCCGTGGCTTCGGAGGTCACTTCGCGTGTGCAGGAGCGGTGCTGCTGCTCGGCCAGTACGCCCCAGAAGTCCAGTCGACGCCCGACGAGTTCGGCTACCGAGCAGTACCCGGGTTCGTGGTCCTCGTCGGGCAGGGCCGACGAGGCGAGGGGCGTGCGGGCGGCGGAGATCATCGTGTCGACCTCCGACTCCAGCTCGGACACGGCCGCGGTGAGACGGCGCACGTCGGTCGTCCCGCCCAGACGTTCCGCTTCGAGGCGCAGGGCCGTGAGCGGTGTACGCAGCCGGTGTGACAGATCCGCGATCAGCTCACGCTCCACGGCGAGGAGTTGTGTGATCCGGTCGGCCATCCCGTTGAAGGCGGCCCCGACCTCCCGGAGTTCCGCGGGCCCATGAGGTTCGACCCGGGCCATCAGATCACCGGCGCCCAGCGCGTGCGCGGCCCGGGACAGTCCCCGGGCCGACCGGATGACACCGCCCCCGAGCCGGTCGGCGACCAGGACCGACCCGACGACAAGTCCGAGCGCCAGCACGGACATCACGGCCCAGGAGGTGGCCACCCCTTCGGTGAGCTCGTCCTCGTTCGCGTACGCCTCGATCACGGCGACCCCGCCCCCGGGCAGGACGACGGGGTGCAGGTAGACCCACCCGCCGGCGACGTCGAGGGACGAGGTCTTCCTGAGCCGGACTGCCCTCAGCAGCTCGGCACGGGGAGCACGCGGCGTACCGGCGAACTGCCCGTCGGGCAGCCGCACGGCAAGCCGCCGCCCCTGCGGATCGGTCTCCGCAAGCACCTGCCTCACCTTGCCGGGCTGTGTGGTGAACGCGAGCAGCGGAGCGAGCGCCGTGGCCTGCAGCTCGGCGGCGGAGGTCACACGCTCCCTGGCCTGGGAGCGGACGAGCAGACTCAGCGGTACGAGGAAGGAGAGTGTGATGACGAGCGTCACGCCGAGCGAGACCCCCGCGAGCGCGCGCCTCACCGCGGGGTCACCAGCTTGATGCCGATGCCCCGCACGGTGTGCAGATAACGCGGCGCGGCCGGGCTCTCGCCCAGCTTGCGGCGCAGCGCCGAGAGATGCACGTCCACGGTCTGCTCGTCCACGTACGGCCGACGCCACACATCGGTCAGGATGCGGCGCCGCGACACCACCTGGTCGGCCCTGCTGACCAGATACGCGAGCAGATCGAACTCCCTCCTGGTGAGCACGAGTTCATGCCCGGCAAGAAATGCCGTGCGCGCGAGAGGATCGATGAGGAGTTCCCCGATCCGCAGTGCCGCCGACACCACCGGTGCGTGGTCCGCCGGCGCCGACCGCCGCAGCACGGCAGCGAGCCGCGCCGCGAGTTGCCCGCCGGAGAACGGTTTGACGACGTAGTCGTCCGCCCCCGCGTTGAGCACCCTGATGATCTCCGCGTCGTCATCGCGCGCCGTGGCCACGAGTACCGGCACCCGCGAGATCCCGCGCAGCATCCGCAGCACGTCCATTCCGTCCAGATCGGGTAGCCCGAGGTCGAGCACGACGGCATCCGGCGGATCCTGCGCCGCCTCCCGCAACGCATCGAACCCGGCCGCGGCGGTGCGCACGGCATGCCCGTGCGCGGACAGCGCCTCGATGAGCGCGGTCCGTATGACGGGGTCGTCTTCGACGAGCAGGACGGAGGCCATGGGCGTGCACGTTAGCTCCTCGCTTTCAGGCTCGCTTCGGCAGCCTGCTCATTTCGCAAACTGGTCGACCGTGAATTGATCTTCGACGCGGTCGGCCGCGGTATGGGGAAAATCCGCTGCCGGTGAAGTGCGCCTTCCGAGTTGTCCCCCCCCCCGGTGGGAAAGCGCAGGGAGTTCGCACGTGCCCGGCGCGCGCATGGCGAGGTTCCCGCTCCATTTGCGGGGTGTCCCGGTAATTCAGCCACCTGCCGTGATCTCCACAGAAAAGCGGAGGGCTCTCATCCGGATTTTGTGTTGTCGGTGACTGCTGGACGTCTTCCGTGCATGCGGCTACATTCAGCCATCTAGTGGCTGGTTGACGTCATGCCACGGCCGACACGTAACAGCGATGGTCCGGCGAGTGGTGCCGTCGGGGGCCCTGCGTGCAGGCGCGGGGGACGGGACCCGGGGGGAGTCGATGGTTCGGCGCGCCCCTTGATCGCCGGGCTGACGAGTGACCAGGAGCGACCAGGTGGTTCAGCCCGGACAGTACGCCCGGCCCGCATCAGCGGCGGGGGCAGGGGAGGCGCGGACCACCGGCTCCGCGAGCGAGGATGCCGGCAACCACGACGACTACGCCGGCACTCCCGAAGGCACCGAGCATGTGCACCGCGTCGGCGACACCGCCCTCGTGCGGATCGTCCGCTGCCGCCCCGCTTCCGCCTCCGCAGCCGGTTCCGTCGACCGGGCCGCGGCCGAACTGCACGACCGTCACGGGGCCGCGCTGCTCCGGTTCGCGGCACTGTGCGCCGCCACCCCGCACGCCGCCGACGAACTCGCCGCCGAGGCGGGCCGCAAGGCGGTACGCGACGCCTCGGCGCTGTCCGAGCCCGCCTGGCGGCCCCATCTGCTCAGCACCGTGCTGTCCGTCGCCGGCACTTGGCTGCGCTCGGGCCGTGGCACCGACCTCGGACCCGATCTGCGGACCGCGCTGGAGGCCTCCGGAGAGGGCCAGGGCAGTGGGCCGTCGCTGATCCTGGAGGCCTTCACGAGCCTTCCGTCGCAGACCCAGACACTGCTGTGGCACGACACCGTGGAGGGCGAGGAGCTCCCGGAGATCCTGCGCTACATCGGCGCCACCGAGGCCGACCTCCCCCCAGGCAGCCCTGGCAACGCCCGCGATGCCTTCCGTGCCGCCTATGTGCGGGCCTACGAGGAGCAGGCGGCAGGCGACTGCCGTCACTTCAAGCGCATCGTCGTGGCGTCCGCACGGCTCGCCAACCACCCGGTGGACGGCCATCTGAAGTCCCATCTCGCACAGTGCCCGGGAGGGTGCAGCCGGGCCTACGACGACCTGCGGCGGATGCTGGGGCGCCACGACATCCTGCTCGCCGAGGGCATCCTGGCCTGGGGCGGTGCCCGCTACATCGCGGAACGCCCGGCCGGTGAGCGCCGGGTCGGCGCGAGCGGCCTCGCGAAACCCGGCCCTGACCGCAAGCAGCGCACACGCCGACTGGCGGCCGTGGGTGCGCTCGTCTGCCTCGCCGTCGCCGTACCGGCCACCATCGTCGCGTTCACCGAGGGCGGCCCCGCACACCCGACCGCCGTCAGCGGGACCCTCGTACCCGGAGCCGCCGGGACATCGCTGCTGCCGTCGGCACCGGGCTCGGCATCGGCCTCACCGTCGGCCTCTCCGTCTGCGTCCGCGTCGCCGTCGGCCACACCCAAGCCCCCGGCACGCCCCAGCGCCTCCCCGAGCCGCAAGCCCGCGACACCCGCGCCACCGGTGGTTCCCGGTGCCGCCGTCTCCTGGAGCTGGCGCGGGAAGACCGGCGCCACGACCACCGACGCCTCCGGCAACGGCAACACCGGCGTGCTGGTCAACGGCCCGACCCCCGACGGCAGTGGGGCGCTGCGCTTCGACGGGCAGAGCCAGTACGTCGAGTCGGTACGCCCCGCGGTGGACACCAACCAGAGCTTCACCGTCGCCGCCTGGGTGAACCTCGCCTCCAAGGGCGACTTCCACACGGCGCTCAGCCAGGACGGCGACCGGATCAGCGGCTTCTTCCTCCAGTACGACCCACGCGTCGACCGCTGGACCATGGCCGTCCGCGACGACGACTCCACCCGCGCCGACAAGGACCAGGCCGAGTCCGTGACGCGGCCTGCGGTCGGCACCTGGGCGCACCTCACCGGCGTCTACGACGACGGAAGGGACGAGATCCGCCTGTACGTCAACGGCGTACTGGAGGACACCGCGAAGCACTCCGGTGACTGGGGCGCCGACGGCAACTTCGTCGTCGGGCGCGCCAAGTGGAACGGCGGGGACGCCGACCGGTTCTCCGGACTCATCGGCGACGTACGCGCCTTCCCGCGCGCCCTCGGGGACTCGGAGGCCGCCACGCTGGCGACGACCCCGCCGAAGTGACGCCAAGGTCAGCCGTC
The DNA here is from genome assembly GCF_042731955.1 of Streptomyces sp. NPDC059828. NCBI lineage: Bacteria > Bacillati > Actinomycetota > Actinomycetes > Kitasatosporales > Streptomycetaceae > Streptomyces > Streptomyces sp. NPDC059828. The sequence continues at coordinate 59,795 of NZ_JBHWIW010000022.1, read as the reverse complement.
AGCCGTCAGCCGTCAGCCGTCAGCCGTCAGCCGTCAGCCGTCAGCCGTCAGCGTCCAGCGGGCGCAGGCGGCAGCGGGCCGGTCCGGTCGCGCGCAGCGTGATCTCCGCAGTGACCGGGACCTCCGTGTCCAACGCCTCGAGCTCGTACTCCCGCAGGATCATCGACAGCGCGAGCACCGACTCCAGCATCGAGAAGTGCTGACCGATACAGGCCCGCGGTCCGCCTCCGAACGGGAACCAGGCGTACCGCGGCCTGTCCTTCTCGCGCCCCGGCGCGAAACGGTCGGGGTCGAAACGGTCCGGCTCCTCCCAGTAACGCGGATGCCGGTGCGTCACCCACGGCGCCACGATCACATCCGCCCCGGCCGGGATCTCGTATCCGCCGACCTCGATCGCGGCCACCGCCTGCCGCCCGATCACCGGCGCCGCCGGATAGAGCCGCATGGCCTCCTTCAGCACCTGCGTCAGATACGGGAGCGCGTCGACGTCGTACGCCTCGGGCGTCCGCCCCGCCAGCACGCCCACGGCCTCCGCCCGCGCCCTGGCCTGGAGTTCGGGGTGCCTGGCCAGCAGGTGCAGGGCGAACGCCAGCGAGGTGGCGGTCGTCTCGTGCCCCGCGAGCAGGAAGATCAGCACCTGGTCCCGGATCTCCGACGCGTCCAGGCTGCCGTCCTCGGCGCTCTGCGCCTGCGCGAGGAGAGTCAGCAGGTCGTCCCCCTTCGCCTCGTCCCCTTCGGCACGCCGCTGCTCGATGATCCGGTCGCACACCCCGTACAGCTCCCGTGTCGCCGTGGCGGCCTCGCGGTTGGCCGGGGTCGGCCAGGAGCGGGGCGGGTTGAGGGGCGAATAGCCGCGGCGCAGGGTGTAGTTGCCGATCACCGGGAAACAGCGCTCGATGACGTGCACCGCCTCCTCGACATCAGTGCCGAACAGGATGCGGGCCACCGCGCGCAACGCGAGACCGGTCATCTCGTCGACCACGTCGACGGTGCCGCCCGGGGAGTCCTTCCAGCGCGCGAGCAGCGCGGCGGTCTCGTCCGTGACGGCCCCGGCGTAGCCGTCGACCCGGCGACGTGTGAACAGCGGCTGGACGAGCCGGCGTTGCCGCATGTAGTCGTCGTCCTGGCTGGTCAGCAGGCCGTTGCCGAAGGACTCCCGGACCTCCTGGTAGAAGGCGTTGTCCTTGCGGAAGCCGGCCGCGTCGGTGGCCAGCACCTGCTGGGCGCCCTCGGCGGAGAACACCCCGTACAGCTCCATCCGCAGCCCGGGCGGGCCGGCGGTGAACCTGACGATGTCACCGTGTTCGTGACAGGCATTCAGGTAGGTGCCGAGGGAGTCCCTCTTGAGGTCGAGCAGCGAGCCCAGTAGGGGCGCCCCGGCAGGGCCGGGGATCCTCCCGTCCGCCGCCGTCATGCCGTGCTGCCGTCCAGGAGGGCGGTCCGGTCAGCCGACCTGGACCACATGAGACGCTGGCTCATGGTTTCTCCGCCACTTCTCCGATGCTGCTTCCGATGACGTCCGTTGGCGGATCATGCCATGCGTCCGGAAGGGCGCACGAGACCTGTCTCATAGGCGAAGACCGCGGCCTGTGTCCGGTCACGCAGCCCCAACTTGTAGAGAATCCGGCCCACATGGGTCTTCACGGTCTGCTCGGCGAGGACCAGTTGCCCGGCGATCTCCGCGTTCGACAGGCCCTGGGCTATCAGGGACAGGACCTCGGTCTCGCGTTCCGTCAGTGCTCCCACACGGTCCTTGTGCGGGACGCGCAACGACGTCCGGGTGACCCGGGAGTACTCGCCGATGAGTCGCTTGGTGAGGTTGGGGGAGAGCAGGGCTTCACCAGCCGCCACCACCCGCACGGCGTGGGCCAGTTCGTCCGCCGACGCGTCCTTGAGCAGGAATCCGGACGCACCTGCGCGCAGCGCCTCGTACACGTACTCGTCCAGATCGAAGGTGGTCAGGACGAGGACCCTGACGGTGGAGTCGGCGGGGGCGGTGATCCGCCGGGCCGCCTCGATACCGCCGAGCCCGGGCATACGGATGTCCATCAGCACGACATCCGGCATGAGTCCGGAGACCTGGGCGATGGCGTCGTGACCGTCGACGGCCTGGCCGACGACCTCGATGTCCGGTTCGGAGTTCAGGAGCACGGTGAAGCCCTGGCGGACCATCATCTGGTCGTCGGCGATCAGCACGCGGATGGGGGGCGTCGTCATACGGGGTCCTCGGCGGAGTCCTTTGCGTGAGCGCGAGCGGGGGCGGGGGCAGCTGAGGCGGTGGGCAGGATCGCGGTCACTTCCCAGCCGCCTTCGGGCGTACGCCCCGCGGCGAGCTCGCCGCCCAGCATGGCGGCGCGCTCGCGCATCCCCAGGAGTCCGTGACCGGCGCCGGGCGGGTGCGTGGGAGGCGTGCGGGGCGGGGTGTTGGTGATCCGCAGGGTCAGAGCGTCCGGTCGGTAGCCGAGCTCCACCCGGACCGCCGCGCCGGTGGCATGCCGCATCGCGTTGCTCAGGGCCTCCTGGACGATACGGAACGCCGACAGCTCGACACCGGGGGACAGAGGGCGCCGCTCGCCGGTGGTCCCCGTGGTGACCGTGAGCCCGGCGCCGCGCACATTGGCGACCAGCTCGTCCAGTCGGGCGAGGGTGGGCTGCGGGGCATGCCGCACGCCGTCCGCCGCCGCGTCCTCGGCGCGCAGCACCCCCAGGACGCGGCGGAGTTCGGTGAGCGCCTCCACTGCGTTCTCGCGGATGCCGGCGAGATTCTCCTTGAGCGCTTCCGGAGGGTCCTCGATCAGACGCGGGGCGACCTGTGCCTGGATGGAGATCACCGACATGTGGTGGGCGACCACGTCGTGCAGCTCGCGGGCGATGCGGTTGCGCTCCTCCAGCAGGGTGCGCCGGGCGCGTTCGCCGGCGGTGAGGACCTGCTGCTCGACGAGACGTTCCCGGGCGACCCTCCGTGTGCGCAGCGAGCTGCCGATGGCGACGGCGCCCGAGAAGCAGATCAGTCCCCACTCGGTGAGGACCCCGTTGTACTCGGGGGGTGGCGCGACGGCAGTGTGGTACTGCCCCAGCAGCAGCGTGACCCCCAGCGCCGTCACGGCGGCGACGGGGCGGACCCGCAACGAGAGAAGCAGCAGCACGAAGGAGTGCAGCGCGATGCCGCCCACGGTCCACGGCCAATGTGTGTCGGGCCCGGCGTTCCACCGGAGCTGCGCGACCAGGAAGAGCGCGAGCGTGGACAGCCACCAGGCGGGTGCCGGCCGGAACAGCGCCACCACGGGCGCCGCGGTCTGGGCTGCGGCGAGCAGGCTCACCATGGGCACCGGGCCCGAGCCGACGAGGTCGTTCATGTTGAGCATCAGCAGCAGCACGGCCAGCAGCACCATGTGGACGTGCGGCAGCCAGCCCAGCCACCCCGTGCGCGGCAGTGGGTGGCGGGCCACCGTCCACAGGTCCTCGCGCACGGCGCGCGCCGCCGCGCGCAGCGCCTTCAGCAACCGTCCGTCCCCGCTCGTCGCGTCCCCCTCGCTCACAAGTCGCATCCTAAGGACGGCCCTTCACGGCCGTGCGGAGGGTTCGCTGTTCGCGTACCACCCGGGGCCCGCCGCGGCTCGCCCGCTGCCGCTGCTCGTACGTGCGGAACGCCGCCCAGCACGCGAGCAGGGCCAGCACGAACACGGGCAGCCAGGCGAGACGGGCGAACACCCAGCCCGCCCCGTCCGGGACGGTGTGCAGCCCCGGCAGCGGGTCGCCGGTGAGCAGACCGCTCGCGGTGACCGCCATCATCGCGGTCTGGTGCCACAGGAACACGGTCATCGCCGAGAGGTTCACCAGCGCCACGGCGGCCCAGACGGCGGGGCGGCGCAGCACCCTGCGCAGCGGTTCGAGCAGCAGCAGGGCGGCGCCGCACTGGGCGAGGCCGAAGGTGACGGCAGCGAGGGTGGGCGGGTTGAGGTTGGACACCTCCGCGCCCGGGACCCCGACCATGGAGGCCGGATAGCCCGCCACCGCGACCAGTACGGCGGTGACGGCGGCCCCGCCGAGCAGCAGCGTCCAGCGGATCGCGGGGCGCGGCAGGCCGTCGCGGGTCCAGAGCGCGCCGAGGCAGTAGGGGACGGCCCAGCCCGCCGCCACGTTGACCCAGCCGACCCCGTTGTCCGACCGCAGGACACCGAACCGGAGCAGGTCCACATGCAGGACGACGGTGATCGGCCACAGCGGGTTGAGCCGTACCAGCAGGGGCGTGGCCGCCGTCAGTGCCGCGAAGACCAGCAGGAACCAGAGCGGGGACAGCACCAGCTTGAGGAGCGCGCGTACCGTCTCCACGCCGGCTCCGGACACCAGCAGCGCGCCCGCCACCACGGCCCACACCACCAGCACGGCCGCGACCGGCCGGAACAGCCGGGCCATCCGGGCGCCGAGCCACTTCCCGTAGCTCTCGCCGCGGGCGTGCGCCGACGCGTAGCCCGCCGCGCCCAGCTTCCCGCCCACCAGGAAGAACACCGCGAGAGTCTGGAACAGCCAGGAGACCGGGGTGAGCTGCGGCATGTACGACAGCGGACTCGTGGCGCGCAGCGTGCCGCTGTCGGCGACCAGCGCGGTCACCAGCCAGTGGCCGAGCACGACGCCGAGGATGGCGAAGGCGCGCAGGGCGTCGACGGCACGGTCGCGGTTCGGGGGAGTGGCGGCTTCGATCCGCCGGATCAGCTCATGCACGACCGGTCTCCTGGGAGCTGGAAGAGGTGTCGGAAGGGGCGCGTCCCGAGACGATCCGGGCGATGTTCGCCAACGCGGTGGAACCGGGCTTCAGATAGTCGCTGTGGCCGGCGTCCCCCGCCGTGAACACCCGGGCGCCGAACTCCTCGGACACCGGGTCGTTGCTTCCCAGTCCGAGGTCCGCGAACGGCAACGGCACACTGACGTGCGGGACGTACGCGATCCAGTCGCCGGATCCCCGACCCGCCCAGACGGTGGCCTTGGTGCGCAGGGACACGGCGGAGTCGACGCCCGCTCCGGGGCTGCCGTAGAGCACGATGTCGGACACGGATGCCATGGCGGCGGCACCCGTCCCGGAGGCGGCGACACCGCAGACCACCGAGCCGTAGGAATGGCAGAGCAGCGAGACCCGGGCCGTCGGCCTGAGGGTGCCGAGGCCCCTGACGAAGGAGCTGAGCTGAGGGGCGGCCTCCTCGGCGCGGCCGGGAGTCAGCACCTCCGGGCCCACGGTGCTCGGCGTCCGGTACCCGAGCCAGGCGACCACGGCCGCCCGCTCGCCCAGTTCCTCGCGCAAGGCCGCCGCGCCCGCCCGGAAACGTTCGTACGTGTCGAGGCTGGTGTCCGAGCCGGGTACGAGCACGGCGATCCGCTCGGCGGTCGCGAGGTCTCCGAAGACCTCGGCCGTACGACCGCCGTCCCGTCCGTCGAAGGTGAGGAACCGTCGCTCCGGGGTCGCCAGGGCGCGCAGCGCGGCGGCCCGGCGCCGGTCGCCGTGCTCGATGGCCATCCGTTCGGCGGCCCGGATGCCTTCGCGGTTCACGGCGTAACGCGCGGCGAGGGCTTCGGGGGTGGCCGTCCCGATCGGGGCGAGTGCGGGCGGAGCGGGCGCGGGGACGGCGGAGGGCCGGGCCGCTCCCGACAGCGGGAGCGCCACCGAGGCCATCACGAGCGCGGCGAGAAGGGTGCGACCGAACCGGCGCCTGCGCGGGCGAGTTGCCATGGTGGATTTGCTCCTCTTGTACCGGATGTGTGGCTGGGTCCGGGAGAGAAGCTATGGATCAAACGGCTTGGTTCGCGTCACACCAGGGAGCCCACCTGGGACGTAGCTCCCAGGTATGACAGGTGTGACGGCCTGGGGCGGGGGCGGTAGCCTCGTGCTTCGTGCCGACCGGCGGGCCGACCGGCGAGCCGGGTGGGAAGCCGGGGCGGGGAAGAGTGGGGAAGAGCTGACTGCCCATGTGGATGCGGACTGCGGCCGGTGCGCGCCGGCTGGGGGTGGCCGGGTCGCTCGCGATGGCCGTGGGCGGACTGGGCGCCGGGAGTCTGCCCGCGTTCGACCCCTGGGGGCTGTGGCAGCAACGGGGTTCCCTGACGCCCGTGGCTCTCGCCTCAGCCGTGCTCGCGTACGTCGGCCTCACGCTGCTGGTCGTGGCGTGGTGGGGGTACCGGGAACGGGTGTCCGAGGAGCAGGCGTACGAGGAGCCGCCGTCCGGGGAGCTGCCGTCCGGTGTGCACCGGGTGCGCGAGACCCTCGTGACCCTCGTCTGGTGGACCGCGCCACTGCTGCTCGCGCCCCCGCTCTACAGCGCCGATGTGTACAGCTACGTCGCCCAGGGCGCGATGGTGCTGGAAGGCCACGATGTGTACGCGCACGGGCCTTCGGTGCTGGGTCCCGACTCGCTCGGCGCCGACGCGGCGGCGAGCGTGGGCGGGAACTGGACCGATACGCCCGCGCCGTACGGACCGGTCTTCCTGCTGCTCGCGAAGGGCGTGGTCTGGATCACCGGTGGGACCGTGGTGCCCGCCGTGTTCGGGATGCGGCTGCTGGCTGTCGCCGCGCTCGCCCTGATGGTGTGGTCGGTGCGGCGGCTGGCCGTGGAGTGCGGTGCGGACGAGGGCCGGGCGTTGTGGCTGGCGGCGCTCAATCCGCTGCTGCTGATGCACATGGTCGGTGGCATGCACAACGACGGGCTGATGATCGCCCTGATGCTCGCCGGTGTCGTCTGCGCGCTGCGCGGGCGGTGGCTGCTGGGCAGCGCGGTCGTCGGCCTCGCGATGATGGTCAAGTCGCCGGCCGCCGTCGCGCTGCTCTTCATCGGGGTGATCGTCGTCAGAGGGGGGCGGGGGACGGCTGCCGCCCGCGTGACGACGGCTGTCATCGGTCCGGTGGCGGTCGCCGGTTCGGTCGCCGCGGGCGCGACCCTGCTCGCCGGCACCGGCTTCGGCTGGCTGCACACCCAGAGCGTCGCCGCGTCGGTGCACACGCCGCTCTCGCTGACCAGTGACATCGGCCTGGCGGTGGGACATCTGGCGCGACTCGCGGTCGGCACGGACCCGATGACGGTCAAGAGCGCGGCCCAGACCCTCGGCCTCGCCGCCGCCCTCGCCGTGATCGCCTGGCTGGTGGTCCGCTGCCTGCGCGGCCTGCTGCACCCCGTCCACGGCCTGGGCCTGTCCCTGCTGGCCCTGGTCGCGCTCTCGCCGATGGTGCAGCCCTGGTATCTGCTGTGGGGATCGGTGACGGTCGCCGCCGCCGTGAAGGCGTGGGGCGGTCGGCTCATCCGCGTGCTGCTGGTGCTCTCCACGGCCCTGGTGTACGAGACCCAGCCCTCCGGCCACACCCCCGCCTTCGGCTTCGTGCTGGGCGCCCTCGCGGCCGCGCTCGCGGTGGCCGTCCTGCGGGGCGGAACGGCAGCGCGGGCCCAGGGCGCCGCCGGGAAGCCCGTACTGCCCAGGCCCCGTTCCGAGCAGGGCAAGCCCACGGACTCCCAAGCCATGGCTTGGAGATCACCAAGCCAATTCAAGGATTGACTGGGGTGTCCGGCCTGCCCGAAGATCAACACAGGGCCCAAGGGCGGCAACCCGTCCCCCTGTCCCGCCGAGGTCCGGACCGGAGCGGGATCGGGGGCGGGTGCCGACCCGCCCGCCCGGGGACGCCTCAGGCGCCGACGGTCCCGTCGATCCCTTCCCGCAGGAAGTCCGCGTGGCCGTTGTGCCGTGCGTACTCGTGGATCAGGTGCAGCATCACGAGCCGCAGTGAGACCTCCTCGTCCCACCTGGCCTGGTACCCGGTGACATCGAGCGACTCCGCCTCGCGCTCGATGCGGCGTGCGTGCCCGACCTCCGCCTCCCATGCGGCGAACGCCTCCGAGCGCGTCGCGGTCGTCGCGTCGTAGGCCACCTGGTAGTCGCCCTCGTCCGACCAGACGAGCGGGATCTCCTCGGCCGCGATCACCCGGCGGAACCAGGAGCGTTCCACCTCCGCCATGTGCCGGACGAGTCCCAGCAGCGACAGGGTCGACGGCGGCATGGACTGCCGTCTCAGCTCCTCGTCGGAGAGCCCTTCGCACTTCATGGCGAGTGTCGCCCGGTGGAAGTCGAGGAACGCCCGCAGCATTTCGCGCTCGCCGCCGCGTACGGGTGGGCCGATACGTGTGTCTTGCGTCATGGGGGCACCGTAGGCCGGTAGTGCATGCCCTCTTCAACCGGTTTCCGCTGGACCGCAGTCGGTCGGCGCTTCACATGGCCGAAAACCCTCCCTTGTTGGAGCGATGGACCCCCTCGACAATGCGCATGACAAGTTCGGAGCAGCTCCGGACTGCATGTCGTCAGAGGGGACCCCCACATGAACAAGCCTCTCGTCGGCGCGCTCCTCGCCCTCACGCTCACCGGAGCAGGGGCCGCGCCCGCGATCGCGTCAACTCCCGCCGAGAACACCACCGCCACCCCATCCGCCAAGGCGGTGGCCGCGGTCAACTTCGCCGGGACCGTGTCGCTCAGCAACTGCTCCGGCTCGGTCGTCCGTATGCCCGGCTCGGCATCGTCCGACCCCGCCCTCGTGCTCTCCAACGGCCACTGCCTCGAGACCGGCTTCCCCGAGCCCGGCGAGGTCGTCGTCAACCAGGCATCCAGCCGTTCCTTCGGCCTCCTCAACTCCTCCGGGACGCGAGTCGGCACCCTGCGCGCGAGCAAGGTCGCGTACGCGACGATGACCGACACCGACATCTCGCTGTACCAGCTCACCAGCACCTACGCGCAGATCGAGAGCCGCTACGGCATCAAGGCCCTGGAACTGAACGCCGCACACCCGACGGCGGGCACCGCCATCAAGGTGGTCTCCGGCTACTGGAAGCGGATCTACAGCTGCAACATCGACGGCTTCGCGTACAACCTCAAGGAAGGCGACTGGACCTGGAAGGACTCCGTTCGCTACACCTCGTCCTGCAACACCATCGGCGGAACGTCCGGCTCGCCCGTCATCGACAACACCACCGGCAAGGTCGTCGCCGTCAACAACACCGGCAACGAGGACGGCGGACGCTGCACGGACAACAACCCGTGCGAAGTGGACGAGAACGGCAACGTGACGGTCCGCGAGGGCATCAACTACGCCCAGCAGACCTACATCGTCGTCCCGTGCGTCGGCACCGGGAACAAGATCGACCTCACCCGGCCGGGCTGCACACTGCCCAAGCCCTGAGCCCGTCCGCTTCGCTGGTTGGTACGTCCGTGCGCGAGGCGTACCAACCAGCGATCCGGAGAAGGCCTGGGCCCCGGGCCGGTCAGAAGAACGTACGGATGTAGTCCACGACCGTTCCGTCCGCCTCCACCAGCGGAATCAGCTGCCACTTGTCGAACGACGTACACGGGTGCGACAACCCCACGCCCACCCAGTCGCCGACCTCCAGATCCGCCCCCTCCTCCGTGCGCAGCCAGGTGTGCTGGTCGGACAGACCCGTGACGGTGATGCCGTCGGCGGGGCGCACCTCGCCGGTGCGGGCGTCGCGGACGACCTGGGCATCGGGGAGGTCCAGGTCGTGGGCCGCGTCGCGCTTGCCCGCGTTGGTGAACGCCTGCTGTGGGGCCGGGCGCGAGACCACCTGGGACCAGAGGCGGAACGCGGGCTCGAGGGCGCCCTCGTCAGGGACCCGGTTGAACGGGGTGATGCGCTCGTAGTGTCCCGAGTCGTGTGAGACGTACGCACCGGAGCGCAGCAGCTTCAGCACCGGGCGGGACAGCTCCGGGAGCTGCGCGAAGACCTCGGCGACCGTGTCGAACCAGGCGCTGCCGCCGGCGCTGACGATGATCTCCTCCGTGCCGCCGAAGCGGCCGTCCTTGTCGAGCCGGGCGGCGAGCGCGACCAGGCGGTCCAGCCAGTCGCGCACCCGCTCGGGGGTGGCGTCCGGGACCTCGCCCTCGTAGCCCGCGACGCCCACCAGACGCAGGGTGCGCGTGGCCGTGACGGCCTCGGCGATGGCCGCGCAGTCGGCTTCGGTGCGGGCACCCGTACGGGCGCCGTCACCGGCGGCCAGCTCGATCACGACGTCCAGGGGGCGACGACAGTCGCTGAGGGCCTGGTCCATCAGCTCGACTCCGCGCACCGAATCCACGTAGCAGACGAGCTGGAAGCCGGGGTCGCGGTCGATTTCGTCCGCGAACCAGCGCAGGGCGACCTCGTCGACCAGCTCGTTGGCGAGGAAGATCCGCTGGATGCCGAAAGCGCGGTAGACCCGGGCCTGGTGCGGGACCGCGGCCGTGATGCCCCAGGCTCCGCGCTCCAGCTGGCTCTCGAAGAGCTGCGGCGCCATGGAGGTCTTGCCGTGCGGGGCGAAGGCGAGTCCGTGACGCTCGGCGTAGGTCTCCAGGAGGGCCAGGTTGTGTTCCAGGGACTCCGCGGACAGCGCGAGCACGGGGGTGGTGAAGCCTCCGGTGAACAGATTGCGGCGCTGGGCGGCCAGCTCCCCGACGGACAGTCCTTGGGCATCCGGGGGAAGCGCCTTGAACCGGTGGTCGACACGCTCGTCCGCGAGCCGGGCGACGGGGTTGGTCATGAGGTGGGCCTCCTGGTGGTGCGGTTGCCGCCAGTATCCGCATCCACCCGGGGGTAGGGGCAAACGAGGTGCCCGGACAGCCGTCGCCTGCCGACGGCTGCCCGGACGCCAGGCCCGCTCATTCACACAGGCCGCACCGGCGTCAGCCCGTGCAGTACTGCTGCTCCTTGCCGATCGACCGGTACATGCAGTCCGCGTTCTCCAGGAGCTGGAGCACCGCGTCGCGGTTGCGGCTGGTCTCGCGCTCGATCACCTCGTCGGCCGGGTAGAAGCCCCCGCCGAAGATGCTGGTCGGGTACATCTCGAACGTGTACGAGAAGATCTTCTGGTTGCCCCACAGCCAGTCGTCGATCGAACCGTCCGTGATGTACAGGTCGCTCGCCTGCTCGGGCGTGTAGCCGTTGCTCGCGGCCATCTTCTGGCCGACGGTGGCGAAGGCGTCGCGGTCGTCCTGGGTCATGCCCGCGGCGGTGTTGGCCGTGGTGTAGCCGTAGGGCCAGAGCACCAGCTCGCTGTAGGTGTGGAAGTCGATGCCCGCCTTGATCTGCTGCTTCCCGCCGACGATACGGGAGCGGGTGAAGTCGGCGACGACCTTCACCTCGGGGGCGGACTCGGCGGACTTGCCGCGGTAGGTCTCCGAGCCGGTGGAGCCGGATGAACCGCCACAGCAGCCCCACTTGTAGTTCCAGTTGCGGTTCATGTCCGTACCGACGGAGGACGAACCCGAGTTCGGCTGCCGGTTCTTGCGCCAGCTCCGGTAGCGGCCGGTGGCGATGTCGTACTCGCCGCCGTCGGGGTTGAGGTCCGGCACGATCCAGATCTCGCGGCCGTTGACCGCGTTGGTGATCCTGGAGTCGGTCCCGTAGTCGTCGCCGAGCTCACGCAGCAGATAGAGCGCCATCTCGACGGTCAGGTGCTCGCGGGCGTGCTGGTGGTGGGTGAAGAGGACTTCGGGTTCGTTCTCGTCCGTGGCGACGTTGTCGCTGACCTTGATCGCGATGATGTCGCGGCCTTCGTAGGACTTACCGATCACCCGCTTGCTCATGATGGCCGGGTGCGCGGCGATGCGCTGGTCGATCTCCGCGCTCATCTCGGCGTAGTTGTGGTACTTCGCGTCGGCGGACGGGAAGTCGAACGCCTTGGCCGTCGCGCCCTCGGCGGTGCGCGCGGGCGGGGCGGGCAGGAGTGCGAGCTTGTGGCCGCTGGCGCGCAGCCGCCTCGCCTGGGCTGCGGTGGCGCTGACGACGAGGGAGTGCTCGTCGGCCTCGTCGATCGACACGCCGGTCGCGGCGATCGCGGTGCGTTCGGCGACGGTGGACGGGCCATGGATCTCGTACTGCCTGGTCTGCTCCTCCTGGAGGGCCACGGGTGTGACGTGGTCCCGGCCGGGGGAGGGGGCGGAAGCGGCGGTGGCGGTGAAGGGCGCGGCCACGGCGAGCGCGAGCAGGGTCGCGAAGGCGGCGGACCGTGTGGCTGACCTTCTGCCACTGCCGCGGATACGAAGTCGCATGCTGGCTCCTGGGTAGGGAGTGTGGGGGTTGCTCTGCGACGTGCGGGTGTGACGGGCACATGGTGAGGGTGTGGCATGCTCCGGTCAAGTGCCTTCGCCGGCCATTCGACTCATTCGGCCATTGGGTCATGAGCTCGACGACGAGTGGGAAAGGCGGAACCTCGACCATGACGGACACCCAGGCGGAAGGCGCGCGGACACCGGCGGCCCGGACCCGGACCCGCAAGGCGAGTTGGCAGCATATCGGCGCCGGCATCGCTGTCGCGGCGACCGGCGCGCCGGTGCTGTGGACGCGGCAGGGGCATGAACCACCCAGGCGGTAGGACCGTCATACTGGCGCTCATGATGTACGGCGGCGCCCACCACCCGGACCAGCAGCACCCCCGGGGCTTCGGCCCCCCGATCCCGCCGCAGCCGGGATACGGAGCGGGCTACGGGCCGGGCGCCCCGTACGGAGCGCCGCATCCCCCCGTCCCGCAGGCGCCCGTGCCGCATCCCCCCGTCCCGCAGGCGCCCGTGCCGGACGGCCCGGAGTTCATCGCGCACGACCGCCAGAACTCCGTCATCGTCGACATCAACGGCGTGGCGCTCGAGATCCAGGGCCAGACCATGGAGTTCCCCTGGTCCGCGATCGCCACGGTCCACTTCGCCCCCGCCCCGTTCGGCACCGTCCTGATGGTGGCCGTCTCACACGCGAGCGGGCTGCTCTACGAGTGCCGCATCACCGCCCGCCGCCAGCCGCAGCTCCAGCAGTGGCTGGCCGGGATCGGCCCCGTACTCCACTACTACCTGGCGAACCGGCCTCCCGCCTACTGACCCACCTCCCGGCCTGCTGACCCGCCCTCCGCCGTCCTCCGTCCGGGCGTCCTTGTCACGGCGTTACGCGGCATTTCATGCCGCCGCGTGTGCTGCCGGCCGCGGATGATGAGACGTAAAAGAGGAATCGTTAATTCGCGCGCGCATTACAGGAGTTAACTCGTGACGCCTTCGTCCGGCTTTGCCTGTGTGCAAGTCGTGCGTGTCCACCCCCGGAGATCAAAGGGTGTTCTCTGCGCCGTGTGACGTCGATAGAGTGCGGGGGCAGGAGCACGAACAGAGAGCCAGCGAGCACGGCAGTTGCCGGGAGTTCCGGCGGCTGGAGCCGAACGGGGAATGAGCGTGCCGACCGCAATAGCCGTAACCAGTGCTGACCTGGTGCTGCCGCCAATGGATCAGCACACGCCCACGGCGGCGCTGGTGCCGCCGCCCGACGTGCAGCCACTGGACGCCGCGCTCGCGGACACGCAGGTGCTTCTCGAACAGCACGGTCATCTCATCGTGCTCTACCCCGACTCCATTCCGGCCGCTCATGAGCGAAGACTGCACACCGTGCGTTCCGTACTGGAAAGCGATCGTGTCGCCCTGCTGAAACTGGAGCTGCCACCACTCGGGATCGCGGTCCTGGTGCGGCAGCTGAGACAGCTCTCCATCTGCGACTTCGGTGCCGGAGTCGTGGCCTCCGCCGCACGGCTGCTCTCGCACTACATCTACGCCGGGGCGGTGCTCAACTCGGTCGCCCGGCTCGACCGGGTACCGGTGAGCCTCAGGTCGCACGCCAAGTCCTGGGTGCCCGGAACCCAGTTCGGCGTGCTCGCCAACCCCGTCCCCCAAGTGATCAGGATCGGCGGTGAGGACAAGCTCCCGGGCCCCGAGTTCGGTACCGAGCTCCTGGTCGCGCAGGGACAACTGCAAAGTGACTGGGTCACCTCGACCCTGGCTCCCGAGTGGCGTGTCCTGAACGCCAAGCAGGCCGTTCTACCTGCTGATTCGGCACGTTGGTGGGGCACCGCAAGGATGATCGAATTTGCTGCGTTTCTTCCGGACATCTCCGTGGTCTACCAGCTCGTTGCGTCCGTCCGGCGGGAGAGGTGCTCCTGGTGCGGAATCGAACTCATCGGGGATCGCTGCGGATTCTGTTCCGCGCCTCTTCTGCGACCGGAGAACCAAGCGCACGGGCAGGGTGTCATGAACCACGGAACACCTTTGCCACACGGGTCGTAGCTGCCCGCGGCGGGTCGATCGGGCAGGCGACGGGACAGCCCCGGACCCGGCCCGAACCCGGTCCGCCAGCACCGTCTGCTCCGTCAGTCCACGTCTCCCATCGAGGTTGTCCCGCCCATGAATTCACGGCAACGCCGCGGTGTCATTCTTCTCCTCCTCTCGATCATCTGTGCTTTCGCCGCGTTCATCGGCGTGGTGTCGGTGATCAGCGATGTGAATTCGAAGGTCGGACCCGAGGTCACGGCGTATCGCGTCAAGTCGGACGTTCCTCCGTACACGGCGCTCCAGGCGGTTCAGTTCGAAAAGATCTCGATGCCGAAGCGCTGGCTCTCGCAGAACGCCGTGACCGACATATCGGTGATCGACGGCAAGATCGCCGTCACCCAGCTCAGGCAGGGCTCGCTGCTCCAGGACGACATGATCGTCAACCGGCCCGAACTGAGGCCCGGTGAGCAGGAGATCGCCATCATGATCGACGCCGCGACCGGTGTCGCCGGAAAGATCACTCCGGGCGACCTGGTCAACATCTACGCCACGTTCGGCGGCGAGGGCGGCCAGGGCGGGAACAAGGCGGAGTCCGCCGAATCCCGCCTCATCGTCCCCAACGCGAAGGTCATCGACGTCGGCAAGCTGACGGCCCTGGAACCCAGGGGTGACGACCGCGACCGCGCGGTCACCGAGGCGGTGCCCATCACTTTCGCCCTGAACACCGTGGACGCCCAGCGCGTTGCCTACGCCGAGTCGTTCGCCGTACACGTACGACTCGCGCTCCTCGCCAAGGGCAGCCCGACCACGCTCCGGCCGGGTGACGGCAAATACACCCTGGACGAGGACAGGGACAAGTGAGGACCGCATGAGTACCAGAATCCTCCCGGCCGTCTCGGACGCCGATGCCGCCCGGTCCATCACCACACTGCTCAGCCAGCTCCCTGAGGCGGATCCGGCAGCGCCGGTCGGCGATTCCACCTCGCTGCTTGACTCCCTCGCCCGGCTCGCGGCCGAGTCGGTCGAGGAGCTCCCCGAGGTCGTTCTGGTGCACGAGCGGATCGGCCCGGTACCGGCACTGGAGCTGATCCGGGAGGTGGCCCTGCGCTTTCCTTCGGTCGGGGTGGTCCTGGTCACCGCCGACGCGAGCCCCAGCCTCTACTCGGCGGCCATGGACTCGGGAGCACGGGGCCTGGCGGGGCTGCCGCTCTCGTACGAGGAACTCGCCCAGCGTGTGCAGGCCGCGGCGTCCTGGTCCGTGGGCGTCCGCCGCCACCTCGGCCAGGGCGGCGAGGCGTTCACCGGGCCCGGTGGAACGGTGGTCACGGTCACCGGCGCCAAAGGAGGCGTGGGCACCACACTCACCGCCGTGCAGCTCGCCCTGGCCGCCCGGGCTTCGGGTATGAACACGGCGCTGGCCGACATGGATCTGCAGGCGGGCGATGTGGCGTCTTATCTGGACGTCCAGTTCCGCCGCTCGATCGTCGACCTGGCGAGCATCCAGGACATCTCGCCCCGGGTGCTCCAGGACGTCGTCTTCAGCCATCAGACCGGCATCGGCCTGCTGCTGGCCCCCGGCGAGGGCGAACGGGGCGAAGAGGTCAGCGACCGTGCGGTGCGCCAGATCGTGAGCGCCCTGCGCAGCCGGTACGAGGTCGTGGTCATCGACTGCGGCACCCAGCTGAACGGTGCGAACGCGGCGGCCATCGAGATGGCCGACATCACCCTCCTGGTGACCACCCCGGACGTGGTGTCCGTGCGGGCGGCCAAGAGGATGACCAGGCTCTGGGACCGACTCCAGATCCGCAAGGCCGAGGAGACGGTCACGGTGGTCAACCGGTTCATCCGGAACACGGAGATCCAGCCGCCCCTCGTGGAGCGGATCACCGGAACGCGCGTGGCCCGCACGGTGATCCCGGCCAACTTCAAGGAGCTGCACGCCGCTGTCGACGCCGGCCGTATGCAGGACCTGGAGAGCAAGTCCACGGTGAAGCAGGCCCTGTGGGGCCTGGCCGGGGAGCTGGGAATCGTCAGGACACCCGAGGGCAGTGAGAAGGCGGGCAAGCTCCGGGGCGACCGGGGTTCCGTCGGGGGCAGGCGCCGGCGCGGCAGCCGGTTCGAGGGGGAGAGTTGACCGATGCGCGTGCTGAGTGCACCACGTGATGTCCACCTCGCCGGAGACGGCCGCGACAGCCGCCGGGGACGGGACCGCGGGCAGATCGCCGTCGAGTTCCTCGGCATGTTCCCGCTGATCGCGATCGTCTGCGTCCTGCTGTGGCAGTGCGCCCTGCTGGGCTACACCTACATCCTCGCGGGCAACGCGGCCGACGAGGCCGCCAGGGCAGGTGCGGTGGCCGAGTTCGCGGCCGACGCCAAGTGCCAGAGCGCGGCCAGGGAGGACCTGGGCTCCTGGCGGCAGGGCGCGACGGTGGCATGCGGCGGCGTCCGGTCCGACGGGCTCTACACGGCCAGCGTCAGGCTGAAGGTGCCGGTCCTCTTCCCCGGCACGGTGAGCTTCCCCCTCACCGCCGAGGGTGAAGCCGCCTTCGTCAAGGAGGGCTGACAGTCATGCGTTCATCCGACCACCGCCGGCGCGACCGTGGCAGCGTGGCCCTCGAGTTCGCCGGGTTCCTGCCGCTGCTGCTGCTGCTCGGGCTCGCCGCCGTGCAACTCGGCATCGCCGCGTACGCCGCCTCGCAGGCGGGCACCGCCGCCCGGGCCGGGGCGCGCGCCGAGACCGACGCCGACTTCCTGACACAGGGGTCATGGGCAGCGCGGCACGCCGTCAGCGGCTGGCTGCAGGACGGTCACGACGAGTTCTCCTACGCGCGGTCGTCCGGCGGTGGCGAGGTGACGGTCACCGTGTCGATCAGGATCCCCTCGCTGATGCCGGGGATCCAGGACTGGGGGCATGTCGAGCGCAGCTCCACCATGCCCAGCGACTGATCCCGGGAGCACCGGTGCAGAGAACGACCGAGGAGTTACGTACATGAGTCTGCGGGCACGCATCACCGCCCCCGAGGAGCGCGGAGGTGGCCGGGACGACGGCCATCTGGTGGCCACCTACCGGGCCAAGCTCCTCGAGGAGATCGACCTCGCGGAGATGTCGGCGCTGGCCGCGGCCGAGCGGCGGGCCCGGCTTGAGCGGGTGCTCGGTCACATCATCAGCCGGGAAGGCCCCGTCCTCTCCGCGGCCGAGCGGGCGCAGCTCATCCGGCGCGTCGTCGACGAGGCGCTCGGACTGGGTGTCCTGGAACCGCTGCTGGAGGACGCGTCGATCACCGAGATCATGGTGAACGGACCGGACCAGATCTTTGTCGAGCGGGGCGGCAGGGTCGAACTGCTCCCGTTGCGGTTCGCCTCCGGCGAGCAGCTCATGCAGACCATCGAACGCATCGTCTCCACCGTCAACCGCCGTGTGGACGAGGCGAACCCGATGGTCGACGCCCGACTGCCCTCGGGCGAGCGGGTGAATGTGATCATCCCCCCGCTGTCCCTTTCCGGGGCCACCCTCACGATCCGGCGCTTCCCCCGGGCCTTCAACCTGACGGAGATGGTGGGCTTCGGATCGCTGGACGAGTCGATGGTCTATCTGCTCGCGGCGCTGGTGCAGGCCAGGCTGAACATCATCGTCTCAGGAGCCACCGGCACGGGTAAGACGACTCTGCTCAACGCACTCTCCGGGCTGATTCCCGAGGGGGAGCGGGTCATCACCATCGAGGACTCCGCCGAGCTCCAGCTGCAACAACAGCATGTGATCCGGCTGGAGTCCCGCCCGGCGAACGTCGAGGGCAAGGGCCAGATCACCATCCGGGACCTGGTCCGCAACTCGCTGCGCATGCGCCCCGACCGCATCGTCGTGGGCGAGGTCCGCGGCGGCGAAACGCTTGACATGCTCCAGGCAATGTCCACCGGTCACGACGGTTCGCTGGCCACCGTCCACGCCAACAACGCCGAAGACGCGATCATGAGGCTTCAGACCCTGGCCTCCATGTCCGAGGTGAAGATCCCCTTCGAGGCGCTGAGCGACCAGATCAACAGCGCGGTCGACTGCGTCGTACAGCTGACACGCAACGCCGACGGCACCCGGAAGATCACCGAGATCGCCCTGCTCGACTCACGCGGCCGGGAACCCTTCCGGCTGGCCACCGTGGCCCGGTTCGACGCCGAGCCGCTGGCCGCCGACGGGCAGGTGCGCGGTGCCTTCCGCCACTTCCCGCTCCCACGACGCCTCGCCGAACGCCTCTACATGGCCGGCCAGCCCATCCCGCAGGCCTTCGGCGTCGCGACGCACGTGGACCAGCTCGCCCTCCGAGAGGCCAGGTAGGAAGACGCGACATGACGAATACCGCTCTGCTGACGATGGGGGCCACGCTGCTGTGCTGCGTGCTCGGAATCATCGGTGTGCACGCCTATGCGACGGGCCGTGCCCAGCGACAGGCACTGGTGGACCGGCTGTCCCAGACGGGCCAGTTGGAAGCCGTCACCGGGCGGCGCAACCGGTTCCGGGGCATCGACCGCAGGCTGCGGCGAACCGCCCTGGGCAGGAAGATCGAGCTCCGGCTCGCCGTCACCGGCCTGGACCTCACCCCCGGAGAGTTCCTCGTCTCCATGCTGACCCTCATCGTCGTGCTCTGGATCACCGCCCAGGCGGTGTTCTCCGCCTTCTTCGGGCCCATCGCCGGACTGCTGGGCATAGGAGTCGCGTTCGGCTTCCTGAACTGGCAGCGCAACAAGCGCATCGAGAGGTTCATCAACCAGCTGCCGGAACTCTCACGCATCCTCGCCAACGCCACCCAGGCCGGGCTCGCGCTGCGCACCGCCCTGTCGATGGCCGCGGAGGAACTCGAGGCACCGGCCGGTGAAGAGCTCGGACGGGTCGCCGACCGGCTCGCCGTCGGACAGTCCATCGACGAGGCACTCGACGAGCTGGCACGACGACTGCCCTCACGCGAACTCGTCGTGCTCGTCACGACCCTGGTCCTGTCCAACCGGGCCGGCGGCACCGTGGTCGGCTCCCTGCGCAACCTCACCGAGACGCTGGAGGAGCGCAAGGAGACACGGCGCGAAGTCCGCACCCAGCTGTCGCAGGTCAACCTGACCGCGTACGCGGTACCCGTCATGGGCCTCGGGGCACTACTGCTCCTGGACAGGGTGATGCCGGGCGCGATCGACCGGATGACGGCCTCGTTCCTCGGTCAGGCCGCGGTCGTCATCGCCCTCGTCCTGTACGGAGTGGGGGTCTTCGTGATCCGACGCCTCTCCAAGATCGACGTCTGACGGGAAGGAGCGGAAACCATGATCGGACTCCTCCTCGCCCTCGCGCTGGCGCTCGCGGTCGCGGGTGCCTTCCTGGGCCTTCGGATGTACCGGGCCGAGGCCAGGCTCCCCGGCGACCTCGCCATCGCCCTGGAAGTCGGCGCCACCCGCACCACGGCCGTCGGGTCCGCCGTCGACCGCCTCGGCATGCGCTACGCGCCCTCGGTGCTGCGCATGATGGGACCCGACAGGGTCAACAAGGTACGCCGGCGGATCGACCTCGCGGGCAACCCCGGTGGTCTGACCCTGGACCGGTACGCCGCACGCCGCGCCGTCTACGGATTCCTCGGACTGCTCGGCGCGCTCGTGATGCTGCTCCGCGGTCAGACCTTCCTGGCCCTCTTCATGATCGCCTTCGGGGCCTTCTGGGTCGAGGTCGGGATCTACGCGGCCATCCGCCAGCGCAAGGACGAGATCGAGCGCACACTCCCCGACTTCCTCGACGTCCTCGCCGTCGTCGTCAGCGCAGGACTCGGATTCCGGGAGGCCCTGGAGCGTGTCGCGGAGAAGTACGCGGGGCCCTGGGCCGACGAGCTGCGCATCACCCTGCGCCAGATGGACATGGGAGTGAGCCGCCGGCAGGCCTTCGAGGAGCTCCGCAGGCGCAATGACTCCGAGCAGGTGGCCCAGTTCGTCACCGCGCTCCAGCAGGGCGAGGAGCTCGGCGCCCCGATCGTCGACACCCTCATCCAGATCGCCAACGACATGCGCCGTACCGACGCGCAGAACGCCCGCCGCCGAGCGGCCAAGGCCGTTCCCAAGGCCACGCTGACCATCACATCGGTCATGGTCCCCGCCACCATGATCCTGCTCATCGCGGCGTTCGTGTACGGCGCCGACGCCGACTTCAGCTCCATCGGAGGCTGACATGACAGCCGAGGGGGAACAGCAGTGGCGCTGCACTTAGGGAGGATCGGCGCGGGCCTCGGAACGGGCCCACTCACCCGTGCCGCCGACGGCCCGGACCGCACACCGACCCTGGCGATCCAGATCAACGCGCTCCAGGCACTGTGCCGTCAGGTCTTCGGCTTCCGGCTGGCGATGATCGCCCTGGCCGCCCCGCTCGCACTCGGAGCGGCGAGGGCCGGACTCGCCACCTATCTCGTCGCATCCGCCGTGCTGGTCACCTTCATGGGCTCGTACGTCCTCTTCCGCGACTGGGAACGGTTCGGCCCCCTGCTGCTGCGCCACCCGGCACTGCTGGCCGTCGACGCCCTCTTCGGCTCCCTGCTGCTGATCACGGCAGGGCCCGACAGCACTCTGGGCTATGTCACCATCTGCACGCCCCTGCTGGCCGGGCTGGCCTACGGATGGCGCGGAGCGGGCGTGTTCGCCTGCCTCCAGGCGCTGATCCTCTTCGCCGTTCACGGTGCCGACTCCGGCGCACGTGCCACGATCCACACCTCCCTGCTCCTGCCCGGGCTCTGTGTCGTGGCCGGCGCGGCCGGTGTGACGCTGCGCAATCTGCTGCTGCGCTTCGGATCGGCCAGCCAGGCGCTGACCGAGGCGCGGGCACGCCTCGCCGTCAACGAGGCGGTGGGCGGCGAACGAGCCCGGCTCGCACGCGAGATGCACGACTCCGTGGCCAAGACCCTGCACGGTCTGGCACTCGCCGCCGACGGCCTGGCCACTTCGGCGGACCGGATGGATCCATCCACCGTCAGGCACCAGGCCGAGCTGGTGGCCCGCTCCGCGCGCCGGGCCGCGGCCGAGTCCCGCGAACTGCTCAGCGATCTGCGCCGGCAGGGCGACCTCCAAGGCACGGGCATGGACATCGCCGCCGAACTGACCTCCCGGGTCTCGGACTTCCAGCGGCGCACCGGCATCACCACCCGGCTCCGGCGCACCGGAAACGCACCACTGCCGCCCGTGCCGTACGCCGTCGCCCGGCAGATGCTCAACATCACCTCCGAGGCACTGGAGAACGCCCACAGGCACGCCCACGCCACACAGGTGACCGTGGAGACAGGGATCGTCGACCGGGCACTGCGTATCAGCGTCCGGGACGACGGCCACGGACTGCCGCCCGGCACCACACTGGAACAGCTCCGCAGAGCCGGGCACTTCGGTCTGGTGGGCATGGTCGAACGTGCCGCCGGGATCGGCGCCCGGATACGCATCGGCCGGGGCCGCACCACTTCAGGCACCGAGGTACGCCTCGAGCTGCCCGTCGCCGCGATCCTGCCCGCCGACCCCACGGCGCCCCCCGCTGTCGAGCGGTGAAACCGACCCACCGTCTCCCGAGAATTCCCACGACACCAGGTCCACTGAGAGGAGGCCCCAGGATGCCGGACGACGTCTCCCGGACTTCGGGGCAGCAGCTCGTCCCCCCATCAGCCCAGTCCTTCCCCGCCCATCCACAGATGCCCGCTGCCCGGACGCCTCTGCGGGTGGTCATAGCCGACGACAACCCCGTGGTGAGGGCGGGCCTGACGGTGCTGCTCGGGGGGCGCGACGACATCCAGGTCGTGGCCGAGGCGGTGGACGGCCAGCAGGCCCTGCACGCCGCGGAACGGCACCGGCCGGACGTGATCCTGCTCGACGTCCGCATGCCCGGTGTCGACGGCATCTCGGCCCTGCCGCATCTCGTGCGCGCGGCACCCGTGATGATGCTGACCTACAGCCGCGAGAGCGAGGTCGTGCGGGAGGCCCTGCGCCTGGGTGCCGGGGGCTACCTGGTGCACGGCGAGTTCACGGCCGATCAGCTCATCGCGGCCGTACGGGACGTGAAGGAAGGCCGCGCCCACTTCACCGCCACGGCAGCCAACGCCCTTCTCGCACAGCTGCGCGGCGGCGACGCCGAAGCGCCGGGGGAACACCCGCTGCCGGATGGTCTCGGGGCGGCGTACCACGGTGCTCCCCGGGGCGGGGACCAGGGTGCGCAGCTGCCGGGCGTACCCCGTCAGCACATGCCAAGTGTCTTGACTTCCACCAACTCGGGTGAAAGTGCTTCGCATCTGCAATCGAATGTGGCACAGTCTCTGCCGCGGCAGGTGACCGCGCGGGACATCCGGCCCCCGGATCCCCAACCAGCTTGCGTCCAGGCGGAGTTCGGTCTGAGTTCACGGGAGGTGGAGGTGATGGACCTGATCGCGTCGGGTATGAGTAATCAGCAGATCGCCGCCGCATGCTTCATCAGTGAGAAGACCGTCAAGAACCACATCAACCGCATCTTCGCGAAGCTTCAGGCCGTGAGCAGGAGCGAGGCCATCGCGGTGTGGCTGGGAACGTCACACACCGGTACCGGATCAGGAAGGGGGTGACCTGCTGTGGCCGACCGTACGGGCAGCCGGCGTAGCCGCCGGGCCCAGGCCCCGGCAGTGAGGGCCCAGCTCGTGCTTTGGGTCTGCGATTGGGCCCTGGGGCCCTCTTCTGGGTCCCCTTCCCCGGCGTACGTTTCCCGTGTCGAAAGCGGCACCGGCCAGGAGGAAGCCGGTAACGCCGAGTACACCCAAGAGACTTACGCGTCGGCCGGCATGCGGTCGGCCGAACCCGGAGGGGAACACCATGTCGAACGAGACGCTGCTGAAGGCCGCCGTCGACACCCAGATCCGCATCAACGGGTGGAAGAACACCGTCGTCAGCCGCATGACCGACCGCGAGCGGTCCAAGGGCCAGACGGCGCTGGAGTACCTGGGCATCATCATGGTGGTCGTCGTGATCATCGGCGCGATCGTCGGTACCGGGATCGGCGGCAAGATCACGCAGAAGATCAACGAGCAGATCGACAAGATCAAGGCCGGCTGAGCCGACTGCCGAACCGCACGTCGCAGGACCGAGGGCAGGCCTTCCCCATCTATGTCGTGATGGTGGCGGGCCTGCTCTTCCTTGCGTTCGCCTTCTTTGCAGTCGGCCAGGCGTCCGCGAACCGCAACGGCGCGCAGGGCGCTGCGGACGCCGCCGCTCTGGCGGCGGCCCAGGACGCCCGGGACAAGCTGGCGGGGGCCTGGCTCGACGACTACCTCACCGATCCCACCAAGTGGCAGGACGTCTTCGACGGCAAGCTGGGACTGGAGGGGAGTTCGTGTCCCGCGGCGACCGTGTTCGCCGAAAAGAACGGTGCCGATGTTGATCGATGCGTCCCGTTCTGGCGGCCCGAGCTGGGTTACCAAGTTCACGTCAAGTCGCAGCAGCCAGTGGGTAAGTCCATCATTCCGGGGACCGAGGCGACGTTCGGTACGGCCAGCGCCAAGGCCGTGGTCAAACCCCTCTGCACTTTCAAGCTGCCGGAGGACCTCGAAATCCTTCCCAGGCTCAACTGCAAGACGGGTAGCTGGGATCTTGAGGACAGTCTGACGGGTCTGCCCGATGCCAAGGATCTCTTCGACGTCCAGTTGGTTGATTGATGAGCGAACGACAAGCAAAGGAAACGTCACTCATGAGCATTCGGCATACTTTGAATGCCCGCAGAAGGGTGATTGCCGTGGTGATCACCGGTGCCTTGGCCCTCACAGTCGCCGGTTGCGGCGGTGGCGAGGGGACGAAAGGGGAATCGGGCTCGTCGGCCAAGCCCGCCGACAACGGACAGGCAAAGCCCGGCAGCTCGAACGCGCAGCCGGACGCGGACCAGGTCATTGCCACGGTCAAGGGCAGGGACGGCATGGTTCTGACGGTCAACTCGATTCAACGGGACTCCGGCGGCTTCGTCACGGTGAACGGGCAGGTGGAGAACACGGGAAGCGCGGCCTACTACGCCACGACCGAGTGGCGTGGTACCGAGCAGGAATTGCAGGGCAGCGGTCAGTCCGTCGGTGGTGCCACACTCGTGGACAAGGTCGGCAAGAAGCGCTACTACGTCCTGAGGGACACCGAGGGCCGCTGCCTGTGCACAGCCGGATTCACTCAGGTCGACGCAGGTAAGAAGCTCCCCGTGTTCATGCAGTTCCCGGCCCCGCCGGATTCCACATCCGAAGTGGACTTCCAGCTTCCGTCGTTCCCTTCCGCCACCCTCAAGATCGTTGGATGAGGGGCGAGATGACTTATTCCGGAATGCGTAGACCATCCTCGCGTCTCTTCGTGAGTGCTCTCAGTGCTACCGCCGTTCTGGCGGCATCACATGTCCTGATGGCCACTGAGGCACGAGCCGATGACAATCCGAGCCTCCCACCCGGCACCGACACCTCCGCAGAACCGCCGGTCAAGGTCGACCCCGACTCCCCGGGCCTGAGAATGGTGGACGGCGCCACCCTCGCCCCCTCGAAGGTCCTGGACATCAAGTCCGTCGTCGAATCCCAGGGGGGAGAGGAGCGTCGCGAGGACACCAACTCGGACGTCAAGTTCGCCCTCCAGGCCGAGGTGCTCTTCGGCAAGGACAGCGCGAAGCTCGGCAACGCCGCGAACGCCCGGATTCAGGCCATCGCGGATGAGATCAAGAAGCAGGACGCGAAGAAGGTCCGCGTCTTCGGCTTCACGGACAACCTCGGGTCGTCCGAGCACGGGGACGTGCTGTCCAAGCAGCGCGCCAACGCCGTCCACTCCGTGCTGACGAAGGCGCTCAACGACGCGGGAATCACCTACGAGGTCCGCGGCTACGGCGAGCAGTACCCGATCGCGGACAACTCGAACGAGGAAGGCCGAAAGAAGAACCGCCGCGTGGAGGTCTCCTTCCCGCGGGGCGAGACAGACTCCACGAGCTGACCCGGTACGGCTGTGCGGCAGCGGGACAGCCGCTGTGGGTTGCCCTGGCCTGCCCGGCCAGGGCCGCTTCCGCGGGGCGGCCGGGCTCCGGCGTTCCCGGGTCCACTCACACCCATCCCCGCAACGCCACGAATCCGTACAGCAGCCCCAGCGCGAACACCCCGAGGCCCGCGGCGAACGCGGCCGGTGCCAGTGCCGGTCCCCAGGTGCCCGGGCCCGCCACCGTCGCGTGTTTCTCCGGTGCGGCCGGGTCGTAGGAGACGCGGACCGGTGCTCCGGGCTCGAAGCCGAAGGGGCCGGGAGCGTCGGTGAATTCGATGTCCCGGCCGTCGTGTGTGCGGAAGGCGAAGACGTACTCCGTGGCATAGCGGCGGTCCATCCCCGGGCCGCGGTCGACGGTCCGGCGCCCCGCGCACCGGCCTTCGGTGTGTTCGCCGTGGCGGACCAGCCGCAGCACTCGACGCAACCGCAGTGCGGACCGTACGGCGAACCCGCCGAAGAGGAGTCCGAGCAGCAGCAGGAGTGTGGCCCCGCCGCCCGGGAGGATCTGCATCGCTGCCTTCCTTACGCCCAGGACGGGCTACTTGACGGTGATCGACTCCACGAACGTATCGAGTTCGCCCTCGCTCAGGGAGCCCTTCACCGCATTGATCCGCACCAGGAAGGGCACGCCCTTCGAATCGACCCCGGCGACCATGACCCCCGTCATCCGGGTGCCCTTGCGGGGTGTCCTCTGCTCCCCGCTGGAGGTGAACTCGTAGCCGATACGACGCGCCTGCCGGGCGCTCTCTTCGCCGCTGAGCCGCACGTCGGTGGTCTCCTCGCGGGTGGCACCGAGACCGATGACCGCACCTGCGGCCGTGGCGGCCTCCTCGGCGCTGTCGACCCCGGTCGCGAAGTCGAGCTGGACGGACACCATTCCGGTGCGCAGTCCGCCTTCCTCCTTGAGGGCCACCGCCGCGTTGTGCTTGCTCCGTTCGGCGGCCGGCTGCTCCCGGTACCCCTTCTCCTGCGGGTAGCCGACGCTCAGGCTTGTGGTGTCAAGGCTGCCCCAGCCGCCGGGGAGGGCCGCCTTGGCATCCCCCGAGCCCGTGCCGCAGCCGGTGAGGAGGGGCAGTGCCGCTAGGGCGAGCACGGCTGCTGTCGAGACGGGGCGGCGGATGCGGAAGTGCTTCATCGGTCCGGTGTCCTTACTTCGCGCAGTAGCTGTACGGCAGGTAGGAACGCTTGTCGCCCTGAGGCGCGCCGAGGAACTCGGCGTTCGTCAGGGTCTCCTTCTTGTGCTCGTCCGATATGGAGAACCCGAGACTCATGCCCATCGAGACCTCGAAGCCGAACTCCTGGGCGTCCGTGTCGCCGAGATAGGTCAGAGAGCTCGACAGGCCGTCCTCGAACATCAGCTGCTTGAAGGGATCGTTCCCCGCGGGCTTCTGCTGGAGCGACTCGTCGCCGAACATGTACTCGAACGGGGTCGTGTTGTCGCCCGATCCGTCGAGCCACTGCTCGGCGGTCGCCCGCTTCCCCTCCGTCGCCGGGTCCGTCTCCTTGCCGAAGACGATCGAGTTCGTCTGCACCTCGATCCCGGTCGGCCCGGAGGAGTCGTTGACGCTGCCCTTGCCCTTCTTCTTGTCGTCGCCTTCCTTGCCGTTGTCGTGGCTCACGTCGGTCTTGTCCGACGTGGCCGTGCCTTCCTTCGTCCGGGTCATGTCGATACGGACCAGTTTGCCCGTCTTCTGGTCGCGGGTGACCGTGATCGTCCCCGTGTAGGTGTCCTTCGCCCCGGACGTCCCGCCGAGCGGCCCGGCCTCGCCGCTCACCTTGCCCTCGACCTCGAGCTTCGCGGTGTACGTGTACGACTCGTTGCCGTTGACGTCGTCCTTGGTGATCGTCACATCGGGGGAGAACTTCGCCTTGCCACCGAGCTTGGCACCGAGCTTGGCGTCGTCACCGGCGCTGATGCCGAGGCCGCCGTCGGCCTGAGCGTAGAGGCCGATCGTCGAGTAGGAGATCTTCTTGTCGCCGATCTGCTTCTCGATGGCCTCCTTCTTCTCGGCCCACTCCTTTGCGGCGTACCAGTTGCCGCCGCCGTAGCCCGCGCTGTGCTTCATCGAGGTCTCCCACATCTTCATCTCCTCGATGTCGTCACGCATCTTCTCGGCGTCCGCCTCGCTCTTGAACACCCAGGTGTCGCCGTTGGTGACCTTGATGCCGCCGCCGAGGTCGACATCGGCCTTGCCGTACTTGCCGAGCTTCACGCCGGGCGTGCTCGCGTTGACTCCGGCCGATGCCGCGTCGGTGAAAGTGAGGTACACCAGTTTGTCGTTGCCGTCGACCTTCCCGTCGCCGTTCACATCGGTGTTGGCCTGGGCGACCTTCTGCTGGAAGCCGTACTCCTCTCCCCACTCGAACCAGCCGATCTTCACCTTGCCGCCCGCCGTGTCGGAGACGCTGGAGACCTGGCACAGCTTCGGTTCGTAGTCGGCGTCGGTCTTGGGGTGGGCCATGCCGTCCGGACCCGTGGCGCAGCCGCCGCCACCGGAGCCCGTGAGGGCCGAGACGGCGCAGCGGATGCGGTCCCCGACCCGGCCGCCGATGCCCGCTGCGGACACCGCGAGGATCACGGCCACCACCACGACGGCGACCCCGAGGTACTCGAGCGCGGTGGCGCCGCGGTCCCGCCAGGCGTACGGAACGTGCGCCGACGGCCGGTCGTCCGGGCCGCGTCCCTCCACCAGCCGGTCGAGGACCAGACCCGCGGCGGCGCCGGTCGCGAAGCTCACGGCCGGCATGAAGACGCCTTCAGGGGCCAGGACTTGCCAGGTGACCGCGTAGCCGTAGGCGAGTGCGACGAGGGGCACCGTGAGGGTGGCGGCGAGCCGGACCGGAAGGGAGTCGCGGCGCGGCTCGGGAAGCAGGCGGGCCGCTGCCAGCACGGTCAGGGTGATGGTGAGGATGCCCGGCACATGCAGGAGTGCGAGACGCCAGGCGAAGGCGTCGAGCCGCTCGGAGGTGGCGAGGGGTTCGAGGAGTGCCCTGGCGAAGAGCAGACCGCAGACGAAGTACACGACGATGGCGGCTGCCCAGCTGCGTACCAGGGCGAAGAACCGCCCGGAGTCCCCGGGCTCGTGCCGTCCGGGTGGCGCGATCCCGGCACGTCCGCGGGCGCGTTGCCAGTCGCCCCCGCTTCCGTCCTGGTTGCCCCATGCTCCCCCACCGTTCACCGCGCCACCCCTCCGTGTTGCCGGTCCCTGCCGTCCACGGCGCGCCACGGTCCTGCCTCGTACGGTCCGCACATGAGTCCTGACCTGAGCCCCTGCTGTCTGCGCGCGGCGTGAGCGTATGGGCGTGGAGGAGCGGTGGCATGGGCCCTCGGCCCCAATCCCGGGCCCAATTGACGGCGTTCTGCCAACCGCTTCCGTGAGGGGGCCGGCCGTGGGTCAGCGGCCGAACGCGGTTGGTGGTGGCGGCGCCCTGACGGGGTGCGGTGGAGAGCGGGTACGGGTCGGGGGCTGAGCCGCCCGGTGCGGTCGCCCGAGGCGCCCGCGTGAGCGAGTGACCGTCCCGGACATAATCGACCGCATGTCCCACCAGCCCGCCCCCCTGACCGCCCGCCTGCGCCGCTTTCCCGCCGCCCCCGCTCTCCTCGGGTACGCGGCCGTCCGGCTGACCGGCATGGCGATCCTCGCCATCGCCGCGACGGCCACCGGCAAGGACGGGTTGCACCGGCTCAAGGGCCGTTGGGACGCCGTCTGGTATGTCCGGATCGCCGAGCACGGCTACGGGTACGAGGTGACCCTCCCCGACGGGAGCGTCCACTCCGACCTCGCCTTCTTCCCCTTGCTGCCCGCCCTGGAGCGAGGCGTCTCCGAGGCTCTGCCGTTCCTCGACGCGGCGACCGCAGGGCTGGTGATCGCCTGGGTCGCCGCGTTCGCCGCCGCCTGGGGTGTCTACGCCGTCGGGGCACAGGTCGCGGGGCAGCGGGCCGGGGTGCTGCTGGCCGCGCTGTGGGGGGTGTACCCGACCGCGTTCGTGCAGTCGATGGCGTACACGGAGACGCTGTTCACCGCGTTCGCCGCCTGGTCGCTGTACGCGCTGCTGGGCGGCCGATGGATCACCGCAGGGGCGCTGTGCGCCCTGGCCGGGCTGACCCGGCCGTCGGCCGCCGCGCTCGTCGCCGCCGTCGGGATCACCGCGCTCGTACGCCTGGTTCAGGGTGGCCTCGGGGCGCTGAACTGGCGGCTGGCGGCAGGCGTACTGCTGTCACCGCTGGGCTGGCTCGGTTACGTGGTCTTCGTGGCCGTACGCGAAGGCAGCCCGACGGCGTACTTCGAGGTCCAGGCGGCCTGGGGCAACAGCATCGACGGCGGCGTGGCCCTCACCCGGTTCGTCGGGCAGCAGCTCACGGGGCCGGCGCCGCTCGCCGGGGTCGGGCTCATCGCCGCGCTCGGGCTGCTCGGCTGGGTGGTGTGGCTGTGCGTGCGCCAGCGGCAGCCGCTGCCCGTGCTGGTGTACGGCATCGGGATCGTGGTGATCTCACTCGTCGGCGCCGCGTACTTCGGATCCCGGCCGCGCCTGATCATGCCGGCTTTCCCGCTGCTGCTGCCCCCGGCCGCGGCCCTCGCGCGGCTGCGGCTGCGCACGGCCGCGGTGGTCATGGCCCTGCTGGCCGTGGCCTCGGGCGTCTACGGGGCTCTCACCCTGCTCGGGTCGGGCCCGCCGTAAGGGGCGTCACGGGCCCCGGGGCCGCCTGCGAGGACGACCCCCGACCAGGTCGAGCTGCCCCGAGAGCCGTCGGCTCAGCTCCCGACCGACAGTTGGACGCCCGGCCGCAGGCCCCAGCGTTCCCACGCCCCCGCCTCGGCCTCCAGCACATGGCGGGCGCGCACCCGCGGCATGCCCAGCCTGCCCGGCTTCATCGTGCGCATGCTGATGACGCGCAAGTGCTTGTCCAGATAAGCCACATCGATGGGGAACCGCATCCGGAAGGTGTGCACACTGCCTGCCGGGGTCAGCATGATCGCACCGTCGATACCGTCCCGGCCCAGCAGGCCGCGGGTCCGTGCCCGGTACGAGGCCGCGATCACCAGGTCCACCGGGGTCTCGCGCCCCGGGATCCTCAACTCGCCTTTGCCGTCACGCCAGATACCCATGGGCGTAGACCGTAGTCCGAGTCTCCCGGTGCGGACAGGGCAGCGAGGACAGTGGGTCCCCGGGCCCATGACCGGTGCGCGATCAGGTCCTAGGCTCGGGCCGTGGACATCGGGTACACCATCGCGGTCGTCGCCGCCGCTCTCTGGGGTGCCGGGGCCGGAGCACTGCTGCCGCGCGCCGCGTACCGGCTGTCGGTCGAGCCGGAGGAGGCGTGGCGGGACTCCTGCCCGTCCGGGCATCCGATCGCCGGGGTCGCGGGCGGCTGGCTGGGTGCGGCCCGGTGTGCGGACTGCGCGGTGTCCGTGGCGGCCACGCCGGTTCCGGTGACCGGGGCCCCCCGCGGCGACGGCTCCGGTGCCGAAGACCTCCGCCCCGTCGGCGAATACCGCGGCTCCGCGCTCGTTCCCGCCGTCACCGCCGCCGTCTGCGGCATGCTCGCCGCCACTGCCGGTGTCCGGCCCGAAACCGCCGTATGGGTGCTGCTCGCACCCGTCGCCGTGCTGCTGGCGCTCGTCGACCGCCGCGTGCACCGGCTGCCCGACCAGCTGACCCTGCCCCTCGCGGCCGCCGCCGCGCTGCTGCTCGGGGGCGCGGCGCTGCTACCGGGCGCCGCCGGCTCCTTCACGACGGCGCTGCTCGGCGGACTCGCACTCGGCGGGGCGTATTTCGTGCTCTTCCTGATCAACCCCAACGGCATGGGGTTCGGCGATGTGAAGCTCGCGGTCCCGCTCGGGACCGCCCTGGGCTGGTACGGCTGGGAGATGCTGTTCGCCGGCGCCTTCGCCGGATTCCTGCTGGGGGCTGTCTACGGCTTCGGACTGGTGCTGCTGCGCAGGGCGAGCCGCAAGTCGGCGATCCCGTTCGGGCCGTTCATGATCGCGGGGACACTGATCGGCCTCCTGCTGGGAGCGGTGCCGGCCGGGTAGGCGACGCCGCCGCTCCAGCCCGGGAGCACCCGACCCAGGGGCGGGGTGAGGGGAAGTGACGACGCGGGCTGATCCTCAGAGTTGGCCCGGACAGGGCCTAGCATGCGGCCGTATGCGGACATTCTTCGCCAATGCGACGGTTCTGTCGGTGGATACGCGGTCGACCGAGGCCCGCGCCGCACCGCCACGGGAGGGCGCCGGCCGCGCGGCGGGAGCCCTTCTCCACTGGGGCTGGGCGACGGCGCTGTTCCTCCTCTACACGACCGTCGCCGTGCGCCGTCATCTGCTGCTGCGCACCACCGGCTACGACCTCGGGATCTTCGAACAGGCCGTACGCGGCTACGCCCACTTCCGGGCTCCCGTCGTACCGCTCCGCGGCGAGGGCTTCAACCTGCTCGGGGACCACTTCCACCCGCTGGTCGCGATGCTCGCCCCGCTGTACCGGATCTGGCCGTCCCCGCTCTGTCTGCTCGTCGCACAGTCCGCGCTGCTCGCCGTCGCTGTCGTCCCACTCGCCCGCTGGGCGGACCGTTCACTCGGCCGGCAGGCCGCGCACATCGTCGCGTGCGCGTACGGGATGAGCTGGGGCATCGCATCGGCCGCGGCGTTCGACTTCCACGAGGTGGCACTCGCCGTGCCGCTGCTGTCCTTCGCCTTGGAGGCACTCGGGCGCCGGCGCTGGCGGCAGGCGGTGGTCTGGGCCGTGCCCCTGCTGCTGGTGAAGGAGGACCTCGGGCTGACCCTCGCCGCGGTCGGCGGGTACATCGCCTGGAAGGGGCCACGCAGGCTGGGCATCCTGACCGCGGCCGCCGGGCTGATCGGCAGCGCGATCGAGATCAAGCTGCTGCTCCCGGCGTTCAACCCCGGCGGCGGCTACGCACACGGGGCCAATCTTGCCGAGGCGCACGGCTCCCTGCTCGCCACCATCGCGTTCGCCCCGCTTGATGTGCTCCGCCCCGACGTCAAGGCGATGACCCTCGTACTGGTCTTCGCGCCGAGTGCCCTCGTCGCCCTGCGCTCGCCGCTCTCGCTGATCGCCGTGCCCACCCTGGGCTGGCGGATGCTCTCCGAGAACGTCTTCCACTGGGGCACCGCCTTCCACTACAGCGCCGTGCTGATGCCCGTCGTGTTCGCGGGTCTCATCGACGCCCTCACCCGCTACCGGGAGGCCGCGCCCGGCCAGCCGCTCGCGGCGCGCCATCTGCGGGCCTCGTTGCTGACGGTCATCGGCGTGACGGTGGTGCTGCTGCCGTCCTTCCCCCTCGCCCAGCTGGCCCAGCGCGCCACCTGGCGCTCCACCCCTCATATCGAGGCCGCGCAGGCGCTGCTGCGGCGGATCCCGGACGGTGTCACGGTGGCCGCGTCCAACCGTCTGGTGCCCCAGCTCACCTCGCGCTGCGAGGTGGTGGTGTTCCCGACCTGGCCGGTCGAGGGGCATCTCTACGAATACGAGAGGACGCGGCTGCCCCGCCCCACGGCGCAGTGGATCATCCATGACCGCAGCGCCCCGGAGGCCTGGCCCTACAAGACGGGCCACTGGCCCTACCCGATCGAGCAGCAGCTCGCGGAGCTGGAGGCGGCGAAGCGCTCCTACGGGTATGAGGTCGTCGCCGAACGGGACGGCATCACCCTGCTGCGCCGCCGGTCCTGACCGGGGTCCTCACCTGACCGGGTCCCCTCATACGGCTGATCCCTCGCGCCCTCGCGGTCTCGCGGCGTCAACCGCGTGCCCGGCCCCCGGGGTCCCCCGTCGGGAGTAGTCGCCCCAGCGCCCGGCCGGGGCGCGAACCGTGCCACGGGCCTGCCACCGGCCGCTTTTCCTCTCCGCAGTGCAGTCCGCCGATTTCGGAGAGTAGTTGTGGCACGCCGCGGCACGCATCAACCCTCACGAAGGGTTATGGTGGAAACCCCCCCTCGGGCCGGTCCGTATCCCCCCCACGGACCGGCCCGTTTTCTCTTTTCCCCGGGCGCCGTCAGTTCCGGGCGGCCCAGATGTTGGTTCCCGCGGTGTCCACCGCGAAGGCGTCGATCTCCGTCAGCTCCTCATCGGACAGCGGCGGTGCGGTGAGCGCGGCCACGTTCTCCTCGAGCTGGCGCACGCTGCTCGCGCCGATCAGCGCGGACGTCATACGCGGGTCGCGCAGCACCCACGACAGCGCCAGCTGGGCCAGGGACTGGCCGCGGCGCTGGGCGATCCCGTTCAGACCGTGGAGCCTGCGGAGCACGTCGTCGGAGAGGAGGCCGGGGTCGAGCGACTTGCCCTGCGCGGCCCTCGAGTCCTCCGGGATGCCGGTCAGGTACTTGCCGGTGAGCAGGCCCTGGGCGAGCGGCGCGAAGGAGATGCAGCCCATGCCCGCGTTCTCCAGGGTGTCGAGCAGATTGTCGCCCTCGATCCAGCGGTTGATCATCGAGTACGAGGGCTGGTGGATGAGGGCGGGGACGCCCATCTCCTTCAGCAGCCTGGCCGCCTCGGCCGTCTGCTCCGCGTTGTAGGACGACACGCCGACGTAGAGCGCCTTGCCCTGCTGGACGGCGGACGCCAGCGCGCCCATCGTCTCTTCCAGCGGGGTGTGCGGGTCGAAGCGGTGCGAGTAGAAGATGTCGACATAGTCGAGGCCCATCCGCCACAGCGAGGCGTCCAGCGACGACAGCAGGTACTTGCGGGATCCCCATTCGCCGTACGGGCCGGGGTGCATCAGATACCCGGCCTTGGTGGAGACGAGCAGCTCGTCCCGGTACGCGGCGAAGTCCTGGGCGAAGAGCTTGCCGAAGTTCAGCTCGGCCGAGCCGGGCGGGGGGCCGTAGTTGTTCGCCAGGTCGAAGTGCGTCACGCCCAGGTCGAAGGCGCGGCGCAGGATCGCGCGTTGCGGCTCGAGCGCGCGGTCGTCGCCGAAGTTGTGCCACAGGCCGAGGGAGATCGCGGGGAGCCTGAGCCCGCTGTGTCCGCTGCGGCGGTACTCCATGGCGTCGTAGCGGCTCTCGGCGGCACGGTAGGTGGAGCGGGAGCGGGGCGAATGGGGGGAGGAGCAGGGGGAAACGTTCACGCTTCTCTGCTTATCACGGACTTGTGACAGACCGGGTTGGGCCCCTGCGGGGGGTGCCAAGTAACCTGACGGCATCGGGAGCAGCCGCAGCACGTGAGAGGCGTGCAGCGCGGCGGGCCGGGAGCCACGAGGATGGTGCGTGGCCGGCCCGGACGGAACCGAGAGGGTGGACTACGTGAACCTGCGCGACCTGGTGTACGGCCTCTACGAGCGCCGTGTGGAGGGCCGCCTCGACCACGCCCAGGTGCCGAAGCACATCGGCGTCATCCTGGACGGCAACCGCCGCTGGGCGAAGGCGTCCGGAGGCACGACGGAGCAGGGTCACAAGGCGGGCGCGGACAAGATCCACGAGATGCTCGGCTGGTGCGCCGAGACCGACGTCGAGGTCGTCACCCTCTGGATGCTGTCCACCGACAACCTGGACCGGCCCGAAGGGGAGCTGGTCCCGCTGCTCGGCATCATCGAGAACGCGGTGCGCGGGCTCGCGGCGGACGGCCGCTGGCGCGTCCACCATGCCGGCACCATGGATCTGCTGCCCGCCCGCACCCAGGCCGTGCTCAAGGAGGCCCAGCAGACCACCGCCGGCAACAAGGGCATACTCGTCAACGTCGCCGTCGGCTACGGCGGGCGCCAGGAGATCGCCGACGCGGTGCGCTCGCTGCTGACCGAGCATGCGGCCAAGGGCACCACGTTCGAGGAGCTCGCGGAGATCGTCGACACGGATCTCATCGCCTCCCACCTCTACACCCGTGGCCAGCCCGATCCCGACCTGGTGATCCGCACCAGCGGCGAGCAGCGGCTCTCGGGCTTCATGCTCTGGCAGAGCGCCCACTCCGAGTACTACTTCTGCGAGGTCTTCTGGCCCGCCTTCCGTAAGGTCGACTTCCTGCGCGCCCTGCGCGACTACGCGGCCCGTCACCGCCGCTACGGCAGCTGACCGGCGCACGCGCCGTACGTCGGCGTGCCTCCGAAGGGCACGCGGAGACACCTCCGGATGGCTCAACCAGCTCACCCGTAATGTCTGTTCTGTTGCCTTTCGGGTGGTTTTCCTTCGTTCCGCTTGCCATGCCCTTGCCCCCTGAAGCGGTGATTTCAGGCCGAGAGCCGCTCCCTGGCCCCGTCCTGTGCGGGCCCGCCGGGCCTGAACCGCCCGGCCCGCGCGTTCATGGTCATGGCCTGTTCATCGACGCTTCGTCATATGCCCTGGCATGGCGGCGCATGTTCGAGGGAATATTGCTTCCAGGTCGACATCCGGACAACAGGCCGGATGCCGTTCTGCTGCGGGTGGCGCCGAGCCGCCCGCCCGGGAGGCCCTTTGCGCCAGGACGACCGTGCGTTCGGCACGGAAGGAACGGAGGGCCGGTGCCCGGCCCGCGCATCGCGGCCGGACACCGGCCCCGTCTCCCCGCCTCCGGTGGGGGGACCTCCAACGCGCGACGTCGTCGCACCCCGATCTCAGCCGAGGGGGTACGTCCTTCCGTGGTGAACAGCACTAAGCGCCGCATGCCCGACAGGCGCACATACGTTCTCGACACGAGCGTTCTGCTGGCCGATCCGAACGCCATGGCCCGGTTCGACGAGCACGAGGTCGTGCTCCCGATCGTCGTGGTCACGGAGCTGGAGGCCAAGCGGCACCATCCGGAGCTCGGCTACTTCGCCCGGCAGGCGCTGCGCCTGCTGGACGACTACCGGATCCGGTTCGGCCGGCTGGACGCACCCATCCCCATGGGCGACCTCGGTGGCACCCTCCGCGTGGAGCTCAACCATTCGGACCCCGGTGTGCTCCCCGCGGGCTACCGGCTGGGTGACAACGACTCGCGGATCCTCGCGGTGGCCCGGAACCTCCAGGCGGAGGGGTATGACGTCACCGTCGTCTCCAAGGACCTGCCCCTGCGGATCAAGGCCTCGTCCGTCGGTCTCCTCGCCGAGGAGTACCGGGCGGAGCTCGCCATCACGGACTCCGGCTGGACCGGGATGTCCGAACTGGCGATTTCGGCCGAACAGGTGGACCTTCTCTTCGAAGAGGAGACCCTGTATCTGCCCGAGGCCGCCGAGCTGCCCGTCCACACCGGTCTGGTGCTCCAGTCCGAGCGCGGGAAGGCGCTCGGGCGGGTCACGGCCGAGGGGAACGTACGCCTGGTACGGGGCGAGCGGGAGGCCTTCGGTATTCGCGGGCGCAGCGCAGAGCAGCGCATCGCCCTCGATCTGCTGCTCGACCCGGAGGTCGGCATCGTCTCGATGGGCGGCCGGGCGGGCACCGGAAAGTCGGCGCTGGCCCTGTGTGCCGGCCTGGAAGCGGTGCTCGAGCGCAGGCAGCACCAGAAGGTGATGGTGTTCCGCCCGCTGTACGCGGTCGGCGGGCAGGATCTCGGCTATCTGCCGGGCACCGAGGCCGAGAAGATGAGCCCGTGGGCGCAGGCGGTCTTCGACACGCTCTCGGCGGTGGCCGGCCGTGAGGTCATCGAGGAGGTGCTCAGGCGCGGCATGCTCGAGGTGCTGCCGCTCACCCATATCCGTGGGCGCTCGCTGCACGACGCCTTCGTCATCGTCGACGAGGCCCAGTCCCTTGAACGGAACGTCCTGCTGACCGTTCTGTCCAGGATCGGGGCGAATTCCCGGGTCGTCCTCACCCACGATGTGGCGCAACGGGACAATTTGCGCGTGGGTCGCTATGACGGAGTCGTCGCCGTGGTGGAGAAGCTGAAGGGGCATCCGCTGTTCGCCCACGTGACGCTCACCCGTTCGGAGCGCTCTCAGATCGCCGCGCTGGTGACCGAAATGCTCGAGGATGGAGTTACCTGACAGAGGCTGATCCGTATTGATGGATTTTGGCCGAAGTGGGCAGAGTTTGATCAGGTCTGATCTGGTCTGCTTCGGTTGTCCGTCAAGGTAGTTGGCGCCGCCCGGCGAAGCGAAGAACCTTAGCCGGGCGGCGCTGTGCTGCGCGGGTGTTTCCGTAAAACCCGTGGGGCAAACGGGGTGTGAGCTATCCCACGTAACGAGGAATTGCCTTGCGCCCTCGCCTTCCGGCAGAGTCTTGCTTCCGTCAGGCCCCGCATACGGCACACCTGCATCCTCAGGGATGCGGAAACCAGACAACTCAACAGACTCCGCCGTATGCCGCCCGAGCACCACGCGGCGCTCCCGCAAGGGAGTTGCCCACCGGGCCCGCGCCCCCCGTGACCTAGCAAGTAGGGGTGCCAGTGTCAGGGGCACGATTGCGTCCGTGAGGTCACCTGTGCGGGCGCTGCTGGAAGGAAACCGTGTGAGCCGGATTTCGGTCCGGGGATTCGCGGTGGCATCTGCCACTGCGGTCACCACTGTCGGCGCCGTCGTTGGCGTGGCCTCGGGTACCCCGCAGACCACGGACAACGACTTCGAGGCCTCTGCCGCGGACGCGACGCTGCTCGCGGACATCCCCGTAGGCGAGCAGGCCCAGGTGCAGGTCGCGTCCCTGTCGCAGCAGGCTGACGCACAGGCCGCCGCTGCGGACGCGGCTGCGAAGAAGTCGGCGGAAGAGTCGGCTCGTGTCCAGGCCGCCAAGGACGCCGAGGCGAAGAAGAAGGCCGCCGACGAGAAGGCCGAGCGCGAGGCTGAGGCACGCGCGAGCGCAAGCCGTTCCGCCGTCCGCTCCGCCTCCAGCTTCGCGAAGCAGTCGTCGTACACCGTGGCCGAAGTCCAGGCGATCGCCCGCCAGATGATGCCGGGCGACCAGTTCCAGTGCTTCAGCAACATCGTGGACCACGAGTCCAGCTGGAACTACCACGCGGACAACCCCACCTCCGATGCCTACGGCCTGGTCCAGGCGAACCCCGGCTCGAAGATGGCCTCGGTCGCCCCCGACTGGCAGACCAACCCGGCTACCCAGATCAAGTGGGGCCTCAACTACATGAACGAGCGCTACGACAGCCCCTGCGGAGCCTGGTCGTTCTGGCAGGCCAACCACTGGTACTAGGCCCTGCGGCAGTAGCTCTCAGCACTCTGGAACCCCCCGCCGTCCTATGGCGGGGGGTTTCGTGCGTGTACGGTCGTGGCGGACCCCGGGGGGAGAGGGAAGCGAGATGTCGAGAATGCCAGGGTGGCTGCGCCGGTTGGGCACCGGGCTGAACCGCTGGGGTGAACGCCTCGAAGAACGGCGGGCGGCCGCCGTCCGGGACGACAACGGCCTGATCGTCAACGGCGGTGCCCCGGACGGCGGCAGTGCGGAGCCGGCGGCTCAAGGCTCAGCCGCGCCGGCGGACCATGTGCCTCCGCCCCCGGCGTACGCACCCGCCGTCGCCGCCAAACCCGACCCTGTCTCCACCATCCCCTGGGGCATGCGCGTCGCTGCCGAAGCGGGCTGGCGGCTGCTGGTGCTCGCGGGAACGCTCTGGGTGCTGATGCGGGTGATCAGCGCCGTTCAGCTGGTGGTGCTGGCCTTCGTCGCCGCCCTGCTGATCACCGCGCTCCTCCAGCCGACCGTGACCCGCCTCAGAAGGCTGGGCCTGCCACGCGGGCTCGCCACCGCCGTCACCGCCGTTCTCGGCTTCGTCATCATGGGACTGGTCGGCTGGTTTGTGGTGTGGCAGGTGCTGGACAACCTGGACAATCTCGCCGACCGGGTCAAGGACGGTATCGAGGAGCTCAAGCAGTGGCTGCTCAACAGCCCGTTCCATGTGACCGAACAGCAGATCAACGACATCGCCCAGAACCTCCAGAACACCATCGGCACCAACACCGAGGAGATCACCTCCGCCGGGCTCCAGGGCGTGGGCGTGATGGTCGAGATCCTCACCGGGATGCTGCTGGCGATGTTCTCCACGCTCTTCCTGCTCTACGACGGGAAGCGCATCTGGCAGTGGACCCTGAAGCTGGTCCCCGCTCAGGCGCGGCCCGGTGTCGCCGGGGCGGGCCCGAGGGCCTGGCGGACGCTGACCGCGTATGTGCGCGGCACGGTGGTGGTCGCCCTGATCGACGCGATCTTCATCGGCCTCGGCATCTACTTCCTCGATGTGCCGCTCGCCGTCCCGCTCGCGGTGTTCATCTTCCTGTTCTCGTTCATCCCGCTCGTGGGTGCGGTCGTGTCGGGCGCCCTCGCGGTCATCGTGGCGCTGGTCACCCAGGGCGTGTTCACCGCGCTGATGGTGCTGCTGGTCGTGCTGGCCGTGCAGCAGATCGAGGGCCATGTGCTCCAGCCGTTCATCCTCGGCCGGGCGGTACGGGTCCACCCCCTCGCCGTCGTGCTCGCGGTCGCCGCGGGCG
Source organism: Streptomyces sp. NPDC059828 (assembly GCF_042731955.1). Taxonomy (NCBI): domain Bacteria; kingdom Bacillati; phylum Actinomycetota; class Actinomycetes; order Kitasatosporales; family Streptomycetaceae; genus Streptomyces; species Streptomyces sp. NPDC059828. The sequence goes on along the minus strand of NZ_JBHWIW010000022.1, from coordinate 20,389 downwards.
GCCTGACGGCAGGCATCGGGGGAGCGGTGGTGGCCGTACCGCTGGTGGCGGTGACCAACACGGTGGTCGGTTATCTGCGCTCGTACGCCCAGGTGTACCCCGTCCACCAGGGCCCGGCACCGCACGGTGCGACGGCCATCGAAGTGGCTCCCACTCCGCCGCCGTTGCCCCCGACCGCTCCGCCGCCGACTCCTCCGCCCGGGGACCGGGCTTAGGCCGTGTGTGAGAACTCCGGCCTGGCTCGCGACGCCTGGCACGCGCACTCGCTGCGTTGTCGAACCGTCCGAGTACGCCCGGTACGAGGACGACCTCCCCCTGCCTCCGGCGGGGGAACCCCCACCGCCTTGCGATGGCACGCACCGGACGCCGCGAGCCCCGCCCTCCGGGCGGACGACACCAGTTCTCCGACACGGCCTAAGCCCTGCCTGGGGGCTCGCCCCCGCCCGGAGCAGTTCGGTCACATCGGGGCCCCTCGTCGGGGCCGGGTGTCCCCGCACGGTACGCGGACACAGCAGGGCGCCCCCACCGGCTCGATGTCCCGAACCGGGCGGGGGCGCCCTGTGTGGTGGTGCCTGTACGGACTCAGCCGCCCATGACGGCTTCGGCCTCCAGCGTCGTGCCGACCGCCTGGATCACCGAGGCGATCTTGAAGGCCTCCTGGATGACGTCGCGCTCGACGCCCGCCTTGCGGAGCACCTGCTCGTGCGAGTCGAGGCACTGGCCGCAGCCGTTGATCGCGGAGACGGCGAGTGACCACAGCTCGAAGTCGGTCTTCTCGACACCCGGGTTGCCGATGACGTTCATCCGCAGACCGGCGCGCAGCGTCCCGTACTCGGGGTCCGACAGCAGGTGCCGGGTCCGGTAGAAGACGTTGTTCATCGCCATGATCGCGGCGGCAGACTTGGCGGCGGTGTACGCCTCGGCGGACAGGTTGGCCTTGGCCTCCGGCTCCAGCTCGCGCAGCACGATCGGCGAGCGCGAGGCGATCGCGCAGGCCAGCACCGTGCCCCAGAGCTGCTGCTGGGGGAGCTCGCTGTTGCCGATGACCGAGCCGAGGTTCAGCTTGAGGTCCTTGGCGTAGTCCGGCAGCGCGGACTTCAGCTCATCGAGGGCCATGCTCACTCACCGGCCAGCAGCTTGACCGCGTCCAGGGTGTCCTCGCCCTTGGACCAGTTGCAGGGGCAGAGCTCGTCGGTCTGGAGCGCGTCGAGGACCCGCAGGACCTCCTTGGGGTTACGGCCGACGGAGCCGGCGGTCACCATCGTGAACTGGATCTCGTTGTTCGGGTCGACGATGAACACGGCACGCTGCGCGAAGCCGTCCTCGCCCTCGATGCCGAGGTCGCGCATCAGCTCGTGCCTGGAGTCGGCCAGCATCGGGAAGGGCAGGTCACGCAGGTCGGCGTGGTCCTTGCGCCAGGCGTGGTGGACGAACTCGGAGTCGCCGGAGAATCCGAGGACCTGGGCGTCACGGTCGGCGAACTCGTCGTTCAGCTTGCCGAAGGCGGCGATCTCGGTGGGGCAGACGAAGGTGAAGTCCTTGGGCCACGCGAAGACCACCTTCCACTTGCCCTCGTAGGACTTGTGGGTGATCTGCTCGAACTCCTTGCCGCTCTCCAGCGAGACGCAGGCGGTCAGTTCGAAGGTGGGGAACTGGTCACCGACAGTGAGCACGCGCTCTCCTTGCAATGGGAGGCCCTTTGTGGGGGCTCCGTGGGTTGGACGGAGCATCAGCCTGTCACGGCGTGATCAATAGGGGGAAATTGAAGATGCCGACCGCATTGATAGCCATGTCCGATAGCCGAATCCCGATCACCGATGAGTGCATTGATCGTGGGGACGGTTAGACTGGCACGCTGCGATCGGGGTTGCTTATCAGTGGCGGGGTGGTGAAGTGGTGGTACACGGGGTGGGTCGGGGCAAACAGCCCAGTCTCGCGCAGCTTCGGGCCTTCGCCGCAGTGGCCGAGCATCTCCACTTCCGGGACGCCGCCGCCGCGATCGGGATGAGTCAGCCCGCGCTGTCCGGTGCCGTGTCGGCGCTGGAAGAGGCGCTCGGGGTGCGGCTGCTGGAGCGTACGACCCGGAAGGTGCTGCTGTCCCCGGCCGGGGAGCGGCTGGCGGTGCGGGCCAAGGCGGTGCTCGCCGCGGTGGGTGAGCTGCTGGAGGAGGCCGAGGCCGTACGGGCGCCGTTCACCGGGGTGCTGCGGCTGGGGGTGATACCGACGGTGGCGCCGTATCTGCTGCCGGCGGTGCTGCGGCTGGTGCGCGAGCGGTATCCGGCGCTCGACCTCCAGGTGCACGAGGAACAGACCTCGTCGCTGCTGGAAGGGCTCGGGGCGGGACGACTCGATCTGCTGTTGCTCGCTGTGCCGCTCGGGGTGGCGGGGGTCACCGAGATCCCGTTGTTCGACGAGGACTTCGTGCTGGTCACGCCACAGGAGCACTGGCTCGGCGGTCGCGCGGACATCCCGCGCGAGGCGCTGCGGGAGCTGCCGCTGCTGCTGCTCGACGAGGGGCACTGCCTGCGCGACCAGGCACTCGACATCTGCCGTGAGGCCGGACGGGTGGAGAGCGCCCCGGTCACCACCACCGCGGCGGGGCTGTCCACGCTGGTCCAGCTGGTCGCGGGAGGTCTCGGTGTGACGCTGCTGCCGCGCACCGCCCTCCAGGTGGAGACCGGCCGCAACGACCGCCTGGTCACGGGGTACTTCGCCGACCCCGCACCCACCCGCACGATCGCCCTGGCGATGCGCTCGGGAGCGGCCCGCCAGGGCGAGTTCGAGGAATTCGCCGTCGCGCTCCGGGAGGCCCTCGCGGACCTCCCGGTGCGGGTCGTACCCGACGGCGACTGAGCCGGAGAGCACCTGGCCCACCCGGTGCTCACTCCGTGCGCAGCCCCTCCGGCCGCATCATCCGCAGCAGCGGCGGCAGGCTGAGCAGCGTCACCAGCAGCACGACCCCGGCGCCGAGCCCCGTCATCGTCGCGACCGTCGCCCAGTCGATCGCGACCGGCACCGCGACCATCTTCAGCAGCACCGCCCCGAGAGCCACGCCCACGGTCGTGGACAGGAGCAGACCGAGCATGACCGGAACGGCCGTCTGCCACAGCACGGACAGGCTCAGCGTGGAGCGCCGGGTCCCGAAGGCGAGCAGCGCCGCCAGCAGCTTCTTGCGTTCGCGCAGCTGCTCAAGCTGGGAGACCAGCAGGCTCGCGCCGATCAGCAGCAGGACGCACGCGGCCCCGACGAAGAGCCCGGTACGGATCGACGCGAAGCGGTTGGCCTGCACGCTGGTCTCGACGTGGAACGGCGTCATCATCGGATCGGCCTTGAGGATGGCCGTACGCGCGTGCTCGATGGCGTCCGGCACCGACCTGTCCAGCTGGACGTAGATGGTCGCGAACTCGTCCGAGGTCAGGCCACGGGGCGCCGCGCCGGTCGTGGCCAGGATGCCGCTGCGCTTGACGCCGGTCGGGTCCTTGCGGCTCGCGACCTTCTTCGTGGACGCGGGCAGCGTCCAGGCGATCGGGCTGGTCCCTTCGTCACCGTAGATGCGCCCCGTGTAGAGCTTCTTGCCGGGCCAGGAGAGGGCGTCGTCCTCCGGAACGAGGCCGCCCGTCAGGACGAAGGTGTCACCGTCCTCGCAGGACGGGAGGGTCGCGAGCTCGCGCAGTGCCGGGCAGCTGCCGACGGTCAGGGTGACGGACCGTTCAGGGTTCTTCGGGGTGAGCGCGGCATCGGACATGAGGAGCGAGGTCGCCTTGGCGACCCCCTTGGTCTGCCCGATCCGCTCGGCGAGGACATCGCTGCGGGCGGCGGCCCCGGTTGAGGACGGAACCAGCACGTCGATCGCCGCACGGTTCGGGTCGGCGCCGGTGATCCTGGTGTACGAGCTCTCCACGCCGGCGAACACCATCTGGAGCGCGATCGCCCCGGCGACGGCGACGCCGATCCCGTTCACCAGCCGGGCTGCGGATCCGCTGTTCAGCTGGAGGCGCCGCACGGCCAGTTGCCAGGACACGGAGCCGGCGCCGCCGAGCCGGGTGACGACCGTTTCGACCAGCCACGGCAGCAGCGCGGTGATGCCGAACAGCAGCAGCACCACTCCGCCGATGACCTGCCACTGGCTGAACTCGCCGCTTTCGTTGCCCTGTCCGACCATCGGGTACAGCAGGGCGAGGCCGGCGACCGGTGGCACCAGCCGGAGCACGATCCGCCGTCGCGGTGGCTTCGCCGTACGGACCACGCCCAGGGGTTCGATCACCACACTGCGCAGGGCGAACAGGGTCACCATGACGGCCGCCGCGGGTACGGCGAGGGCGACCAGCGCCGCCAGCCAGGGCGCGGGGGTGATGTCCGAGGGGAAGACGCTCACCTGGTACCAGTCGATCCCGGCCGCCGACTGGCGGGCCGCGGCGAAGAAGCCGGCGCCCAGCACCAGACCGACGAGGGACCCCGCGAGAGCCTCACCCGCCGCGATCCGGTGGGTCATCCGGGCGTCCGCACCGACCAGCCGCAGCGCGGCGAGGCGGCGGTCGCGACGCTCACCACCGAAGCGCACGGCGGCGGCGATGAACACGGCGACCGGCATCAGCAGGGCGACGAAGACCAGCAGGACGAGCAGGGTGAGGATCGGGTCCAGCGCCTCCGGTTGTGCGGAGTTGTCGAATCCGGTGACCCTGGGCACCTTCCCGTCCACCGGCTTCAGGGTGCCGTCGCCCGCGTAGTAGATGAGCTCGCCGGGACCGACCAGGCCCTCGTCCCCGATGACGGAGGTGATCCGCTGGTCCAGCCGCTCACGCAGCAGTGCGCCGTCCTTCGACTTCAGCAGGGCGTTGAGCGCGGGGGATACGGCCATCTCGCCGTCCCCGGGGAACTCCCGCAGCCCGGGTGGGAGGGGCGCGTCCGGTCCCTCCGGCTTGAGGAGCCTGCCGTAGACCTCGTCGTCGTGGAAGCGGGTGTCGGCCTCGGCGATGAGCAGGGTGTCCCGCCCGGGCGCTTCTGCGGTGGGCGCGGTCGCGTCGCTCCGGGCGTCGGTGCGCGCGTCCCGCGCCGCCATCGCGTTCGGGATCGAGGCGGTGACCAGCAGGAGCGCCGCACCGAGGCCCACGCCGACACCGGTGAGCAGGGTGCGGGTCCAGCCTTCCCGGCCGCCGCTGACCGCGAACCTCGCTCCCATGAGCAGGTCGCGGATCCAGATCCGTGCGGTCATATGGCCCGCTCCATGTCCCGTGACTTGCCGTCGCGTACGACGATCTCGCGGTCGGAGTAGGCGGCGACCCGCGCCTCGTGGGTGACGAGCACGACCGCGGCGCTGGTGGACCGGGCCGCGTCCGTGAGGAGTTGCATCACCCGCTCGCCGTTGAGGGAGTCGAGCGCTCCGGTCGGCTCGTCCGCGAAGAGCACCCGCGGGCTGGTGACGAGTGAGCGGGCCACGGCGACGCGCTGGCCCTGGCCGCCCGAGACCTCCCCGGGGCGCTTGGCCGCCAGCTCGGCGACCTCGACGCGCTCCATCCACTCGAGCGCGGTGCGTTCGGCGTCCTTGCGCCGGGTGCCGTTCAGCCGCAGCGGAAGCGCCACGTTCTCGACACAGGTCAGTTCGGGCACCAACTGCCCGAACTGGAAGACGAAGCCGAACTCGCCGCGGCGCAGCGCGCTGCGCCGCGCGTCGTTCATCGCGGACAGCTCACGGCCGTTGTAGGTGATGGTGCCCTCGTCGGGGGTGACGATCCCCGCCAGGCAGTGCAGCAGGGTCGACTTTCCCGAGCCCGACGGGCCCATCACGGCGACGACCTCGCCGGGGTGGATGGAGAAGTCCGCGCCGTCGAGCGCGTGCGTGGGCCCGTACGCCTTGCGCAGGCCGTCGGCGACGAGGAGAGAACCGGCGGGGGTCATGCGGTGACCGCCTTCGCGAGCTGGTCGAGACGTGCGCTGGTCAGCTCAAGCCAGCGCAGATCGGCCTCGAGGTGGAAGAGTGCGTGATCGCAGATGAGCTGGTCGGCGAGGTCGCCCCGGCGCTTGCGGTCGGTGAGTATGCGCATCAGCCGCAGATGCTCCGAGCGCTGGGAGTCCAGCAGCTCGGCCGCGCTGCGGCCGGTGAGCAGCGCGAGGACGACCTTGGTGTAGAGGGTCGACTGGAGATACGGCTCCGGCTTCTCGGGCGACGCGAGCCAGCGACCGACATCGGTGATGCCCGCCTCGGTGATCGCGTAGCGCTTGCGCTCGGGGCCGCCGCCGGCCTCGATGCCGTCGACCTCGACGAGGCCGTTCTTCAGCAGGCGCGACATCGTCGAGTAGACCTGCCCGTAGTGCAGGGGCCGGTCGTGACCGAACTTCTCGTCGAAGGTGCGCTTGAGGTCGTAACCGTGGCGTGGGCCGGACTCCAGGAGCCCGAGGAGGGTGTGACCGATGGACATGCCGACGACTCTACACACCACGTATACACGCCATGTATACGCGGTGTGTAGAGCCGCTATTCGGCCTGTCTTCTCCGCAGGTCAGGCTTGATTGTCACGATTCAGAACCGGCGCTCCACGAGCCTGCGGGGGCGCTTCAGGACGGCTCGGACTCCGGGCGGGACTTCGGTGGACGCCCCCGCGGGGGGATCGGCCGGACCCCGCCCGGCAGGCGCCCCGTCTCCGACAGTGCCCGCCGCAGCAGGAACTCGATCTGCGCGTTGGCGCTGCGCAGTTCGTCGGAGGCCCACCGGGCCAGCGCCTCGTAGACCACCGGGTCGAGCCGCAGCAGCACCTGCTTGCGCTCCGGCCTGCCGCGCGCGGGCTTCCCCCGTTCGGCTTCCGCGGGTCCGGGTCCGCCGCGTTCCGGCTGGTCGCGGTCCGACCTGCGATCGGTCACTGGTACAGGCTGCCCGTGTTGAGGACGGGCTGCGCGGCGCGGTCCCCGCACAGCACCACCATCAGATTCGACACCATGGCCGCCTTGCGCTCCTCGTCCAGCTGGACGAAGCCCTCCTCGCCGATCCGGGCCAGGGCCGCCTCCACCATGCCGACCGCGCCGTCCACGATCTGCCGGCGGGCCGCGACCACGGCCCCGGCCTGCTGGCGCTGGAGCATCGCGGAGGCGATCTCGGGGGCGTACGCGAGGTGCGTGAAGCGGGACTCGATGATCCGTACGCCCGCCGCCTCGACCCGCGCGCGCAGTTCGACCGCGAGCTTCTCGGTGATCTCCTCCGCGTTCCCGCGCAGCGAGAGGCCGTCCTCGTCGTGTGCGTCGTACGGGTACTCGATGGCGATATGCCGCACGGCCGCCTCGGTCTGGGTGGAGACGAACTCCAGGAAGTCGTCCACCTCGAACAGCGCCTGCGCGGTGTCCTCGACCTTCCAGACCACCACCGCGGCGAGCTCGATCGGATTGCCGTAGGCGTCGTTGACCTTGAGGACCGCGGTCTCGTGGTTGCGGACCCGGGTGGAGATCTTCTCCCGCGAGGTCAGCGGGTTCACCCAGCGAAGCCCGTCCGTGCGGATCGTGCCGCGGTAGCGCCCGAAGAGCTGCACCACCCGGGCCTCGCCGGGCGCCACCATGTTCAGCCCCGCCATGGCGAGGAAGGACGCGATGACGACAAGCACCCCGAGCGCGATGATCGCCGCCTTCGCGCCACCCCCGGCGGCCGTGGCGCCCGTGGCGATCAGCCCGACCCCTAGCGCCAGGCCGACGAGTCCGAGCAGCAGCGCGAGTCCGCCGCCGATGCTGTGCGCCGTGAACTCCCGTACCCGCGGCTCGGGCATCTCGGGTGCGTCCGTCGGCAGAGATGTGCTGGTCGCGGGCATGTCCGTCCCCCGTTTCCCCGGTCGCGAGGGCGCCCGGTGTCGCTATCAATGTGATTACACATTATCGGATGCAGCAACCCTGCGCACCAGTTGTGAGTCGGTTCCATTGAGGCGGGTGCTGATTCTCACGTCCGGAAAAGACCGGATGACGTGCTCTTTGTCATGAGGAGCGGTGCTAGCTTTCTGAGCTGATTTTCCAGACGACCTTGACGACGAAGAAGAGCGGAGCAACGGGGCCATGGGCCGAGCGGATGCGCGACGAGCCCGGCAGCGCGGGGCGCGCCGGAGCACGAAGAAGGCGGGCATACGCCGCTTCTTCACCTGGAGGAAGGTCCTCGGGACGTTCCTCGGTCTCTGCCTCGCCGTGATGGGGGCGTTCTTCGTCATCTACTGGCTGGTCCCGGTGCCCAACCCGAACGAGCAGGCCTATCTCCAGAGCAACGTCTACAAGTACAGCGACGGCAAGATCCTCGCCCGTACGGGCAAGGTCAACCGCGAGATCATCCCCTTGAACAAGCTCACCAAGGAGGTGCAGCACACCTTCGTCGCCGCCGAGAACAAGACCTTCTACGACGACTCAGGCGTCGACCTGAAGGGCACCGCCCGAGGCGTGTTCAACACCGTCACCGGCAAGGGCAAGCAGGGTGGTTCGACCATCACCCAGCAGTACGTCAAGAACTACTACCTCAACCAGGACCAGACGGTCACCCGCAAGCTCAAGGAACTGGTGATCGCCCTCAAGGTGGACCAGGAGAGCGGCAAGGACGAGATCCTCGCCGGGTACATCAACACCAGCTACTACGGTCGCAACGCCTACGGCATCCAGGCCGCCGCCCAGGCCTACTACCGGGTCGACGCCGAGAAGCTGAACGTCGCCCAGGCCGCGTATCTCGCCGCGCTGCTCCAGGCGCCCAGCCAGTACGACTGGGAGGTCGCCTCCCCGAGGTCCAAGAAGCTGGTGCAGGAACGCTGGAACTACGTGCTGAACAACATGGTCGAGATGGACTGGCTCGACGCTTCCCAGCGCGCCGGCCTGAAGTTCCCCGAACCCCAGAAGACCAAGGCCGCGCCCGGAATGGAAGGCCAGACCGGCTATCTCGTCGCGGCGGCCAAGGCCGAGCTGGAGAAGCGCTACGAGGTCACCCCGGAGCAGATCGAGGCCGGCGGCTGGACCATCACGCTCAACATCGACCGGAAGAAGCAGGAAGCCCTCAAGAAGGCCGTCCAGAAGGAGCTGGAGTCCAAGCTCGACCGCAAGGGCGACAAGCGCGACGCGACCGTGCAGGCCGGAGCGACCTCCGTCGACCCGAAGACCGGTCATGTCGTGGCGATGTACGGCGGAATCGGTGCCACCGAGCACTGGCTGTCCAACGCCACCCGGCGTGACTACCAGCCCGCGTCCACCTTCAAGCCCGTGGTGCTCGCCTCCGCGCTGGAGAACGGGGCCGAGACCCAGGACGGCGAGAAGATCACGCTGAAGACCCGCTACGACGGCACCAGCAAGCGGCCCGTCGAGGGCAGCGACGTCCCCTTCGCGCCCGAGAACGAGGACGACGAGGACTACGGCCGCATCACCGTCCAGAAAGCCACCAACGACTCGGTCAACTCGGTCTACGCCCAGATGATCGTGGACGTCACTCCGTCGAAGGCGAAGGACACCGCGCTCGCTCTGGGGATGCAGGACGGCGACGGCTGGCCCGAGCAGCCCGCGATGTCGCTCGGCACGATGGGCGCCTCCACCTGGGACATGGCCGGGGTCTACGCGAGCTTCGACAGCCATGGCAAGAAGGTCACGCCGTCGATCGTGAAGGCCGCGGCACACAAGGACTTGCCGGACGGGAAGGTCCAGATCCAGGACGGGGTCGGGGACCGGGTGCTGAGTCGTGAGGCCGCCGACAGCGTCACCAAGGTGATGACCGGCGTGGTCAGGAACGGCTCGGGCCGCAACGCCCAGGGCGACTACGCGGCCGCGGGCAAGACCGGTACCTCGGAGAACAACAAGTCGGCGTGGTTCGTGGGCTACACACCCGAACTGGTCACCGCGGTCGGACTCTTCGGCGAGAAGCCCGATGGCACCGGACAGGTCACGCTGACCGACACCGTCAACGAGGGCCGCGCCAACGGTGGTGGCGTACCGGCCCTGGTCTGGCAGCGGTACACGACCGACGCTCTCGGCGGTGGCTCCGACGAGCAGTTCGACCTTGACGTCCCCGACCTCGTCGTCGATGAGCCCGAGCCGTCCGGCTCGCCGAGCGACAAGGACGACAAGGAAAAGGACAAGGACAAAAAGAAGGACAAGGACAAGGACAAGGACGAGAAGCCCGACCGGGACCGTCCGAGCGACGACCCCGACAAGCCGGGTGACAACGCCGGTACGGACGACGGCGGGACCGACAACGGTGGTACGGACGACGGTGGCACCGACAACGGCGGCACCGACAACGGTGGCACCGACAACGGCGGCACCGATGACGGCGGGACCGACAACGGTGGTACGGACGACGGTGGCACCGACAACGGCGGCACCGACGACGGCGGGACCAGCGACGGGGTGACGACCGGTGCGTCCGGTGGCCGCAAGCCGCCGACGACGGGATAGCAGACGGTCAGGGCCGAGCACGCGAGCGGGGCCAGGCGCATCGGCGCCTGGCCCCGCTCACGTACTGCTGCCCGTCAGCCGCGTGTCGCCAGCTCGAACCACACCACCTTGCCGGTCGACAGCCGCGTCGCCCCCCACCGTCTGGCCAGCCGGTTCACCAGGAACAGCCCACGGCCGCCCTCGTCCGTGTCGCGCGCCCGCCGCTGCCGGGGCAACTGAGGCGAGTCGTCGCCCACTTCGCAGCGCAGCACATCCGTACGCAGCAGCCGCAGGGTCACCGGCCGCTCCGCATAGCGCACGGCATTGGTGACCACCTCGCTGACCAGCAGCTCCACGGAGTCGGACAGCTCCTCCAGATCCCACCGGGCCAGTGCCCTGCGGGCGAGCCTGCGGGCCCGGCCGGGAGCCTGCTCCTCCGGCTCCAGGTACCAGTAGGCGACATCGCTCGGCGCGATCCCGTCGAAGCGGGCCGCGAGCAGGGCGATGTCGTCGTCGCGGTCGCCGGGACCGAGCACGTCCAGTACGTCGTCGCAGAGCGCCTCGAGCGGCGGGGAGTGGTCCGGACCGGTGAGCTGGGCGGTCGCGGCCAGCCGCTCCCTGAGCTGTTCGATCCCGGTCCACACGTCCCGCAGCCGCGACTCGACCAGCCCGTCCGTGTAGAGCAGCAGCGTGGCTCCGGCAGGCGCGTCCAGCTCGACGGCCTCGAAGTCGACCCCGCCGACGCCGATCGGGGCTCCCGGAGGCACCCGAAGGACCTCGGCCCGGCCGCCGAGGTGCAGAAGTATCGGCGGCGGATGGCCCGCGTTCGCGATGGTGATCCGGTGCGAGACCGGGTCGTACACCGCGTACAGACAGGTCGCCATGCGGTCGGTGCCCAGCCGCTGGGCCTGCTCGTCCAGGTGGTGCAGCACCTCCTGCGGCGGCAGGTCGAGACCCGCGAGGGTCTGGGCCGTGGTGCGGAGCTGGCCCATGATCGCTGCCGAGGTCATCGAGTGGCCCATCACGTCCCCGACGACCAGCGCCACCCGGCTCCCCGGCAGCGGGATCGCGTCGTACCAGTCACCGCCGACCCGGGCGGTCTCGGCCGCCGGGAGATAACGGGACGCGAGGCGCACACCGGTGGGCTGGGGCAATCCCTCGGGGAGCATGGTGCGCTGGAGTTCGTCGGCGATGTACGCCTCACGGCCGTACAGCACCGCCTTGTCGATGCCGAGCGCGGTGTGGGTGGCCAGCTGGGCGGCCACCAGGAGGTCGTTCGGTTCGAAGGCCGGCCGGTCGGGCCTGCGCAGGAAGATCGCCGCGCCGGTGACCCGGCGCCTGCCGCGCAGCGGGGCGAGGATCGCGCGATGGCCGGTCGGCAGGGTCTTGCCGTCGCCGAGCAGCTCCGGCAGGGCGGCGCGGGCCGCCGCGGAGTCCCCGAAGACGGGCCGTACGCCCCGCAGCACCTCGGCGAGCGCCCCGCCGGCCTGCACCTCGCACAACTCGGCCGCGGGCAGATCCGCCTGCGGATTGAGCACCGGCACCTGGACGGCGTTGGTGGCCAGCGCGTTCTCGGTGTCCTCTTCTGTTAAACGCAGCCGGTCGGTGCGGCGCAGCCGCAGCACGAACGGCGAGACCGGCCGCTCGTCGCCGACCGGCAGCGGGTCGCGCAGATAGACCAGGATCGCGTCCGAGAACGTCGGCACGGTGGCCCGGCACAACCCGAGCACGATCTCGTCCAGGTCGATACCGCGCGCGATACGCCGGGTCGCGGCGCCCACGAAACGCAGCCGGTCCCCCTCGCGCCGGGCGACACCGGCCGGGTCCTGCGGCGGGCCCGATGCGCCTGACGGCCCCGGGGAGCCCGCCTTGCCGCTCGGTCCGCTCGGGCCCGGTGCGAGCGGGGCCGGGACGGAGGCCGCGGGCGGCGCCGTGGAGGGGCTCTGGGGCGCCGAGGCGGCCGGGTTCGTGGGGGTGGCCGGGTTCTGGGAGGCGGCCTGTACCGGCGACTGGGCGGGCACGCTCCCGCCCGACGGCGTGGCGGCGTGCGCCCCCGCCTCATGCCGTGGCCGGGTGCGCTCCTGAGGCCGGGCAGCGAAGGGCTGCCGGCCTTCATGGGAGGTGGGATGCTCCGTCACGCGTGGGATTCCGTCCGTCCGGGCCGGTGGTACGAGGGCAGGGCCGGTCTTCCGGATCGTGCCGGACACGTCAGGTAGCCGGACCGTGGCATCTCGGGTGCCGCTGTGGGTGTCCCCATGGCCCGGGGTGGCAACGTCCCAGGGCCTTCGCTATACCCCATACCCACTCCGGGCGGGGCCTCGACAAAATGGGGGAGATCCGGGCCCACATCAAGCACGGTCTGCTCCCCCTCGTGATGACTTGCGGTCAGTTCCAGTGCGGTGCTGAGTCGTTGCCGATTCGTCGTGCCGTCGTCGTTCCGGTTCGTTGTGCGATCGCTGTGCGATTCCCTGCAATGCGTGTGGCGATGTGACCTTGCGGAGGACGATCCTACGTTTGAACCCCGGGGGCGCATCAAGGGTCTCACGACGTCGTCATGCCGACCTGTACTCCGGAGTGTGATTCCAGTCGGCGGGCAGCTCGGGAACTGCCCACCCCGGATCGGGCCGCCAGTCCTCCCAGCCGTCCGAGAACGGCGGACCCCATGAACGGATCACCTCGACGGCCGACTGCCCGGCCGCCCGCACCCGCAGTGCCTGCCGGGCGTCCATCAGCCCGGCCTGCTGCGCCTGCGCGAACTCGTCCTCGTCGAGCCAGTGCCAGCTCCGGTCCGGGCGCACCGCGATATCGAGGAAGTGGTCCTCCGAGTCGACCCCGCCGGCCCACCGGGTGCGCGGCTCCTCGAGGTTCACGTACCAGTTCTTGAACCGCCAGTCGCTGTCCCAGAACAGCCAGACCGACCAGGGCTCGTGCGGCCTGGCCAGCTTCAGCACCCCCATACCGGACCAGCGCGCCCGGGCCGTGGTGCGGGGCGCGGTGTAGCGGGTGGCGAGCGGCTCCTGGTGCACCGGACTGCCGTCGCTGAGCACAGGCCGTACGCACTCGGTGTCCGGCGCCATCCACACGGCCAGCAGCTCGTCGGTGTGCTCGACCACGGTCACGGGGCGGCAGATGTGGACGTCGCCGGAGGAATTGCCGCGGTAGCGCCAGAGGATGTGGTCCCCGGGCGCCCAGTGCGGGAAGTCTGCCGTACCTGTCATGCGCAGATCTTAGGGGTACGGTGCGGGGCGCGCTGCGGTGCAGGTCACGGGCCTTCACGTCAGGGATGCGTCATCCGCAGCACGTCCAGCGCCTCGTCCAGCTGCTCCAGTGTCAGATCTCCGCGCTCCACGTACCCGGACTCCAGCACCACCTGACGGATCGTCTTCCGCTCGGCGAGGGACTTCTTGGCGACCTTCGCAGCCTCCTCGTAGCCGATGTACTTGTTCAGCGGAGTGACGACGGACGGCGAGGACTCGGCGTACTCCCGGGCTCGTTCCTCGTCGGCGGTGATGCCGTCGACGGTGCGGTCGGCCAGCAGCCTGGTGGAGTTCGCCAGCAGCCGTACGGACTCCAGTACGTTCCTGGCGATCACCGGCAGCATCACGTTCAGCTCGAAGTTCCCCGCCGCTCCCGCGATGGCGACGGTCGCGTCATTGCCCATCACCTGGGCCGCCACCATCAGCACCGCCTCGGGGACCACCGGATTGACCTTGCCCGGCATGATCGAGGAGCCCGGCTGGAGGTCGGGCAGCGCGATCTCGGCGAGTCCGGTGCGGGGACCGCTCGCCATCCAGCGCAGATCGTTGGCGATCTTGGTGAGGGAGACGGCGATGGTACGGAGCTGTCCCGAGGTCTCCACCAGGCCGTCCCGGGCGCCCTGGGCCTCGAAGTGGTCACGGGCCTCGGTCAGCGGCAGCCCGGTCGACCGCGCGACCTCGGCGATGACGGCCGCGGAGAAGCCGACGGGGGTGTTGATCCCGGTTCCCACCGCCGTACCGCCGAGTGGCAGCTCGGCCAGCCGGGGCAGCGAGGCCCGCAGGCGCTCGGCACCGTAGCGGATCTGGGCGGCGTAGCCCCCGAACTCCTGACCGAGGGTGACGGGCGTCGCGTCCATCAGATGGGTGCGCCCGGACTTGACGACCCCCGAGAACGCGGCGGCCTTGCGCTCCAGCGACGTGGCGAGGTGTTCCAGAGCCGGGATGAGGTCCCGGGTCACCGCGGCTGTGGCGGCGATGTGGATGGAGGAGGGAAAGACGTCGTTGGACGACTGCGAGGCATTGACGTGGTCATTCGGGTGAACGGGGCGTCCGAGGCGCTCACCGGCCAGCGTGGCCAGGACCTCGTTGGTGTTCATGTTGGAGGAGGTGCCCGAGCCCGTCTGGAAGACATCGACCGGGAAGTGCTCGTCCCAGCGCCCCTCGGCGACCTCCGCCGCCGCGTCCTGGATGGCCTCGGCGATGTCCTTGTCGAGCACCCCGAGCTCCGCGTTGACCTTGGCCGCGGCGGCCTTGATACGGGCGAGGGCCTCGATATGGGCCCGCTCGAGACGCTGCCCCGAGACCGGGAAGTTCTCCACCGCCCGCTGGGTCTGCGCCCGCCACTTCGCGTGCGCGGGGACCTTCACCTCGCCCATGGAGTCGTGCTCGATCCGGTAGCCCTGGTCGTCCGGGGCGTCGCCTGCGGTCTTGCGGGTGTCAGACATCTCCAAACCTCCTGAAAGGCTGAGCACTTGCCGGGACCGGGTGTATTCCCCGTTTCCCGGCAAGTGCTCAGCCGGAACTCAGAAGTCCGGAGCTCAGGGCCCGGCCCGTCGCCGGAGCTCAGCCCAGACCGGGGCCCCGCACCGGAATGCTGGTGAAGGTCGGCGCGGGTGCCGGGTTCTGGAAGAAGTCGTTGCCCTTGTCATCCACCACGATGAACGCGGGGAAGTCCTCGACCTCGATCTTCCAGACGGCCTCCATGCCGAGCTCCTCGTACTCGACGACCTCGACCTTCTTGATGCAGTCCTGGGCGAGCCGGGCCGCCGGGCCGCCGATCGAACCCAGGTAGAAGCCGCCGTGCGCCGCGCACGCGTCCGTGACCTGCTTGCTGCGGTTGCCCTTGGCCAGCATGACCTTGGAGCCGCCCGCCGCCTGGAACTGCTCGACATACGAGTCCATGCGGCCCGCGGTCGTCGGGCCGAAGGAGCCGGACGCGTAACCCTCGGGGGTCTTGGCCGGGCCCGCGTAGTAGACCGGGTGGTCCTTGAGGTACTGCGGCATCTCCTCGCCCGCGTCCAGTCGCTCCTTGATCTTGGCGTGCGCGATGTCGCGCGCCACGACCAGCGGGCCGGTCAGCGAGAGCCGGGTCTTGACCGGGTACTTCGCCAGCTCGGCGAGGATCTCGTCCATCGGCTGGTTCAGGTCGACCCTGACCACGTCTCCGGACTCGGCGGAGTCGCTGAGGTGCTCGTCCGTGGTCTCCGGAAGGAAGCGCGCCGGGTCCGTCTCCAGCTGCTCCAGGAAGACGCCTTCGGCGGTGATCTTCGCGAGGGCCTGGCGGTCCGCGGAGCAGGACACGGCGATCGCCACCGGGCAGGAGGCCCCGTGCCGCGGCAGGCGCACCACGCGCACGTCGTGGCAGAAGTACTTGCCGCCGAACTGCGCGCCGATGCCGATCTTCTGCGTCAGTTCGAAGACCTTCTCCTCCAGCTCCTTGTCACGGAAACCGTGGCCCAGCACCGAGCCCTCGTCCGGCAGCTCGTCCAGGTAGTGCGCGGAGGCGTACTTCGCGGTCTTCAGGGCGAACTCGGCCGACGTACCGCCGACCACGATCGCGAGGTGGTACGGCGGGCACGCGGCGGTGCCCAGTGAGCGGATCTTCTCCTCCAGGAACTTCATCATGGAGGTCTCGTTCAGGACCGCCTTGGTCTCCTGGTAGAGGAAGGACTTGTTGGCCGAGCCGCCGCCCTTGGCCATGAAGAGGAACTTGTAGGCGCCGCCGTCGGTCGCGTACAGCTCGATCTGCGCGGGCAGGTTCGAGCCGGTGTTCTTCTCCTCCCACATCGTCAGCGGGGCCATCTGGGAGTAACGCAGATTGAGCCGGGTGTACGCGTCGAAGATGCCGCGCGACAGGGCCTCCTCGTCGCCCCCCTGCGTCAGCACGTTCTGTCCGCGCTTGCCCATGACGATCGCCGTGCCGGTGTCCTGGCACATGGGGAGTACGCCCGCAGCCGCGATGTTCGCGTTCTTCAGCAGGTCCAGCGCGACGAACTTGTCGTTGGACGAGGCCTCGGGGTCGTCGATGATCTTGCGAAGCTGGGCGAGGTGCGCCGGGCGCAGATAGTGCTGGATGTCGTGGACGGCCTCTTCGGCCAGCTTGCGCAGCGCTTCCGGCTCGACCTTGAGGAACGTACGCCCGTCCGCCTCGAAGGTGGAGACTCCCTCGGCAGTCACCAGGCGGTAGGGCGTGGCGTCCTCTCCCAGCGGGAGCAGATCGGAGTACTGGAACTCAGGGCTGGGCATGACGGCCATTCCTCACTCGGCAGACTGCGGCGCGGCCTCCGTTGGCGCGCGCGCCCACAAGCGTAAGACGCCCGTCGTCGCCCGGGCTTGTGAGGTAAGGCTCAGTTGGCGGGTCCGGTGACGGAGGTGCCCGTCAGCGGGATCGCCCGGACAGGGCCTAGTCGCGATCTATCGCGTTTCGCTAGGCTGACCACGTGGACCTCGAGAAGCGTGCATCAGCGGACTCCGGCCCGGTTCAGCCCCGGCCGCCCGTCGCTCCGGCCGGTACCGCGGACGCCGGAGCCATCCGTGCCTCCGACGCCGACCGCGACCGGATCGCGGACATCCTCCGCGAGGCGCTGGCCGAGGGGCGGCTCGACCCGGAGGAGCACGCCGAGCGGATCGACGCGGTCTACCGCGCCAAGACCGTCGGTGCACTCGAACCGATCGTGCGGGACCTGCCGTCGGCGCGGACCCGACCCGAGCCGACGGCGTACGACTCCGGCCCCGACGCGCCCGCCGGCCCGGTCGACAACCTGGTCGCGGTGTTCTCCAGCTCCACCCGCAAGGGCCGCTGGCGCGTGGGTGCGCGGACCAACGCCTTCGCGCTCTTCGGCAATGTCGAGATCGATCTGACCGAGGCCATGTTCGGGCAGCGGCTCACGGTCATCAACGCGACATCGATCTTCGGCAATGTCGAGGTGCGTGTCCCGGAGAACATCTCGCTGCGCGGCGGCGGCACCGGCATCCTCGGCAATTTCGAGGTGGTCACGCTGGAGGGCGCCGATCCGCAGGCCCCCGTGGTCGTGATCAACGGCTACTCCGTGTTCGGCAACGTGGAGGCGAAGCCGAAGCGCGGCAAGCGCGTGGCCGATCTCCACGACAGGCTCCGCGGGCACCTGGGGCACTGACGGCACGCACCGGCTTGGGGCGGTTGCCGGTGTCCCGGTGGGCGGTGGTGGTTGCCGGTGTCCCGGTGGGCGGTGGTGGTGGCCGGTGTCCCGGCGGGCCGGGGTACGGAGGGCCCGTGGGCGCGGCACACGGATCTCGGCGCCACTCAGTGCATAGGCGCGCGTACAGCGGGTAGGCCTTGCTGCATCGTCTCCCGCTCGATCGCTTGACGTTCGCTCGATCCCTCGCGAAGCCGTCAGCCCAGCCGTCGTCAGTCGTCAGGAGTAGACCGTGCTGCAACTGCCGCATCAGCCCATGCAGGTAGCCGCCGTTCCGCCCCAGCGCACCTCTGCTCGGGAAGATCAGGACGCGCCCTGGCATACGGCGGCGGTGTGCCGCCGGGACGAAGCCGGGCTGTTCTTCGCCCCCTCCAAGGAACCGACCGCCGCGCGGCTCTCCCGCGAGGAGGCCGCCAAGCGCGTCTGCGCCCGCTGCCCGGTCATGGTGGAGTGCCGCGAACACGCGCTGCTCCAGCCCGAGCCGTACGGGGTGTGGGGCGGACTCACCGCGGCCGAGCGCCGTGTGGTGCTGGCCCGTCGCAGGCGGCGCGAGACAGAGCTGAAGAAGCCGGCCTCCTCGGTGGCCTGACCCGGCTGGTCGCTGACGCCTGACGTGCCGTGCGTGCGGAAGGGGCGTCTCCCACCACGTCTGTGCGTGGT
>NZ_JBHWIW010000022.1:0-1922 GCF_042731955.1 Streptomyces sp. NPDC059828 | reverse complement strand
GGGTGTCCCATGTCTCTCCCCCCGCCCCCCCGGCGGGGCCCCCCCGGGGTGGGCCGCCGCCCGCGCCGGGGGGGGGGGGGGGCCGGGGCGGCCCCCCCCCCGGTGGGGGGGGGGGGGCCCACGCCCCTTCCCGGGCTGGGGCCCCTACTGGGCGCGGTCGAAGTCGACGGCGCTGTACGCGCGCAGCTTCGACAGCCGGTGCCACGAGTCGATCTGCCGGATCGTGCCGGACTTGGACCGCATCACCAGCGACTGCGTGGTCGCGGTCTCCGCGCGGTAGCGCACACCACGCAGCAGCTCGCCGTCGGTGATGCCGGTGGCGACGAAGAACACGTTGTCCCCGCTGACCAGGTCATTCGTGTAGAGAACCCGGTCGAGGTCGTGACCGGCGTCGATGGCGCGCTGCCGCTCCTCCTCGTCCTTCGGCCACAGCTTGCCCTGGATCGTGCCGCCGAGGCACCTGATGGCACAGGCGGCGATGATGCCTTCCGGAGTGCCGCCGATGCCCATCAGCATGTCGACACCGGTGCCATCCCGCACAGCCATGATCGCGCCCGCGACATCGCCGTCCGAGATGAACTTGATCCGTGCGCCGGTCTCCCGGATCTCCTTGACGATGCCCTCGTGGCGGGGCCGGTCGAGGATGACGACGGTGACGTCCTCGGGGGAGGAGTTCTTGGCCTTGGCGACCCGGCGGATGTTCACGGCGACCGGGGCGTTGATGTCGACGAAGTCGGCGGCCTCGGGTCCGGTGACCAGCTTGTCCATGTAGAACACGGCGGACGGGTCGAACATGGTGCCCCGGTCCGCGGCGGCGAGCACCGCGATCGCGTTGGGCATGCCCTTGGCGGTGAGGGTCGTGCCGTCGATGGGGTCCACGGCGATGTCGCACTCCGCGCCGGTCCCGTCGCCGATGCGCTCTCCGTTGAAGAGCATCGGGGCTTCGTCCTTCTCGCCCTCCCCGATCACGACGATCCCGTTCATGGACACCGTGTGCACAAGGGTCCGCATGGCCTTGACGGCCGCGCCGTCGGCGCCGTTCTTGTCACCCCGGCCCACCCAGCGGCCGGCGGCCATGGCGGCGGCCTCGGTGACCCGGACGAGCTCCAGGGCGAGGTTGCGGTCGGGAGCCTCGGGGGAGACCTCTAGCTGGGACGGGAGATTGTGCTCGGTCATCGGAGCGCACCTTCCTGTACGACGACGGCCGGAAAAAGCGAGGGTGATGTGACTCTATCGGTACGTCGACAAAATGAGCAGTGGGGCCCACGTTTGAGCGCTCAACCTTGATGCGACCATAGTGCCGTGGCAGGTATGCGAGGCAAGCAGACGGTACGGGGAATGATCCAGTCGCTGGCGGTGGTTCTGGGCGCCGCCTTCGTGGTCTATCTCTTCGTCCCGCACGACGACAGCGGGGATCCGGTCAAGGCGGTCGACTACCGCGTCGAGCTGCTGACGGCGCAGCGCGCCGCGCCCTACCCGGTGGTGGCGCCCGCAGGGCTGGAGGGCTGGAAGGCGACTTCGGTCTCGTACAAGCGGCAGAGCGACGACCGCTGGCATCTCGGGTTCCTCGACCCGGACGGGCGCTATGTCGCGGTCGAGCAGTCCACCGCCCCGTCCGGCAAGTACATCCCGAGCGTGACCCAGCGGGCCCGGAAGACCGACCGCACCCAGCAGGTGGCCGGGGTGGCCTGGGAACGCTGGGAGGGCCCCAAGTACGACGCGCTCGTACGGACCGGCGAGAAGGGGGCTACGACCGTCGTCACGGGGACGGCGTCGTTCGAGCGGCTCGCCGAGATGGCGGCGGCGCTGGAGTCCAGGAAGCCCTGACGCGCGGCGCCGGTGACCGGCGCACCCTGCGGCGGGGTTGCGACGTACGGTGAGGCCGCAGCACCTACGGCGAGGCGCCGCACCCGGAACCGGGT
>NZ_JBHWIW010000021.1:84155-110207 GCF_042731955.1 Streptomyces sp. NPDC059828 | reverse complement strand
GGGCCGGGTCGACGTGCTCCAGAGCACGCCGACCCGGCCCGTTCGGCTGCCGACACAGGTCGCGCCCGCTGAGAGCGTGGAGAGACGGCCTAAGGTAGGACGCATGAACGATCGCATGGTGTGGATCGACTGCGAGATGACCGGGCTCTCGCTGACGGACGACGCACTCATCGAGGTGGCCGCACTGGTCACCGACTCGGAACTGAACGTGCTCGGCGAAGGCGTGGACATCGTGATCCGCCCACCGGACGCCGCCCTGGCCACGATGCCCGATGTGGTGCGCCAGATGCACACCGCCTCGGGCCTCCTCGACGAGCTCGCCACCGGCACCACGCTCGCCGACGCCGAAGAGCAGGTCCTCGCCTACGTCCGCGAGCACGTCAAGGAGCCCGGCAAGGCCCCGCTGTGCGGAAACTCGGTCGGCACGGACCGCGGCTTCCTGCTGCGCGACATGCCGAAGGTGGAGGAGTACCTCCACTACCGGATCGTCGATGTCTCCTCGGTCAAGGAGCTGGCCCGCCGCTGGTACCCGAGGGCGTACTTCAACAGTCCGGAGAAGAACGGCAACCACCGGGCACTCGCCGACATCCGCGAATCCATCGCCGAGCTGCGCTACTACCGCGAGGCGATCTTCGTCCCACAGCCCGGCCCCGACTCGGACAGGGCTAAGTCGATCGCGGCACGCCATGTGCTGCCCGCGCCGCAGTAGCCCGCACCACTGACCGGCCCGGAGGGCTCGCGCGCGACCCCTTCGCCAGGGGAACGTAAACAGGTGCGCGAGCACCCTCCCGGACCCTGTACACTTTTTCTCGGCCGGTCAGGAAGACGACCGATCATGGTGGGTGTAGCTCAGCTGGTAGAGCACCTGGTTGTGGTCCAGGATGCCGCGGGTTCAAGTCCCGTCACTCACCCTGCAAGACGAAGGCCCGGTCTGTGGAAGCAGACCGGGCCTTCGTCATATCTGTCTGCCTGATATCCGTCTGCCTGTCGCGTGACCGCCGAGGACCTTGCCGGCGGCCGGGTGGCCCATCGGTCGCCGCAGCCCGGGCGGATACCGATGTGTCCCGTTCCGGGTCCACCGGATCCTCCGCACC
Organism: Streptomyces sp. NPDC059828; assembly: GCF_042731955.1. NCBI lineage: Bacteria > Bacillati > Actinomycetota > Actinomycetes > Kitasatosporales > Streptomycetaceae > Streptomyces > Streptomyces sp. NPDC059828. The sequence goes on along the minus strand of NZ_JBHWIW010000021.1, from coordinate 109,113 downwards.
GTGCGGCTCCTCACCACGGGCCCAGCGGCGCCTGAGCGGCAGGGTCAACGGTTCCGGCTTCTGCGTCCCCGCCGCCCCCGGGGGGTACCGCGCCGCCCGCCGTCGAGGCCGATCCAGATGCGGACCTCCGTGCCGCCGAGTACCGAATGGCCGATGCGCACATCGCCGCCCGTGGACTCCGCGACCCGGCGCACGATGTCGAGGCCCAGGCCCGTGGAACCGTCCCGTCCGGTGCTGTTGCCACGGGTCAGTGCGGCTTCCGGATCGGGGATGCCGGGGCCCGCGTCCGAGACGAGGACGATCACGGCGTCGTCGCCGTTGTGGACGTCCACGGAGAAGGCGGTGCCCTCGGGGGTGTGGCGGAAGACGTTGCCGAGCAGTGCGTCGAGCGCGGCGGCCAGCTCGGGGCGGGCCACCGGGATGCGGACCGGGCGGTCCACGCCCGCGAGGCGGACCTTGCGGGCCTCGTCCTCGGCGAGGGCGGACCAGAACTCCATGCGCTCGCGCACCACTTCGGAGACATCGCAGCCGGCCCCGGGGCTGGTGGCCTGGGTCTGCGGTTTGGCCTCACGGGCGGTGCGGATGATCGTGTCGACCTCACGCTCCAGCTGGGCGACCGCCGATCTGGTCTGCTCGGCCGCGGCTCCTTCGCCGAGTGAGGCGGCATTGAGCCGGAGCACGGTCAGCGGGGTGCGCAGCCGGTGGGACAGGTCGGCGGCAAGTTCCCTTTCGTTGGCGAGGAGCTGAACCACCTGGTCGGCCATGGCGTTGAACGCCACGGCGGCGGAGCGCAGTTCGGTGGGCCCCTCCTCCGGGACCCGCGCGCCGAGCCTGCCCTCGCCCAGGTCGTGGGCGGCGCCCGCAAGACGGCGGGCCGGCTGGACCATCCGTACGCCCAGCCGGTCGGCCACCGCGACCGAGCCGACGATCAGCGCGGCGCCGACCACGGCGAGGACCAGCCAGGCGGTGGCCACTCCCCTGCCGACCTCTTCCTCCGGCACGAACACCTCGACCACCGCGATCTTTCCCGAGCTCAGCGCGGTGGGCTGGAGCAGTGCGGAACCACCGGGGACGTCGGCGGTGGAAGCACGGCCAACGCGCTGGGTGGCGGTGAGGTCCCGTACGGCGGCCCGCCGGACGCCGACCTCCAGCTCCTGGCCGCCGGTCTCGTCGGACGCGGGGATGTGCAGGGCCATCCGGCCCGCCGCTCCGGCCTGGGTGGAGGCGACCGCGCGTTCGAGCTGGTCGCGGTCGGTGGTGATGGAGAGGGTGGGGCCGATGGCGGCGGCCTGCCGTTCGGCGTTGGAGAAGGCCCGGTCCCTGGCCATCTCCTGGACGACGAGCCCGAGCGGCACGGCGAAGGCGATCACGACCATCGCCGTGACCGCCAGGGACACCCTGACCAGTGCCCATCTCAACGCGGGGGCTCCAGCTTCACTCCCACGCCCCGGAGGGTGTGCAGATAGCGGGGGCTGGCCGCGGTCTCCCCCAGTTTCCGTCTCAGCCAGGACAGATGGACGTCGATGGTCTGGTCGTCTCCGTAGGCCTGCTGCCAGACCTCGGCGAGCAGCTCCCTGCGCGGTACGACGACACCCGGGCGCCCCGCCAGAAAGGCGAGCAGGTCGAACTCGCGGCGGGTCAGATCGAGTCGCACCCCGTCGAGTTCGGCCTGCCGGCGCAGGGGGTCGATCGAGAGGCCGCCGACCTGGATCACCCTGCCGGGCGGATCCTCGTCCGCGGCGGCCCGGGAGCGCCGCAGCACGGCCGAGATCCGCGCCGACAGGTGCTCCACCGAGAACGGCTTGGTGAGGTAGTCGTCGGCGCCGTCGTTGAGCAGCCGTACGATCTCCGACTCATCGTCGCGCGCGGTCGCGATGATGACGGGGACGTCGGTGATGCCCCGCAGCATCTTCAGCGCCTCCGCCCCGTCCAGATCGGGCAGCCCGAGATCGAGAATGACGACGTCGAACCGGAAATGAGCCGCTTCCCGCAACGCCTCAAGGGCCGTCCCGACGCTCCGTACGGTGTGGGAGGCCTCGGTCAAGTGCCTGATGAGGGCGGAGCGCACGAACTGGTCGTCCTCGACCACGAGCACACTTGCCATGGGCGGCACCGTACGCCATCCGGAGGAACACGGTCCCCCTTGGGACAGGGGTGACGGGTGTGGTGCAGTATGGGCCCGATGCGGAGAGGACTCATACACGCCCTGGCGTGGTCGCTCGCCACGGGCGCGGCGGTCACGCTCTCGTGGTGGGGTGTCCACACGGTGATGGCGGACACGGCCTATGACCGCCCCCGCGCGCTGCCGATCACGACGGACGGCGGGGGGACGAAGCAGGCCGCGCCACCGAAGTCCGCACCGAAGCCGGGGGCTTCTGCGACGCCCGGCCCCTCGGCTCCTTCAAAGCCCTCTGCTTCCTCGGGTACTACGGGTTCTTCGAACCCCGCGGCCCCCTCGGCGACCTCCCGGGCCGTTCCCTCGCCCGCGGCGCCGGACGATCCGCCCGGGAACGTGAAGAGCTACACCGTCGAGGGCGGCCGGGTCGCCTATGACATCGGCCCCGCATCCGCCGAGTTGGTCTCGGCGACCCCTTCCGGCGGCTGGACGATGCAGATCTGGAAGCAGTCCACCTACATCCGGGTGACGTTCTCCCAGAACGGCCGCGAGATCGATGTCTTCTGCACCTGGCACGACACCGCACCCCGGGTGACGATCGAGGAACGCTGACCCGGGTCCCCGCTTCTCAGCGGAACACCGACGGCGGTGGAACGGGCGATGGTCTGGCGGTCGCGTCGGTCACCGCTGCGGCGCCGCCGGTGAAGTCAGCGAGGGCCTTGCCGTGTTCCACCCTTCCGGGGTGCGGGTCACCCGCGATCCTGCGGGTCAGCTCGGCGACCGGCAACGGCAGATCGCAGGCGAACAGCACCGCGTTGCCGAAGCGACGGCCGCGCAGCACCGTCGGGTCGGCGGCGAGGGCGAGTTCGGGGAACACGGTGGCGGCGGTGGCTATCTGGCCGCGCAGATGGGCGAGCGGCGGGCCGTCGGCGAGGTTGGCCGCATAGTGGCCGCCGGGCCTGAGCACCCGGCGCACCTCGGCGAGGAACTCCGTGCTGGTGAGGTGGGCAGGGGTGCGGGCGCCGCTGAAGACATCGGCTATCACGAGGTCCGCCCAGTCGTCGGGCACCTTGCCGAGCCCTTCGCGGGCATCTGCCGACCTCACCCGTATCCGGGCGTTCGGGTCCAGCGGCAGCCGGTCGCGGACGAGTTGGACGAGGGGCGCGTCAACCTCGACCACCTGCTGGGTGGAACGCGGACGGGTGGTGGCGATGTACCGCGCGAGGGTGAGGGCACCCCCACCGAGATGGACGGCGCGCACCGGCCGACCGGCCGGGGCCACGAGGTCGATCACATGGCCGAGGCGGCGCTGGTACTCGAAGGTGAGCAGTGCGGGATCGTCGAGATCGACATGGGACTGCGGGGCACCGTCGATCACCAGGGTCCAGGCCCGGGGGCGGTCGCGGTCGGGTATCAGCTCGGCGAGCCCACCGGCCACGGCCTCGACCACGGTCTCCGCCGACGCCTCACGCCCACGCTGCTTCTTCCTCGCCACCTGGCCATTATCGGCGGCCGGCCCTGTTCCCCTCCAGCCGACCGAAGCTCCACCGCCCGGACAGGGCCTAAATGCTGTCCGCGGCCTCGATCATGCGCGCGGCTTCGCCGAGTGCCTCGCGGAGCATCACCGGATCGGTGACCGGAACGGTGTCGATGGCCCCGGGGGGCAGCAGCCAGCCGCTGCCGGGGACGGGGGACTCCACGGGGGCGGGTCGGCCACCGGAGTCGGCGAGGATGCGCAGCCCGCGGCCCGCGGTCTCCGTACAGGCACTGCCCGGCATGTCCCAGCCGGCCGCGGTGCCCGGTGGCACCAGGAAGCCCAGGGTGTCGCAGCTGCCGTCGTGCAGCACCGGGCCGACCGCGGGGACGCCGCCGCGGCGCAGGATGTCGACCGCTTCCAGGCCCTGGCGGGCCGGCACGGTCACCAGGTCACAGGGCACAGCATGCTCTCCGGCGAGGCCGTACTCACCGCACTCGCCGTGCTCGTCGTACCGGGTGTGCTTTTCGCGCTCCTCGTAGCCGTAGCCGCCGCACTCACCGCGTCCGGGGGCCGGGCCCGGCGCCGGGCTCCGCTCCTCGCTGGGCAGGTGCTGGGCGTTCGTCGCACTCGACGCACTCGTCCGTGAGCCACCGCTGGTCTCCACGCCGACCTCCAACAAGGGAACCCCTCCTCGCCGAGTGAGGGAGGACACGCACCGCGTCCCCTCGTGGTTCAACGCCTCTGCGCGTCAACGGCTACGGCGGCACGCCGCCACAAAGGATGGCAGTTCATGGCGGATCGTGGGTGAGATATCCGGTTTGTAGCCAAACAGGGCGTACCGGGGTGGTCACAGCCGGTACCTTCTTGGCGCGCCGGAGCGTGGAACTTCTCTGTACCGGAAGGTCCGGAAACCCAGAAAACCAGAGAAGACTCCGGCAGTTACAGGAGCAGGAGAAGGGCTCGGCCATGGCGTCGTCACGGGCAGTTCCCAACCTCGTCTTCCGGCGGCTGCGCGGACAGCGCTCGCCGGGCGAATTCGCCGCGCTCGTCCGCAGGGCGGCCCGGGAGATCGGCGAACAGGTCGCCTGCGACGCCCGGTACGTCGGGCGGGTGGAAGCCGGCGAGATCCGCTGCCCCAACTACGCGTACGAGCGGGTCTTCCTGCACATGTTCCCCGGTTCCACGCTGACCGATCTGGGGTTCGCGGCCCGTGAGGCGGTACGCGGACGGCGAGCGCGGCAGGCGGACGGCGGCAGCAACACCCAAAGCACCACCTACAGCAACGAGGAGAGCGACGTGCTGCGTCGCGCATTCATGACCAGCGGCACCGCCACCGTGGCGACCGCATCCCTGGGCCTCTGCGCCCTGCCCGTTCCCGAAAGGCTCCGGGCCGTCATGCCAAGCCAGCGGATCGGCGAGTCCGAGGTGGGCGCCGTCGAGGAGGCCGTGCGCCGGATCCGGCTGCTCGACGACCGCCATGGCGCCGACCGGCTCTACAAGTGGGCCGCGCATCCGCTGCGCAGTGCGTACGCGCTGCTCGACTCGGGTACGGCCGCACGCGGCTCGACCGCGGCGAGGCTCGCGGCGGGTGCGGGCGAGCTGGCCATTTCGGTCGGCTGGCTGGCACACGACTCGGGCCGGCTGGAGGACGCCCGCTCGCACTACGCGGAGGCGCTGGCCACCTCACGGGTGGCCAATGACCCGGCCCTGGAGGCGCATGCCTTCTGCAACACCTCGTTCCTGGCCAGGGACGGAGGCCGGTACCGGGAAGCCGTACGTGCCGCGCAGGCGGGGCAGCAGGCGGCGGGCAGGCTGGGCTCCGCCCTGCTTCTGGCACTGCTGAGCCTGCGCGAGGCGGGCGGCTGGGCAGGACTCGGCGACCGCGCGGACTGCGAGCAGGCACTGTCACGGGCCCACGCGCTGTTCGACCGCGGGACCTCGGACGCCGACCCGGAGTGGATGTCCTTCTTCGGCGAGCCCGAGCTGCAAGCCCTGGAGGCCCAGTGCTGGTCGGCGCTCGGCGACTGGCCGCGGGCCGCACGGCACGGCTACCGGGCGACGACCCTGCAAAAGCCCCACTTCGCCCGCAATCTCGCGCTCTACCGCGCGCAGCTGGCCCTGGACCTGGCCCGTGCGAACGACACGCCCGTGGAAGCCGCGGCAGCGGCCGGGCAGGTGCTGGACGTACTGGACGAGGTCCAGTCGTCCCGTATCCGCGCGATGCTCGCCGACACCGCGCGGTTGCTGCTGCCGCGGCGGCGCACCCCGGGGGTTGCCGATTTCCTGGACCGCCACGGGGACACGGCGAGGGGAGCCTGAGCGGGATGCGTACCCGTGATCAGGTGCCCAGATGGCCCGTGTCGTTCCAGCGGTCGATCGCCGGGGCGCCGTAGGCCCAGCCCAGAGCGGACAGGCTGGTCGGGTCCAGCTTGATACGGGCGGCGAAGGACACGTCCTCGCCGATCCAGCGGGCGCCCAGCACCCGCAGGATGTGGCCGTGCGCGAAGACCAGCACATCGCGGTCGGCCGACCGCACGTACTCGATGATCCCGTCCGCGCGGTCGGAGAGCTGGGCCATGGTCTCCCCGTCGGGGACCCCGTCGCGCCAGATGAACCAGTCGGGGTCGATCGCGTGGATCTCGTCCTGCGTCATGCCCTCGTACGCGCCGTAGTCCCACTCCATCAGCGCGTCCCATGGCTGGGCCCGGTCCGCGAAACCCGCGAGTTCGCAGGTCTCGGAGGCGCGGGAGAGCGGGCTGGTGCGGATTTCGGCGTCCGGGAGTCCGTTCCACGGGTCCCGGTGCAAACGCTCTCCGACCAGCTTCGCACCGCGGCGGCCTTCGTCCAGGAGGGGGATGTCGGTCCGGCCTGTGTGCTTGCCCAGCGAGGACCACTCGGTCTGCCCGTGACGGACGAGAAATATGCGGGGTGCCATGGCCTCATCATCGCCCAGCCGGACGATCATCGCCCATCGGATACCCCGGCCCCGTTCGCCGGGCTGGTTCGTTGCCCCGGGCAACCCCCGCCGCTCTCCCCGCGTCCTCCGGCTCGTAACGTGGTGCGCCGGTCTCCCGCCGCACCAATACGAGAACACAAGATGGAGAGCGCCCGGATGGCGATACCGCAGCCCGCTCGGCCCGACCGTCGCACGCTGCACCATCGGGGTCCGGTCCAACGCGGCCCGCACCGCCAGGAATCGCACCGCCGAGGTCCGCGTTGGTGGAGCGAGCTGCCACTGGTGATCGTGGTCTACGCGGCGTACTCGGCGGGACGGCTGCTGGCGCGCGGCGACAGGAGCGACGCCGTCGGGCACGGGTTGGCCCTGCTGGACATGGAGAAACGTCTCGGCATCGACTTCGAGCGTCCGCTCAACCGCCTCTTCACCAGCACCCCGGCCGTCGGCATACCCGCCGACTTCGCCTACGCCTCCCTGCACTACCTGGTCACTCCGGCGATCCTGGTGTGGCTTTTCCGCAGACGGCCCCGGGGCTACCGGGCGGCGCGCACCTGGCTGATGGTGTCCACCCTGCTCGGGCTGATCGGGTTCACCCTGATGCCGACCTGCCCGCCGCGGCTGCTCGACGCGGGGCACGGTTTCACCGACACGATGGCGCAGTTCAGCTCTTACGGCTGGTGGGGCGGGGAGGCGAGCGCGCCGCGCGGGCTCGGCGGGATGACCAACCAGTTCGCCGCGATGCCGAGTCTGCATGTCGGCTGGGCGCTGTGGTGCGGGGTGATGCTGTGGCTGCACGGCCGCGGCGTGGTGCTGCGGGCGCTCGCGGTCGCCTATCCGGCGATCACCACGCTGGTGGTCATGGGCACGGCCAACCACTACTTCCTCGACGCGGTCGCCGGTGTGCTCACGATGGGGGCCGGACTGCTGCTCACCCGGCCCGCGCTGCTGTTGGCCGACCGGGTGCGGGCCCGCTTCCGGACGGCGCCCCGAGGGGGCGGATCAGCCGGGACGTCCACGGTTGTCAGTGGCGGATGCGAGACTTCCGCGGGTGAGCACATCCCTGGACAGCGGACCTCCTCCGCAGGTGCCGGCGACAGCACTCCGGCAGCGACTCGCTGAGCTGCGCGGCCCCTCCGCGGCGCCCCACCCGCTCGACGCCCGTGCCCTGGCGGCCCTCGCCGCCAACCCCGGGTGCAGGCGGCGCGCGCTGCTGGACGGCGCAGGGGTGGACAAGGCCGCGCTGGCCCAGGCACTGGGGTCGCCGGGGGCCTTCGGGCAGTCCCAGTTCGCGTTCATGCGCGGCCATGCCTTCGAGGCCCGGGTCAAGGCCGACCGCGGTGCGGAGCTGCTGAAGCTGCTCGGCGTGGAGGACGCACGGCAGGTCCAGGTCCCGGATCTCTCGGCGGCCGGCCCCGAAGGGCGTACGGCGCGCACGGCCCTGGCACTGCGCGAGGCCGCCACGGCCGGGGCGCGGGACGGGGTGTGGACGCTGCTCGACCACCCCATGCTGGCGCTGGACGTGGCCGGGTCCCCGGCCTATCTGGAGCCGGACGCGGTAGTGGTCCGTCCCGACGGCCGGTGGACGGTCGTGGAGATCAAGTCGTTCCCGGTGATCGACGGCTCGGCGGACCCGTCGAAGGTCGGCGCCGCGGCGCGCCAGTCGGCCGTCTACGTGCTGGCGCTGGAGCGGGTCGCGGAGCGGACCGAAGGGGCGCGCGTGTCGCACTCGGTGCTGCTGGTCTGCCCGAAGGACTTCTCCAACCTGCCCGTGGCCTCGGTGGTCGATGTGCGCAAGCAGCTCTCGGTGACCAGGCGGCAGCTGGCCAGGCTGACCCGGATCGACGCCATCGCGGCCGAGCTGCCCGACGGGGTCAGTTTCGATGTGGAGGGCTGCTCGGCCGGTGAGCTGACGGCCTCGGTCGAGGCCGTCCCCGCCGCATACGCGCCCGAGTGCCTGGCCGCCTGCGAGCTGGCGTTCCACTGCCGGGAGCGGGCCCGCACGGCGGGCGCGGTGGAGTCGCTCGGGCGGTCCGCGCGCGGCGAGCTGGGCGGGCTCACCGCCGTCCCGGACATCCTGGCGGCGGCCCGAGGGGAGTCGGGCGATCCTGCCGACCCGGCGGTCGCGGCCCTGCGCCGGGCGGCCTCGCTGCGGGCCGAAGCGCTGGAGGCCGCGGGATGTCGCTGATCAGTACGCTCGCCCGGCTGGAGGCGGTGGAGAGCGGGCGGGCCCAGCGACTGGCCACGGTGCGGCACCGACGGCTGTCCGCGCGCCCACTGGTGTTCGTACCCCTGACCACAGCCGGTGAGGCGGGGGCCCCGCTCGGGGCGCTGGTGGGCACGGACCGGGACGCGCCACGGCTGCTGAGCGTGGCGCAGCCGCGTGACCGCGATCTGCGCTCCGCCTTCCTCGCCGAGCTGGCCGAATGCGTGCTGCCCCATCTGGAGCGTTACGAGGACGACGTCGAAGCCGCCGACCGCAGCGAGACCGATCCGGAGACCGGCAAGCGGGTCAAGGTCGCGGTCGAACTGTGCGCGGACGCCCCGCAGCTGATCGTGCCGGGCCGTCCCGGCGTCGAGTTCGTCCGGCTGCTGGGGCGCTCGATGAGGTTCCGGCGGACCTTGGAGCAGGAGCCCGACACCCCGTACCCGGCGCCGCCGCGGGTGCCACTGCTCGGGCGCTGGCTGACGCACTACGGAGAGCGGGCACGAGTGCCGGGGTCATCGCTGCTGCTGTCGATGACCGAGCTGTTGGGGCGGCACTGGGCGACGGGTCAGTCCGTGCTGGAGGACCAGCACCTGGGCGCGCTCCTCGCCTGGATAGCGCCACCCGAAGGCGGGACCGGTGCCGAGGCGGCGCTGCGGGCGGAGACGGCCAGGGACGACGTGGGGCAGCTGGTGTGCCCGCCGGCCGGACCCGCCACGGACCCCGCCTTCGACAACCGGTTGCTGGCGCCCGCGGTGGAGCGCTACGACCGGGCACGTCAGGCCCTGTCCGCGGCGGAGGACGGCGCCGCGGCGGACGAGTGGCTGGGGCGGCTGACAGCCGCCGAAGGAGAGATCCGCGGGCTGCTCGAGCGGGTTCTGCGGCCCACCTGGGATGCCGTGTGGCAGGGCGTCGACCTGCTGCGGGAGCTGCCGGAGGGGTCCAGGGTCGCCGACCGCTGGACTCGTGACCGGTGGTCGTTCACGGGCCATCGCGACCGGGTACGGGCCGGTGAACCGCCCCAGCCGCGCCGCGACGACGCGGTGACCGCGGCACAGAAGCTCGCGGCGCGCGAGACGGCGCAGGCCCAGCTGGAGGCTCAGGAGGCGCTGGACGATCCGCTGGTGCTGGCGGGGCGGCGGCTCTCCGGCGAAGCCTTCGCCAGCGAGGTCACCGAGGTCACGATGGCCTGGTCCGAGTCCAAGCGGCCGTCGCCCAGGCCGCTGCTCACCGTCCGGACCGACGACACCCCGCAGCTGGGCACGGGCGTGAAGGTGTATCGCTCGCTGGAGGGCAAGCCGCAGAGCGCGGAGTTCGTGCGGTACGAGGAGGACGGCTCACTGGTGCTGCGGCTGCTGGACCGGATGGGACGGTCACGGGATCCCGTCGAGGGTTCCGTACCGGAGAAGGCCGACCGGATCGCCTGGACGCTGTTCGAACACGAGCAGCGAGGCGGTCCGAAGCTGCCGGATCCGGAGGAGACGCCCTGGACACACGGCGGTCCGCCGCGCACCGACGCAGCGGAGAACCCGGACCCGGTGACCACGGAGGACCTGCTGTGACCGGCGCTGTCATCCCTCTGTTCGATTCAATCGATCCGGGCACCGCGGCGACCCGTGCCACCGATGCGATCCTGGCCGACACGCTGGACGGGGACGCGCGGGGTGTCGTCGTGGACTCCCCGCCCGGCGCGGGCAAGTCGACCCTCGTCGTGCGCGCGGCGCTCGAACTGGCCGCGGCGGGCAGACCGTTGATGGTGGTCGCCCAGACCAACGCCCAGGTGGACGACCTGGTGCTGCGGCTCGCCGAGAAGGAGCCCGGCCTGCCGGTCGGCCGGCTGCACAGCAGCGACCCCGACCCCTACGACAAAGCGCTCGACCGCTTGGACAACGTCCGGAAGTCGGCGAAGGCGGGCGATCTCGCGGGCTTGGACGTGGTGATCTCGACCGCCGCCAAGTGGGCGCATGTCAAAGGCGTCGAGCCCTGGGGCCACGCGATCGTGGACGAGGCGTACCAGATGCGCTCGGACTCCCTGCTCGCCGTGGCCGGGCTCTTCGAGCGGGCCCTGTTCGTGGGCGATCCGGGGCAGCTCGACCCCTTCTCGGTGGTCGGCGCCGAGCAGTGGGCGGGCCTGTCGTACGACCCGTCCGCGAGCGCGGTCTCCACCCTGCTCGCGCACAATCCGGAGCTGCCGCAGCACCGGCTCCCGGTGTCCTGGCGGCTTCCGGCGTCGGCGGCGCCGCTGGTGTCCGACGCCTTCTACCCGTACACACCGTTCCGCAGCGGCACCGGTCCCGGTGACCGGCGGCTGTCCTTCGGCGTCGCCTCGGACGGCTCAGGGCCCGACCGGGTGCTGGACGAGGCCGCGGAGTCCGGCTGGGGGCTGCTGGAGCTGCCCGCACGGCACACTCCCCGCACGGACCCGGAGGCGGTGCGGGCGGTGGCCCTGGTGGTGCGGCGGCTGCTCGACCGCGGCGGGGTCTCGGTGTCGGAGCGGTCCGACGAGCCGGTGCCGCTCACCCCGGAGCGGATCGCGGTCGGCACCGCGCACCGCGACCAGGCGGCTGCGATCCGGGCGGCGCTCACCGAGCTGGCGGTGACCGGAGTGACCGTGGACACGGCCAACCGGCTCCAGGGGCGCGAATTCGACGTCACCGTCGTACTCCACCCGCTGTCGGGCCGCCCTGACGCGACGGCCTTCCATCTGGAGACGGGCCGCCTGTGCGTACTGGCGTCCCGGCACCGGCACGCCTGCATCGTGGTGTGCCGCGCGGGCGTGGCCGAGCTGCTGGACGACCACCCGTCGACGGAGCCGGTGCAGCTGGGCGTGACCATGAAGTTCCCGGACGGCTGGGAGGCGAACCACGCGGTGCTCTCGCATCTGGCGGAGCACCGGGTGGCCGGGTCGGCGGGGTGAGGGGGCGGCGGGATCGGTCGCGTCCGGCGTCCGCGTGGTCGTACATGGCAGCAGGCCCGGGGCCTCTTGCGCTGCGCGGGACAATGGTGGGTGGCCAGAATGCACGGTGAGGAGACAGGCATGGCGGAATCGTCGGAGCGCGGCGAGCGGCGGATGCGGCCTGCGCCGCTGATCTTCGAGCCCTCGGAGGCCGCGTCCGACCCGGATCACTTCTTCGACCTCGAGTCGATCGAGGACCCGCGGGAGCTGCTGGCCCGTGCGACGGAGCTCACCCACGCCTTCCAGGCCGCGGCGGACCGGGCCCTGGAGTACCAGGCACTCGCCGCGGCGCAGCTTGCCGATCCGCGGCGGTTCGACCGGCTGACCACGGCGGATATCGCCGCGCGGGCGGAGTGGAGCGAGGACTACGCGCGGAAGATGGTCGAATTCGGGCGCGACCTGCTCCGCGCGCCCGAGCAATAGGCTCCACCCGGGCAGGGTCCCCTTGGCGCGTCCCTCCCCGGCGGGGCCTCGCCGCCACGAGGTGGGCGGGTTGCGCGGTGTGCCGCACCGCGGCGGTGGTCCGCAGTGTCCGCCCTCGAGCGCTGGTCAGGCCGGTTTCCACGGGCGTGCCCCGTGCCCGGCGTGAGGTGCGACCACGCCGAAGACCCCCCGCTCCGCGCCGCGAGCACCGTGGTCCGTATATCGATTTTTCCTCTCGCGGATACGGATGCTAAGGTCTACGACGTCAGCAGGCGCCGCTAGCTCAGTTGGTTAGAGCAGCTGACTCTTAATCAGCGGGTCCGGGGTTCGAGTCCCTGGCGGCGCACAGACAGGAAAGGCTCCTCGCAGCAGCGAGGGGCTTTTTCGTTTGTCAGGAGGCGACTCTCAGGAGGCGACCGGGGTGATCTTGACCGTCCAGGAACCCCATGGCGTGCGGTCCAGCACCTGCACCCGCACCCGGTCCTTCGGATCCGTGAAGGTCTCGCCCACGCCCAGGGGGGCGTCCGCGAGCGCGGGGTAGACGGACTGGCCCCAGCAGGCCTCGGTGCGGGGGTGGGTGTCGACCACCTGGACCGGCCCGGCGCCGGAGGCGGGCTCGTTTCTCACGCGGTAGATCAGCACGCCCTCGGTGCAGGTGTCCCGGTCGTTGCCCGTGGCGCCGCGCGCCTCGATCGCGAGGGCCGAGTCCTCGCCGGTGCGTACGACCGCGAGGCGGGTGCCCAGGGTTCCGCCCGGGACGGGTGCGGCGCCCATCGACTCCAGGGTGAGCATGCGGTCCGCCGCACGTCGGCCCGCGACGCACCTCACCTCCTCGGCGTTCAGCCAGCCCAGCTTCCACTTGTGCCAGCCGAAGAGGTCGGGGGCGAGGCCGAACTGGCTGCCCATCACGTCCCAGTCCCCGACATGGGTGTCCCAGTCGCTCTTGCCGTCCGTGGGCCGGTGGTAGAGGTCCGGGAGGTCGAAGACGTGCCCGGTCTCATGGGCCAGTACGTTGCGGTCGGGCGGGTGCTTCTCGAAGACGGTCACGACCCGTCTGATGTCCGTGCCGTCAGCGGACAGCGGATAGTCGAAGTTGACGACTTTGGTGGCGTCGGAGTCGACGCCAGGCGCGTCCGGGTCGGCGACCAGGTAGACGATGTCGTAGCGCGAGAAGTCCACCACCGGGTCGGCCACGGCGATCGCGTCCCGCAGATAGGCGGCGCGGCGGCGTGCGTCCCAGTCGCGCTTCATCCGGTACGCGGTCGACGCCTGCGGCATCCGGATCCACTTCCGCAGCGGATGGGCCCTCAGCTGGAAGCGCCCGTAGGAGGCACGCCGGAAGAAGTCGGAGGTCGCCGGGAAGTGGTCGGCCGCCAGCTCGGCGGGTCGCGTCTTCGGGGCGGCGTCCGGGAAGGAGAGGAAGACCATGACGGCGTCGAGGTCGCGGTCCGGGCGGGGGTAGGCCGAGTTCCAGGTGTCCAGGCCGATGGAGTGGTGGGCCGAAGTACGCGGCAGGGCACAGCGGTCGGCGGAGGTGTCGGCGACGGCGGGTCCGGCGACGAGGGAGGTCGCGGCGAGGGCCATGAGGGAGGTGAAGGCGGCGGCCGTGGCACGCAGCCGGGCCCGATCCACTCCCTCGGGTGGTCCCTCGTGTGTCTGCTGACCCTCCACGTCGACCTCCGGCTGCGAATTACGAGACGCCACACCCACCTTGTGATGGTTTTAGGTAATTCGCACCTTTCCGCTGACCCGGCTGGGTGAGCGAACGGCGACACCCCGAGCTTTCACGGAAAGTCACAACCGGTCAGGAGAGCACCGAGCACGGCCACAGCCGCGCAGAAACGATCGGGCTGACCCCCGGGGTGCCCTTGGTCACCGCAGACACGCTGGAACGGCCCCCGGCCAGCCTCTATGATCGGCACACTTTCCCGGCTTTCCGGCCTCGACCGGACCTGAACGACACGACGCACAGCGGGAGCGAGCGGTGAGCGGAAACCCCGAAGGGCCGAGTCCCACGGCGGTCGCGGCACCCGGGAGCGCCTCATCACCGCTCACGGAACGTCACGAACGGGCGGCGGTGTACGCCGACTACCGTGCCGCCTTCAACGCGGCCCAGATCGCGATGGCCCTCGTCGACCACGAGGGCCGTGTCGTGTCCGCGAACGACGCGCTGGGCACCCTTCTCGGCACCGAACCCGCCGCGCTGCACGAGCAGTCGGCCGCCGAACTGGTCGACCTCACGGGCGACCCCCGCACCTGGCACGCGTACCGCGAGGTGCTCCAGGGGCGCAGCGCCCGGTTCCGGTGCACCCGCAGACTCAAGCACCCTGACGGGCGCTCACTGTGGACGGAGGTCACGGTCACACCCGTGCCCGACCGTCCGCGCGCCCTCGTCTCCGTGGCCGATGTCAGCGAACGGCGTGAGCTCCAGGCGCGGCTGCGCCACCTCCAGATGCACGATCCGGTGACCCGGCTGCCCAACCGCACCCTGTTCTTCGAGCGGCTCTCCACCGCGCTGGAGAGCTCCTCGTACGAGCCGGGCGGCACGGGCAGGATCGGTCTCTGCTATCTCGACCTCGACGGATTCAAGGCCGTCAACGACACCCTCGGGCACCGGGTCGGCGACCGGCTGCTGGCGGCCGTCGCGGCGCGGCTCACCGAATGCGCGGACAGCGACGGCTACTCCCGCAACGGCGGCCATCTGGTGGCGCGGCTCGGAGGCGACGAGTTCGCCATCCTGGTCGAGGACTCCATGGGCCGGGAGCAGCTCGCCGAGCTGGCGCGGTCCGTGCTGGTCGCGCTCCAGCAGCCGTTCGACCTGGTGGGTCAGCGCCTTTCCGTGTCGGCGTCCATCGGAGTGGTGGAGCGCGCCGCGGACGGGACGACGGCGACCGGCCTGATGCAGGACGCGGACACCACCCTGTACTGGGCGAAGGCGGACGGGAAGGCCCGCTGGACCTTCTTCGACCCCGAGCGCAACGCCTACCGTATGACCCGTCAGGCGCTGTCCTCGACCCTGCGGCCCGCGGTCGAGCGCGGGGAGTTCGCGCTGGAGTACCAGCCCCTGGTGGGGATGATGGACGGGGCGGTCCGGGGCGTCGAGGCGCTTGTCCGATGGAATCATCCCCAGTTCGGCACACTGGCGCCGAATCGGTTCATCGGAATTGCGGAAGAGGACGGCTCGATCGTCCAGCTCGGCCGGTGGATCCTGCGCTCCGCCTGCCGGCAGGCCCGGCAGTGGCAGATCGACCATCCGAACGCCACCCCGCTGTTCGTCAGCGTCAATGTCGCGGTCCGCCAGGTCTGGGACTCCGATCTGGTCGCCGATGTGGCGCAGATCCTGGCGGAGACGGGTCTCGCGCCGCATCTGCTCCAGCTCGAGCTCACCGAGTCCGCGGTGATGGGCTCGGCCGGCCGCCCCCTCCAGGCCCTCCAGGCGCTGAGCGACATGGGGGTACGGATCGCCATCGACGACTTCGGGACGGGGTATTCGAACCTCGCCTATCTGAGCCGCCTTCCGGTGTCCGTGCTGAAGCTGGACGGCTCGTTCGTCCGGGGCTTCCGCTACGACGACGGGACCCACCCCAACCCGGCGGACGAGACGATCGTCGAGGCGATGGTCGAGCTGGCCCACCGGCTGGGGCTCACGGTCACGGCGGAGTGCGTGGAGACGGCGGGCCAGGCGGAGCGGCTGCGCAGGATCGGCTGCGACACCGGCCAGGGCTGGCTGTACTCGCGGGCGGTCGGCCCGGAGCGTATCGACGGAATGATCGGTATCAGTCCGCAGACGGTCTGACCTGCCGCTCTACGCCGGCTTCGGCATCCCGTGGGCGTCCGCGATCAGCTCGTACGAACGCACGCGCGCGTCCGCGCCGTGGGCGTTGGACGTGATCATCAGCTCGTCCGCACCCGTGCGCTTCCGCAGGTCGTCGAGACCGCTACGCACCTCGTCCGCCGTGCCGTGGACGACGTTGGCGAGCCAGCCGTCCACGAACTCCCGCTCCATCGGGCTGAACCGGTACGCCTCGGCCTCCTCCGGTGTCGGGATCAGACCGGGGCGGCCGGTGCGCAGCCGCAGCATCGACAGGGCCCCGGTCATCACCTGGCGCCGGGCTTCACCGGCGTCGTCGGACGCGAGCGCGGCCACGCCGATCAGGGCGTAGGGGGCGTCCAGTACCCCGGACGGGCGGAAGCTGTCCCGGTAGAGCTCGAGGGCCGGGACGGTGTGGCGCGCCGAGAAGTGGTGGGCGAACGCGAAGGGCAGTCCGAGCATGCCCGCCAGCCGGGCGCTGAAGCCGGATGACCCGAGCAGCCAGATGGGCGGTCGGGCCGGGGACTGGACCCCGCCCGGCGAGGTGGCCTGGACGGGGCCGGGTACCGCGTGGATACGGGCGTAGGGGTGGCCTTGGGGGAAGTCGTCGTCCAGGAACCTGGTGAGCTCGGCGAGTTGCTGCGGGAAGTCGTCCGCGCCTTCGGCCAGTCCTTCGGTGCGGCGCAGCGCGGCGGCGGTGGCGCCGTCGGTGCCGGGTGCGCGCCCGAGCCCGAGGTCGATACGTCCCGGGGCGAGGGCCTCCAGGGTGCCGAACTGCTCGGCGATCACCAGCGGGGCGTGGTTGGGCAGCATCACCCCGCCCGAACCGAGCCGGATGCGCTCGGTGTGGGCGGCGAGGTGAGCGAGGATCACCGCGGGGGACGAGGAGGCGACGCCGGGCATGGAGTGGTGCTCGGCGACCCAGTGGCGGTGGTAGCCACGGCGCTCGGCGAGCCGGGCGATGTCCACGCTGGTGCGCAGGGCCTGGGTGGCGGTCCGGCCGCTGCCGACGGTGACCAGGTCCAGGACCGAGAGGGGTACGGGGGCGTCGTCCTGTGCCGTGCCCCGGATCTCGTCGTCTGCTGTGTTCGCTGCCACCACGGGTGGGCCCCTCCTGCGTCGTCCTGCTGCTCCACGGCAACAACAGGAGGGGGTCTCCGGTTATTCCGGGTCGTCACCCGCGGCCTTCGGTCGCCGCTGGGCCGCCGGTCCTCAGCCGCCGCTGGGCTGCCACTCGTCGCGTTCCCAGGCGGGCCTGACGAACAGCGCGCCCAGGTCGTCCGCCCACGCCCGCCGCTCGGCGAGCCGCAGCCCCTCCCACACCGTCACCTGGTTCGCCGTGAGCACCGGCTTGCCCAGCTCGCTCTCCAGCTCCTCCAGATACGCGACCGTGTGCAACGCGGTGTCCGGCAGCAGCACCGCCTCGGCCATCGGGTCGTCGCCCGCGCGGGCAAGGTCGAAGACCTGCTCGCGACCCCAGGTGGCGACCTCGGCGGCGGTGACGATCCCGCTCGCCCGCGCGCCGGTGACCTCGAGGCCCGCTTCCTTCAGGAAGTCCCCGAAGGAAGCCGTGATGTCCTCCGGATAGGTCGCGGCGACCGCCACCCGCGTCAGCTCCAGGGCCTGCACCGCGTGCACAAAGGCGAACGAGGTGCTCGACGCCGGCAGCCCCGCCGTCTGCGCCAGCTCCCTGATCTGCTCCTGGGCGCCTCGCATGCCCCGGATGAAGCTGCCGCTCGTGCAGGCCCACATCAGCGACTCGGCTCCGGCCAGCCGCAGTTCCTCGACCCCGGCCGCGAGCCGGTCCGCCGAACCCATCTCGATCAGCGCGTCGGTCCGGTGCGCGTCCTCGCCGATGTCGGTGTGGAAGAGCGGCAGCCGGATATCGCTGTCGAGCAGCACGGCGATACGCGGATAGTCGTCCTCCGCGGAGTGCCCCGGATAGAGGAGTCCGACGGTCGTCATGTCCATCCTTCCTGCTGTTCCTCGGGCTGAGCGGCGGACGGCTGTCCGGGCGGCTGCGCGAGCTGCGCGGGACCGGGCGCGGGCGGCACCTGCGGGGGAGACGGCGACGGCTCCTCGTGCGGCCTCGCGGTGGCCATCAGCAGGGCCTGGTACGAGCCGACCGCGTACACCCCGATACGGCGCAGCGCCGCCCACATCGTGACCTGGTTCGCGGAGACCACCGGCATGCGCAGTTCCGCCTCCAACTGGGGTATCGCGTCGTACGTCGGCAGATTGGTACAGCTGATGAAGAGCGCGTCCGCCGCGCCCACCACGGCCTGCCGCGCCATGTCCACCACGGACCGGTACGGCACCTTCCAGATGTGCCGGGTCAGCCCCAGGAAGGCGCGGCCCGTGACCGCTACCCCAGCTTCGCCCAGATACTCCTCCAGTGCCCCGGTCACGGACTCCGTATAGGGGGTGACCAGGGCGACCCGCCCGGCGCCCAGCTCCTCGAGGGCCTCCAGGAGCGCTCCCGAGGTGGTCAGCGAGGCGACGTCGCCCGCCTGGGCCATGGCCTCGCACATGGCACGCTCCCCCGCGAGCCCACCGACGAAACTGCCCGAGGTGCAGGCGTACGCGATGACCTCCGGCTCGGACACGGACAGAGCCCGGACCGCGTTGGCGAGCGTCTCGTGCTCGCTGACCAGCCGGGCCAGGTCGAGCGAGACCTCGACGGGCACGTAGGGGGTGCGGGTCAGGCGCAGCGAGACATCGTCCGGGACCCAGCGCCACAGCTCGCGGTCGAGCGCGAAGTCGAAAGGGGCCACCACGCCGATTCCGCGCTGCGGAGCAGGACCGCCGAGAAACGAGACTTCGAGGGACACATCCATCACAGGCCCCCTTAGGACGTCTTGTTGACGACGGTAGGCGGGGGTGCGAGCGTGGGTCAATCCGTACATGTCAGACGTTCAGAAACGGTCTCCCCGCGATGTCCGTGCCAAGAATTCTCGTACTCGAAGCGGATCCCCCGCCGAGGCTCGGCCGGCTCACCGGGCAGGCGGAGATCCGCTACGCCGACGAGCGCTCCCTGGCGGACGCGCTCCCGGGTGCCGACGTGCTGCTGGTGTGGGACTTCGCCTCCGACGCGGTACGCCACGCCTGGCCGGGCCCGGGGCCGCGCCCCCGCTGGGTGCACACACCGAGCGCGGGCGTGGACCGGCTGCTGTGTCCCGAGTTCACCGCATCGGACACCCTGCTGACCAATGCCCGGGGGATCTTCGAGGAGCCCATCGCCGAATACGTGGCCGGTCTGGTGCTCGCGATGGCGAAGGACCTGCCCCGCACCCTGGAACTCCAGCACGGACGCCGGTGGCAGCACCGCGAGGGGCTGCGGGTCGCGGGCAGCAGGGCGGTGGTCGTCGGCTCGGGGCCCATCGGGCTGGCGGTCGCGGGCACCCTGCGGGCGCTCGGGGTGACCGTCGCCGTCACCGGGCGCACCGCCCGCCCCGGGATCCATGGCGCCGGGGAGCTCGACCGGCTGCTCACCCGGGCCGACTGGGTGGTGTGCGCGGCGCCGCTGACGGACCACACCCAGGGCATGTTCGACGCCCGGCGGTTCGGGCTGATGCAGCCGTCGGCCCGGTTCGTCAATGTGGGCCGTGGTGCGCTGGTGGTGGAGGAGGCGCTGGTCGCGGCGCTCGCCGAGCGACGGATCGCCGGAGCGGCGCTCGATGTGTTCGCGCGTGAGCCGCTGCCGTCCGGCGACCGGCTCTGGGATGTGCCCGGGCTGATCATCTCGCCGCACATGAGCGGTGACACGGTCGGGTGGCGCGACCGGCTCGGTGAGCAGTTCGTCGAGCTGTTCGGTCTGTGGGCGGCCGGAATGCCACTGCCGAACGTGGTCGACAAGAAACGTGGGTACGTCCCTTCTCATGACACCTGACCCCAGCGCACCAGCGGAAGCGGCAGGACTGACCGGGCTGACCGCTCACCAGCTCGTCGCCGGATACGAGCGGGGCGAGTTCTCGCCCCTGGACGCCACCCGCGCCGTGCTGGAGCGGATCGAAGCGGTCCAGCCCACGGTGAACGCGTTCGTCCGGGTCGACGCCGAGGGAGCACTGGCCCAGGCCGGAGCGGCCACCGAGCGCCGGCGCAGGGGGGAGCCGCTCGGGCCGCTCGACGGGGTGCCCGTGACCGTCAAGGACCTGCTGCTCCAGGCGGGTGTGCCGACCCTGCGCGGTTCGCGGACGGTGCGACCCGATGCCGCCGCCTGGGACGAGGACGCCCCGGCCGTGGCCAGACTCCGGGAGGGCGGCGCGGTGCTGGTCGGGCGGACCACGACGCCCGAGTTCGGCTGGAAGGGGGTCACGGACTCACCGCTCACAGGGGTCACCCGCAATCCGTACGACGTGTCGCGGACCTCGGGCGGGTCCAGCGGCGGAAGCGCGGCGGCCGTGGCGGCGGGGGCCGCACCGCTGTCCGTCGGTACGGACGGCGGCGGTTCCGTGCGGATCCCGGCCTCCTTCTGTGGCGTCTTCGGGCTGAAACCCACCTACGGGAGGATTCCGCTGTATCCCGCCAGTCCCTTCGGCACCCTGTCGCACGCCGGGCCGATCACCCGCGACGCCGCCGACGCGGCCCTGCTGCTGGATGTGCTCAGCGGGCCGGACTGGCGTGACTGGTCCCAGCTGCCCGCCGCATCCGCCACCGCGGACGCCCTTGCCCCGGGAACGGACGGGGCAGCGGGCGTGAAGGGCCTGCGGATCGCCTACTCACCGTCCCTCGGCGGCCAGGTCGCGGTCACACCCGAGATCGCGGCGGCGGTCCGTGCCGCCGTGGAGCGGCTGGCGGAGCTCGGCGCGTACGTGGAGGAGGTCGACCCTGATCTCGCCGATCCCGTGGAGGCTTTCCACACCCTGTGGTTCACGGGCGCGGCACGGCTGACCCAGCACCTCAGCGCGGAGCAGCGTGAGCTGCTCGACCCCGGGCTGCGGGAGATCTGCGCGGACGGCAGCGGGAGGTCCGCGCTGGACTATCTCGCGGCGGTGGACGTACGGATGGATCTGGGCCGGCGCATGGGCCGCTTCCACACCTCGTACGACCTGCTGGTCACCCCCACGCTGCCGATCACGGCCTTCGAGGCGGGCGCGGAGGTACCCCGTGGCTCCGGTTTCCGTCGCTGGACCGGGTGGACCCCGTTCACGTACCCGTTCAACCTCACCCAGCAGCCCGCCGCGTCCGTGCCGTGCGGGGTGGACGGGGACGGGCTGCCGATCGGGGTGCAGCTGGTCGGGGCCCGCCACCAGGACGCGCTGGTACTGCGGGCCGCGCACGCGCTGTACGTGTCGGGCGCGGCGACGATCCCGGCGCCGCACGCCGCGGTCTGACGAGAGACCGGCAGCAACCGCTCACAGCCGTCGGAAGTTCAGCGTCTCGCCCAGCGCCCCGGCCCGCCACAGGTCCTTGCAGGCCGCGGCCATCCGGTCGAGCCCGTCGACCACCGTGCCCCAGACGATCCCCGGCACCCAGCCCGTGTCCCCGTTGAGCAGCAGGTTGTTGCGCTCGTAGAAGAGAGCGAGGTCCACGGTCACCGGCCTGGTCAGGTCCTGGTCATAGCCGTAGGCGGCCGTGGCCAGCTCCGTACCACTGAAGGTGAAGTAGCAGAGGTCGCCCGGGATGGGCGTCACCGTCGGGTTCTCCAGCGGCGGCTCGCGGTCGGCGAAAGCGGAGAAGAGCGCGTAGATCTCGTTGCGCGCGTACTTCGCGTGATACACGTCGCTGCCCAGCGGCAAGGCGTCCCATACGGCCTGGCAGGCCAGTGGCGCCCGGTCGTCGAGCAGGCGGGCGGTGCAGTGCACGTCGCGCTGTGCGAGGAAGACATCGATGAAGCGATCGGCCATTGGTTACGCATACCCCGACTCCGGCCGGGTAGCCGCGCGCCCATGGCTCCTCACACCGCTGAACACACCAGACGAGCGATACGGGCGATACCCCGGCGCACCCTGCTGCTGGGCGCCGCGGGCGCCCTCGGCGCCGCCGGGGCCGCGGGCGGCTGCGCCCGGGTGGCCAGCGGCGACGGGCTTGCGCGGCTGAGATCCCAGGGCACCGTGCGCCTCGGTATCGCGGGCGAGGTCCCGTACGGCTACATCGACAAACAGGGCGAGTTCACCGGAGAGGCACCCGAACTCGCGAAAGCGGTCTTCCAGCGGCTCGGCGTACCCCGTGTCCAGCCGGTCGCCACCGACTTCGCCTCTCTGATACCCGGCCTCAATTCGCAGCAGTTCGACGTCGTTTCGGCCGGGATGTACATCAACAAAGAGCGCTGCGCGCAGGTTGTCTTCTCGGATCCGGAATACCAGATGCTGGATTCCTTCATCGTGCGCAAAGGCAATCCGATGAATCTGCGCAGTTACGACGATGTCGTGCGGACCAAGGCGAAGTTCGCGACCGGCACCGGCTACGCGGAAATCGACTACGCGGTCGCCGCCGGATATCCCGAGAAGGACATCGTCATCCTCCAGGACCAGGTGGCCGGGCTGAACGCCGTCGAGTCCGGCCGCGTCGACGTGTTCGCGGGCACCGCCCTCACCACCCGCGAGGTCGTCAAGGGCAGCGCCAAGGCCGAGTCGACCGAGCCGTTCGCCGCGATCGTGGACGGCAAGAAGAAGATCGACGGCGGAGGCTTCGCCTTCCGGCCGACCGACACCGCGCTGCGGGACGCCTTCAACACCGAGATCCACCGGATGAAGAAGAGCGGTGAGCTCTTCCGCATCCTGCGCCGGTTCGGCTTCACCGAGAGCGAGATGACCGAGCTCACGGCGAAGGAGCTGTGCCGATGACCGCCGGACTGTGGCAGAACTGGGTGCTCCCGGGGATCTGGATCACCGTCCAGCTCACCGTCTACAGCGCCGCGCTGGCCACGGTGGTGGCGTTCGGCGTCGGGATGGCCAGGACGCACCGCTCGCGCGCCATCCGCTTCGCCGCCGCCTTCTACACCGAGGTGTTCCGCGGGACTTCGGCGCTGATCCTGATGTTCTGGCTGTTCTTCGTGCTCCCGCCCCTGCTGGGCTGGCAGCTCGTCCCGATGTGGGCGGCCGTGCTCGCACTCGGCCTCTCCTACGGCGCGTACGGCGCCGAGATCGTGCGAGGCGCCCTGAACGCCGTGGCGCCCGCCCAGCGCGAGGCCGGGATCGCCCTGAGCTTCACGCCCTGGCAGCGGATGCGGCTGGTGCTGCTGCCGCAGGCCGTCCCCGAGACGATCCCGTCCTTCTGCAATCTCGCGGTCGAGCTGCTGAAGGGGACGGCGCTCGTATCGCTGCTCGGCGTGGGCGATGTGTCCTTCGCCGCGTATCTGGTGCGTCTCGCCACCCAGGAGAGCGCGCAGATCTACACCGTCACGCTGGTGATCTACTTCGTGCTCGCCTTCGTCATCACCCGCTCCATGAAAGCGCTTGAGCGCAAGACCAAGGCGAACGTGGGGGTGGTGGCCAAGTGAACTGGGACTGGTCCGCGGTCGCGGACTTCATGCCGCGCTTCTGGGACGGTGTGCTGGTCACCTTGCAGACCCTGGTGCTGGGCTCACTGCTGTCGTTCACGCTCGGTCTGGTCTGGGCGCTGGCACTGCGGTCGGAGCTGCGCCTGCTGCGCTGGCCGGTGGGGCTGATCACCGAGTTCATCCGCTGCACCCCGCTACTGGTGCAGCTCTTCTTCCTCTTCTTCGTGCTGCCCGAGTGGGGCGTGCAGTTCTCCGCTCTCACCACAGGCACGATCGCGATCGGGCTGCATTACTCGACGTACACCGCACAGGTCTACCGGGCCGGTATCGACGCCGTACCCGCCGGTCAGTGGGAGGCCGCCACGGCGCTGAGCCTGCCGGCCCACCGGACCTGGTTCGCGGTGATCCTGCCGCAGGCGGTGCGGCGTATCGCGCCCGCGCTCGGCAACTACGTGATCGCGATGCTCAAGGACACGCCGATACTCGCCGGGATCAGCGTGCTCGAGATGCTCCAGCAGTCACGTCTGGAGAGCGCGGCGACCTTCCAGTACACGGAGCCGCTGACCGTCGTCGGCGTCGCCTTCATCGTCATCGCCTACCCGGCTTCCCTGCTCGTACGGACCCTGGAGCGCCGCCTTGCCCGCTGAGATACCCGCCCAGACTCCCCTCACGGCCGAGGCCTCGGCCGAGGAACTGATCCGCTTCACCGACGTCACCAAGCGGTTCGGCGACAACACGGTCCTCGACGACCTCTGCTTCTCGGTGCGCCCGGGCAAGCACGTCACCCTGATCGGCCCCTCCGGCTCCGGCAAGACGACGATCCTGCGGTTGCTGATGACCTTGGAGCGGCCCGACGCAGGCACGATCGAGGTCAACGGCGGTCGGCTGTTCCCCGCCGACGAGAAGCAGCGGCGCGAGGTGCGCAAGAAGATCGGCATGGTCTTCCAGCAGTTCAACCTGTTCCCGAACATGAGCGTGCTGCGGAACATCACCGAGGCCCCGGTTCGGGTGCTCGGGCTGTCCAAGGACGAGGCCGAGGAGCGCGCCCGCGACCTGCTCGACCTGGTGGGTCTGGCCGACCGCCTGGACGCCAGACCGACGCAGTTGTCGGGTGGCCAGCAGCAGCGGGTGGCGATCGCCCGTGCGCTGGCGATGCGCCCCCGGGTGCTGCTGCTCGACGAGGTCACGTCGGCGCTCGATCCCGAGCTGGTGGCGGGGGTGCTGGACGTCCTCAGGGACATCGCCCGCAGCACCGACATCACCATGCTCTGCGTGACCCACGAGATGAACTTCGCCCGGGACATCTCCGATGAGGTGCTGATGTTCGACTCGGGAAAGGTCATCGAATCGGGCGGGCCGGAGAAAATCTTCTCCGAACCGGAGCACGACCGTACCCGCGAGTTTCTCCGTGCGGTGCTCTGACCTCCCACTATCCGGCTTAGTTGTGACTTTGGCATATGCCAGGGTCGTGGGGGCCCGGGCGCACACCAGGGGCGCGCGACAATAATAACCAACAAGCGGCCCCCACCCCCGTAGTTTGGGGGAAAGTGGTGTGGCATAGATAGGGAACCACAA
>NZ_JBHWIW010000021.1:72157-84145 GCF_042731955.1 Streptomyces sp. NPDC059828 | reverse complement strand
CATCCGCTCCCCTCGCTCCCCCTCTTGTGCTGGGGGGGGACCGTCCGCCGCACAATTTTCTGCTTTTTTTGGTTCTTGTTACATGCCGCGGGCGGGCCCGCCGCCCCACCACCGGGGGCCCCCACGACAATTCTCGCCAACAGCCGCCCCACCACCGGTTCTTGGCGGCTATCGTGGTAGAGAAGCATGCGGTCACAACCTGGTAGGGGGAAACCGTGGCGCTGAAGCCGGAGCCGACCGCGCCGTTCCACTCGGTCCAATATGCCCTGCGCGTGCTGGAGACCATCTCCAGGCACGGCGGCGGGGTCACCGATGCGCAGATCGCGCGCGAGACGGGGCTGCCCACCGGGCATCTGGCGCCCATGCTGTTGATGTTGCGCCGCGAGGGCTATGTGGAGCAGGTCGGCGACGGGGCCTATGTCATAGGTGACTCTCTCGTCCTGCTCGGCTCGGGCACCACACGCCAGGAAGCCCTGGAGCGCAAGCTCCAGGAGACACTCACCGAGCTGCGCGACTCCGTCGGCGCTGCCGTCTACATCAGCCGGTACATCGACGGCGAGGTCCGGATCACGCAGTACGCGGACGGCCCCCGCACCCCGAAGGTCAACGAGTACGTGGACTTCCGCTCCGCCGCCCACGCCAGCGCGGTGGGCAAGTGCCTGCTCACCCAGCTCGACCAGAACGGCCGCCGCGACCATCTCTCACGCCACAAGATCGCCCGGCTGACCTCCCGCACGATCACCAATGAGAAGTTGCTGTTCTCCAAGCTGGATGCACAGCCGCCCACGGTCCCGGTGCTGGACCTCCAGGAGTACGCGGTGGGCACGGTCTGCGCAGCGGTGCCGCTGACGGCCGGATCCGCGGTGGGCTGCCTGGCGCTCTCGCTCCCGATCGAGCATGCGCACCGCCTGCGCGCGGCGGCGGACACGCTGAACCGCCGGGCGGCGCCGGTGGTGCCGTCCCTGACTCTCTGAGAGGCCCGGGCGGTGGTCCGCGGTGGTGCGGAGCACCCCTGCGGACCAGGTAGTATTACTTCCGTCGTCAGCCGCCGAGTGCGGCGAGAACGGCAAACCCGCGCCGCTAGCTCAGTTGGTTAGAGCAGCTGACTCTTAATCAGCGGGTCCGGGGTTCGAGTCCCTGGCGGCGCACCTTTCACTGTGGCCCCTCGTATCCGTACGAGGGGCCACAGCGTTTCCCGAGCCGGTGGCCGTCCCCACCCCTGCCCCTGGGCGGGTCGGACCCGGGGCAGGTCAGAGAAGCCAGGCGCGGTGGTGCTCCTCGTAGGCACCCAGCAGAGCCCGGATGTCCTCGCCCGTCAGCGGGCGGTGGTGCAGCTCACCTGCCGGGCGCCACCACACCGGCTCCGGGCAGCGGAACGACTCGCGCCGCAGCGCCACGCGGTGGATCTTGTTGGTCGCCGTGACCGGGAGCCGGGACAGGACACGGACGAAACGCGGGGCCATCTTGGTGCCCAGGTCGGGCTGGGCGGCGAGGAAGGCGCCGAAGGCCACCGGGTCGAAGGCGGCGCCGGGACGCAGAGCCACGGCGGCCATGACCTGGTCGCCGGATACGGGGTCGGGCACCGCATAGACCGCGGCCCCCGACGCGGCGTCCCAGCGGCAGAGGATGCTCTCGATCATCGCCGCGGCGAGGTTCTCCCCGTCCACCCTGAGCCGGTCGTCGGCGCGGCCCGCGAAGTACAGGAAGCCGTCGGTGTCGCGGAAGAAGAGGTCCCCGGTCCAGTACCAGCCCTGCCGGACCCGTGCCGCCTCGGCCTCGGGGTTCCGCCAGTAGCCCTCGAAGGGGTTGGGCCCGCGGTTGACCAGTTCGCCTATCGCCTGGTCGCCGTTGAGCAGACGACCGCCCGGGGACAGCCGCGCGGGCTCGCACTCCTCCCCCGTCGCGGGGTCGACCACCGCGAGGTCGCCCCCGGGCGCGGCCCGCCCGATGGCCCCGGGCGGAGTGCCGGGGGTGCGCTGGATGGCGGCGCCACCCTCGGACGAGCCGTAGCCCTCGGTGAGCCGGACCCCGAAGCGACGCTCGAAACGGGCCGCGTCCACCGCCCCCGCCTCCGTGCCGAAGCCGGTCCGCAACCGGTGGTCGCGGTCGTCGTCCCCTTCGGGCACGGCCAGCAGATAGTGGACGGCCCGTCCGACGTACGTGAAGTACGTGGCGCCGTAGGCCCTGACGTCCGGCAGGAAGCCGGAGGCGGAGAAGCGCCGCCGCAGCGCGATGGAGGCACCGGCCGCGAGTGCCGGGGCCCAGTTGGCGATCACCGCGTTGCCGTGGAACATCGGCATGCAGATGTAGTGGACGTCATCGGGGCGCACGGCGAAGTGCCGTACGAGCGAGGCGCCCGCCGCGGCGAGCCGCCCCTGGCTGCATATGGCCGCCTTGGGCGCACCGGTCGACCCGGAGGTGAAGTAGAGCAGCAGCCGGCTCCCCGGCCCCACCGCACGGATCGCCGTGTCGCCCGGTTTCGCTCCCTCGTACGGGGCGAGGAGCGCGGCACAGGCGTCGGTGTCCGTCACCAGTATCCGTACGCCGGGAAGGTCGAGACCGTCCAGCAGAGGCAGATGGGCGCGTTCGGTGACCAGCACCCTGCAGTCGGTGTGCAGGATGTCGCGGGCCAGTTCGGCGCCCCGGCGGGTCGGGTTGATGCCCGCGACGGCGGCCCCTGCGAGGGCCGCCGCGCTGATCCAGAGGGGGAACTCCGGAGTGTTGTCGAGCAGGATCCCGAGGTGCGGTTCGGCGCCCCGGGGCAGCAGATCCGCCAGCAGTGCGGCGCGCGCGGCGGCGCCGGAGGCGACCTGGTGGTGGGTGAGCACGAGGTCGCCGTGTCTCAGTCCCACGCGGTGGTCGCCCCACTGGCGCGCTACGAGGTCCGCGACGGTCGCACCGCTTCCGGTGCCACGGGGGCTCACCATGGCGCCGTACGGTAGCTGACACATCGTCAGAATTGAACGTCCGAGCAGGCGTAGAAGGCGTTCGGGGTGTCACTGATCGTCCATACCGCCAGGATCAGATGGCGGCCGGACTTGGCCGGCAGCCGACCCGTGTGGCTGACCGTCGCCGGTGGGCGCTGACCGTGGTACGGGACGGTCAGGAAGGGCGCCGGGTCGAGAGAGGCCCTGGTCAGCGGCTGGCCGGAGTTCCAGCCGTTCCTGGTGATGTAGTACCGGAAGTCGGCGGTGGCGTGCGGGGCGGTGAACCGCCACCGGAAGGTGTAGTCCTGCCCCGACGGGACCCGGGTCGCCGGCCATGACCCGCCGCGCGGGTCGTCGAGCTGTGCGAAGCGGCTGTTGCCGCCCGCGCAGATCGTCCCGTCGGCCGGACCCAATGAGGGGAAGTCCTTGGGGCCCTCGACGCTCTGGGGCTCCCACTGGATCTCGCCGCAGTTCGCCACCGTGCCGTTGGCGCAGAGTTTCTGGCGGCTGATGGGGGTGTCGGTGTAGCCGTGACTGGCGGCGCTGCCGGTGGCGAGCACCGTGCCGCCCGCCACCGCGAGCCCGACCAGGGCCGCGCCTATTCGCTTCCGCATGCTGTCGCTCCTGGAGAACGTGGGGGTGTTCTTCGAGCCGCGCCGCGCGGTCGTGCATGTTCAGGTCTAGACCAAGTCCCAGACTATTGACGGTGGTTGGACATGTCCAGACCAATCAGCAAGACCGATTCCGGCCTTCTCACAGCCCGTCCGTACTGCCCGGGCGCCCCGTGTAGAAGGCCACGGTCAGGTCCCGCACCAGAGCCTTGCGCTCGTAGTCGTCCAGTTCCACGAGCCCACGTACGGTGAGCCGCCGCACCGTCTCGTCGACCGCGTCCACCACCGACGACATCAGCGCGTCCCGGTGCTCGGCCTCGATCGCCGCGGCCTGGCGGCGGCGCATGGCGGCGGCGACCTCGGGCGCGTACTCGACCCGTGTCGGCTGCGCCGAGAAGATCTCGATACCGACCGGGGCGCACTCCGCCACGAGGGCCTTCGTGAGCGTGTCGCCGACGGCTTCGGCGTGGCGCAGCGTGGGCGTGCGGCCGTCCGGTGCGGCGCCCTGGGCGCCGATGACCGGCGCGATCTCAGCGGGGAGCCGGGAGAACACCCGGGCCATCGCCGACTCGACCTGCTCCCTGAGATAGCTCTCGTGGTCCGCCAGGGACAGCGTCGCGCGCGCCGTGTCCTCGACCCGCCAGACCACCAGGACCACGGCCTGGAGCGGGGTGCCGCCCGCGTCCACCACATGCATCGGCTCACTGCGCCAGTGCCGCAGCCGCACATCCACCCGGCGGCGCAGCAGCAGCGGACTCACCCACATCAGCCCGCAACGGCGCACGCTCCCGCGGTACTCGCCGAAGAGCGTGAGGACCCAGGCATGGCCCGCACGGCCGCGACCGAGGCCGCCGAGCGTGAACGCGGCGACGAGCAGACAGATGCCCAGCACCATCCACTCACCCATGCCGATGCCCCGGTACGGGTGCGCGCTCAGCCCGAAGAGGGCGGCCAGCCGGTCGGGGCAGGCACCCGCCCGGTAGAGCACGTTCGCCGCCACGGCGAGCACACCGCAGCCGATGAACAGGCTGATCCAGCCCGGCAGCACAGGCCCCGGACGCTCGCGCAGCCTCGGGTCCACGGGCGGCGCGGGCCGGGGACGCGACTGGGGCTGCACGGACACCACACCGCCCGCCTCGGCCATGCGGCCCGCGGGCAACACGGCGGGCATGGCCACGGTGTCGGGCCCGCCGTCGTCGTCGTCGGAACGGACCGGCTTGGCGCTGGTGGTGTCGTCGTCCCGGAAGAGCGGCCGGAGCGGTAGCCGCCCATTGGTCTCGGCCCCGATCCGGCTCGTCAGCCGGTCACCGGATCCTGTTTCGGTGCCGGCACGGGTTTCGGTGCCGGTGTCGTTCTCCCTGCCGCCGCCGGCCTGGGTCTCGGCTTCCGTCGGCATGGGAGTGCCGGGCCCGGAGTGGATCTCGCTGTGGGTTCCGGCGTGGGCTCCGGCCTCCTGGAGCGCCGCGACGGACCCGGCCTCGTCCGGGCGCCGGACGCCTTCCGCACGGCTGCCGGGCAGTGTGTCCGGCGGGCCGGACAGCATCCCGGCAGCGACGGCGGGGGCGGCCGCCTCCGCCGCACCACCGGCCCCGGAAGAGCCCTGCGGGAGGTGTCCCCCTCCCGGGTGGCGTACATCCACGGCACCGGCAAGGCCATCACCCGAGACCGCGTCAGGCAGTTGCGGCGACAGTCCTTCCACGGTCCCTGCGGAACCGGACAGGGCCCGGTGCCGGGCTGTCGGCGTTTCCACGGCCGGGGCACCCGGGATTTCGGCCCGGGCGGGTACGGAGAGTGCGGACAGACGGGGAAGTCGTGGCGGCAGCGGAGCCGCGGGGTCTTCGGGGTATGGGGTCATGGTGGTCACCGGGGCCGCTCCTCGGGATTGGCGTGGTCTGGGGCGGCGGCTCAGGAGAAGAGCCGCAGCCAGGTCTCGGGGCCGGGGTAGCCGTCCGCCGCGCCGTCGCGCCAGCCCTGTGCGCGCTGGAACGCCCGGACGTTGCGACGGTCCGCCTCGGTCCACTGCCGACCGGGCCCCGCCGATGTGTCGAGTTCGCCGAAGCCCCGCTGCGCCAGCCGACGGCGGAGCTCCTCGACGTGTGAGTTGGCCCGGCCGGGCCGGAAGCTCGACGAGCCCGGATACACCGGCGCCCGCGCGGCCTGTACGGCGCGTTGGGGAGGGGCCGCTTGGCCGGGGCGGGTCTGCGGGGCGGCCGGGTGCGCTTCGCCGCCGTCCGGGACAGCCCGACCGGCACCGCCCTGCGGCCTCCCGATCCCGGGGTCACTTCCGGCAGCGCCGCCCGGCGCGGCCGCCTGACCGCCGCCGCCCGGCAAAGACCCCCGGCCCGCACCGCCCTGCGGCGCAGCCCGGCTCGCCGCACCGTCCGGCGGAGTGGCTTGAGCAGCACCGCCCTCGGCAACGCCCTGCGGGGGCCGGCCGTCACTGCCCTGCGGCGCAGCCCGGCTCGCCGCACCGTCCGGCGGAGCGGCACGACCGGCACCGGCCGGCACCGGCGCGGTCGCGGCGCTGCCCTCGCTGACGCCGCTCTGCGAAGTTCCCCCGCCGCCTGTGCCCTGCGGCGAGCCCGCTGTCTGCGGCGCGCTGGTGCCTGCCGCGGCGTCGCCACTCGTCTCGGCACCGGCACCGGCGCGCGTGGCCTCGCCGGCACCGCGCTGCGGGATGTCCTTGCCCCTGCCGCTCGCCAGAAGGCTCCAGGTCCCCGGCCCCGGCACCCCGTCCGCCTGGCCACCGGCCCAGCCCTGGGCCCGCTGGAAGGCCAGCGTCGCCTGCCGGTACGCCTCGCTCCAGCGCGCCCCTGGAGCCTGGCCGAGAAGCGCCTCTGCGCCGCGCTCCCTCAGCAGCCTGCCGAGTTCGGCGATGTGCTCGCCCCCGGCGCCCGGCCCGAAGAGCGCGGCACCGGGGTAGGGGGCGACGGCGCCCAGGGAGGGTTTGCGGGGGCGGGAAGCGGCGCTCGCGCCGATGACGCCCTTGTAGCGGTACGCCACATAGGAGGCGGAGTCGCTCCAGTAGGCCATGGGGGTGGCCTGCTTGCGGGTGTGCGGCCTGGCTTGTTCGTAGGCGATGTAGTGGGTGTGCGTGTAGTCGGTCCAGCCGCCGAAGATCGTGACGTGCGAGCCCTTGTTCGGGTCGGCCGTGTTGTGGAACAGCAGGATGTCGCCCGGTTGCAGCGCTTCGCGGTCCAGCCGGACACCGAACTGCGCCAGGCTCCCGGTCCACTCGTTGCCCGGCAGGTTCCAGGCCATCGAGACATAGCCCGAGCAGTCCTGGCGGTAGCCGTCCGACCAGAAGTCGGTCATCGAGTACGGCACCTTCGCGTCCACCCAGCGCTTGGCCCGGTTGATGATGTCCGCCCGGGTCGTCAGGCGCAGCACCGGCGCCTGGGCTCCCACGGAGCCGGGCGCCGGGCCCCCGTGCAGCGGCCCCTGGCCGCCCTGCGGGGTCTCCGGTTCGGGGTCCCTGAGCTGCGCGGGCCGCTTCGCCGACGGCCAGGCGGTCACGGTCAGGGCTCCCGCTCCCCCGCCTCCGTACAGCACCACCCCCGCCGCCGTGGCAAGGAGCAGCGCGCAACGGGCTCCGTGCGCCGTACGCGCACCTCCCGCGCGTGCCCGTGGGGGGTGCGCGCGGGCCGGTACGCGCCGCTGCTGCGCGCATCCGGCGCAGCCGCAGTCAGCCACGGGCTCGTACTCCTCGAAGGCCGGAACGGTCATTACGGTGCCCCTCGCACTGTCGTAATTTTCCTGATACGTCCCTGATGCGTTCGCATTCTGACGGACCAAAGGGAAAAAACGACCATCCGACAGGCCGAAAACGTCCGAGAACATCCGAGAACCTCAGGCACCCGGGGCAGCCGGGCAAATGGTCGGAGCGCACCCGGACGTCAGGTAGAGTTCTCCAGGTCAGCAGGCGCCGCTAGCTCAGTTGGTTAGAGCAGCTGACTCTTAATCAGCGGGTCCGGGGTTCGAGTCCCTGGCGGCGCACGCGATACCGGAGCCCCTCGCCATCGGCGAGGGGCTCCGGCGTTTCCGCGTACACAAGTACGAGTACAACCGGCTACACATACCGCTTACAGACCGCTCACCGAGGCCGCCTTGCGATCAAGGCGTTGGTCGTACAACCTGTGTGGAACCAGTGACTCCAATAGGACCACTGGGTCGACTAGTTGGGGGCGGTTTGCGGAGGGATGCCCGGGTTGCACCGCAACCGTGGGTAAGGGGACCCCGTTCGCGATGCGGTGCCCGTGCCGGGCATCATGCAACCGGAGGGCCGCCTTCTCATGTCTACGAGGCGTACGAGGCCACGGCCTGACCATTGACGCGTCCGGAACATCTGGTTTAGGGGAACCGAGGTCCGGGCGCCGCACCAGCGAACGATCACGCAGCCAGTTAGGCGTGCGGGGGGATAACTCATGACGTCGACGCCGAACGGCGCCCGGCAGCAGGACAACGACCCTTCCCGGACCACGCAGCTTCGGGTTCCCCCGCAGCTCCGAACGGCCGGAGCCCGGCAGCGCCCCAAGAAGGCGCTGCCGCGGTACGACTACGAGCACTACAGCCGGCTCGCCGGTCCCCTCACCCAGCCGGACCCGTCGCGGCCGTACCGGGTGCAGTACCGCTCACTGATCTCACAGGAGCCCCACCGGATACGCGCCGCGCTGCTCCTCGGGGCCGCGCCACTGGTCTCGCTCGGACTGTTCATCTGGCTGATGCAGCCTCAGCACTGGACCGAGCGGGATCCCAACCTCAAGAACGACCTGCTGCTGTGGCTCGATGTCGTGATGCTGGTCTCGATCGGCCTGATCGAGCTCTTCCGCACCATGAACGTGCTGTCGAACGCGCATGCGACCTTGGTCGCACGTGACCCGATCCCCGTCGTGCCGGAGTCCGGCACCCGGGTCGCGTTCCTCACCTCCTTCGTTCCGGGCAAGGAACCTCTGGAGATGGTGACGAAGACCCTCGAGGCGGCAGTCAGGATCCGCCACCGCGGCCTGATGCACGTCTGGCTGCTCGACGAGGGCAACGACCCCGAGGTCAAGAAGGTCTGCGAGCGCCTCGGTGTGCACCACTTCTCCCGCAAGGGCATAGCCAAGTGGAACCAGCCCACCGGCGCCCACCGGGCCAAGACGAAGCACGGCAACTACAACGCCTGGCTGGAAGCCCACGGCGACAACTACGACTTCTTCGCCTCGGTCGACACCGACCACGTCCCGCTGCCGAACTACTTGGAGCGGATGCTCGGCTACTTCCGCGACCCGGACGTCGGCTTCGTGATCGGGCCCCAGGTCTACGGCAACTACGACACCTTCGTCACCAAGGCGGCCGAGTCCCAGCAGTTCCTGTTCCACGCCCTGATCCAGCGCGCGGGCAACCGCTACGGCGCCCCCATGTTCGTCGGCACCTCCAACGCCGTGCGCATCAGGGCGCTCAAGCAGATCGGCGGACTGTACGACTCGATCACCGAGGACATGGCGACGGGCTTCGAGATGCACCGCGCCAGCAACCCCGAGAGCGGCAACAAGTGGCGCTCGGTCTACACCCCGGACGTACTGGCCGTCGGCGAGGGCCCGTCCGCCTGGACCGACTTCTTCACCCAGCAGCTGCGCTGGTCCCGCGGCACCTACGAGACGATCCTCAAGCAGTACTGGAGGGGCTTCGGGTCACTGCCGGCCGGCAAGCTCTTCAACTACACGATGATGATCATCTTCTATCCGATGTCGGCCCTCAACTGGATCCTGGCCGCGCTCAGCTGCGCCCTGTTCCTGGGCATGGGCGCCTCGGGTGTGCAGATCGACCCGGTGATCTGGATGATGCTGTACGGCAACGCCTCGGCGCTCCAGATCGGCCTCTACATCTGGAACCGCCGCCACAACGTCTCACCGCACGAGCCCGAGGGCTCAGGCGGTCTCGCCGGCATGGTGATGTCCGCACTGTCCGCGCCGATCTACGCACGCTCCCTGATGGACGCCGTGCTGCGCCGCAAGAGCAAGTTCGTCGTGACCCCCAAGGGCGACTCGTCCAGCCCGGACACCCTCTTCGGCACTTTCCGGATCCACCTGTTCTTCATCCTGGTCTTCGGCGGTTCGCTGGCCTCGTCGTTCTTCCTCGGCCATGACCACCCCGCGATGATCACCTGGGCTTCGCTGGCCCTGCTGATCACGGCGTCGCCCATCTTCGCCTGGCGGCACCAGATGCGTCAGGAGAAGAAGAACCGCAGAAGGCGGAAGAACCGCCGCGGCGGCGCCGCGGCGGGCACGGCGCCCGAGCCCGGCGGCGAGTCGCCGGAGTCGCAGGAGCGGCCCGACCGGGCCCCCGACCAGACCATGCAGATCGCCCTTGGGGGACGTAAGAAATGAGCACCCTTCCCGTCCGGCCGAACTACCGTAAGAACCGGGCCCGGCGGATATTCATCGGCGTGGCGGTGGTGGCCGTGGTCGCCGGGTTCAACGGTCCGGCGCTCTACCGGTACGGCTCGGCGGAGTACCACGAGTACAAGATCAACAAGCCTGAGTACAAGGCCGCCAACGGCCACTGGGACTACCTGGACGTCCCCTCCGAGTACCGGATCAACTCGATCCACGCCGCCCTGCTCCACACCGGCAAGGTCCTGCTGATCGCCGGGTCCGGCAACAACCAGAAGAACTTCGACGCGAAGAAGTTCGAGTCGGTGCTGTGGGACCCGGAGACGAACACCTTCAAGAAGATCCCCACCCCCAAGGACATGTTCTGCTCCGGGCACACCCAGCTGCCCGACGGAAAGCTCCTGGTCGCGGGGGGCACCAAGCGGTACGAGAAGCTCAAGGGCGATGTCACCAAGGCCGGCGGCCTGATGATCGTCCACAACGAGGACCCGGACAAGCCGATCACGCTGCCGGCCGGGACCAAGTTCACCGGCAAGTCCAACGGCAAGACCTTCGTGTCCAGGGACCCGGTGCTGGTCCAGCGGGCGAAGAAGGTCTTCGACCCGGTGACGGGCGAGTTCCAGCGCACTGAGGCGGGGCTCGGCCGTATCTACGTGGAGGCCGAGGAGTCCGGCAAGTCGCACGAGACGGGCACCGAGGACAACTTCCGGGTGCACGGGCTCACCGGCTCCGACACCCGCAACGTCTACGGCATCGCGCAGAAGCTCGCCCTCGACAAGAAGGACTTCCAGGGCATCAGGGAGGCCTACGAGTTCGATCCGGTCGCCGAGAAGTACATCAAGGTCGACCCGATGAACGAGGCCCGCTGGTACCCGACGCTGACCACGCTCAAGGACGGCAAGGTGCTGTCCCTCTCGGGCCTCGACGAGATCGGGCAGATCGTGCCCGGCAAGGACGAGATCTACGACCCGAAGACCAAGAAGTGGAAGTACACCGGTTTCGAGCGGCGCTTCCCGACGTACCCGGCGATCTTCCTGATGGACAACGGGAAGCTCTTCTACTCCGGTTCCAACGCCGGTTACGGACCTGCCGACGTGGGCCGCGAGCCGGGTGTCTGGGACCTGGACGACAACTCGTTCGAGAAGATCCCGGGCATGAGCGACCCGGACAAGCTGGAGACCTCCGCGACGGTCATGCTGCCGCCCGCCCAGGACCAGAAGTTCATGGTCATCGGGGGCGGCGGAGTCGGCGAGTCCGAGAAGTCGAGCAAGAACTCCCGGCTCGTCGACCTCAAGAAGGACCAGCCCCGCTTCACGGACGGCGCCACTCTCGACAAGGGCACCCGCTACCCGAGCGCCTCGCTGCTGCCGGACGACACCGTGCTGGTCACCGGCGGCTCCGAGGACTACCGCGGGCGGGGCGGTTCCAACGTCCTCGAGGCGCGTACGTACAACCCGAAGACCGGCGCGTACACGCGTGTGGCGGACCCGCAGGTGGGACGCAACTACCACTCCGGCTCGGTGCTGCTGCCCGACGGCCGGTTGATGATCTTCGGCTCCGACTCCCTCTTCGCCGACGCCGCCAACACCAAGCCCGGCGTCTTCGAGCAGCGGATCGAGATCTACACCCCGCCGTACCTCTACCGGGACTCGCGCCCGGCGATCAGCGGCGGCCCCAAGAGCATCAAACGCGGGGCGTCCGGCACCTTCAAGAGCGCACAGGCGGCGAAGATCAGGACGGCGAAGCTGATGCGGCCGAGCGCGGTCACGCATGTGACCGACGTCGACCAGCGTTCCATCGCGCTGGAGATGGAGAAGACGGCGGACGGGTTCAAAGTCAGCGTGCCGAAGAACCGATCCCTCGTGCCGTCCGGCTGGTACATGCTCTTCGTGACCGACGACAAGGGCACGCCGTCCGAGGGCGTCTGGGTCGAGGTCCCGTAAGACCTCCCCGGAGGACCTCCCGCCGGGAAGAACACGAGACAAGGGGGTGGCCCCGCCGCGGGGGCGGCGGGGGGCCCCCCCTGTTGTTGGGGGGGTTTTGTTACAGGGGGGGGTTTTTTTAATTGTGTTTGGG
>NZ_JBHWIW010000021.1:0-72147 GCF_042731955.1 Streptomyces sp. NPDC059828 | reverse complement strand
CGGCGCCCGGGCGGGGGGGGCGGGGGGCCCCTGCCCCCGACCCCCCCCCCGCGCCCCCCCCCGCCGCCCACAACCCCGCCCGGGGGGGGGCCCCCGGCGGGCCGGGCGGGGCCCCCACCCCCTTGTTGTGTCCGTGATTCTGTTCCAGGCGGCTCTTTTTTACTTGGTGTTGCGGGCCAGTTCGAGGGCGTACTTCGGATACCAGTCCCCGGCCTTCGGGCCGCCCTTGCAGTCGCCGTCCGACTCCCCCGGCCGCTTGACCCAGAGGTAGGCGGCGACGAGCGGATCGTCCGTCTTCGTCGTCGGCGGCTCACCGAGCGCACGGCCCGGCGGGTTGCACCAGTTCTCCTTGGGGTCACCCTGGGTGTAGGGGCCGTTGCCGTTGCGGCTGGTGTCGATCACGAAGGGCTTGTTGCCGACCTTCGCGGACAGCATCTTGCCGAAGTCCTTGCTGGCGGCGGTGGTCTGGAAGTTGGAGACATTCACCGCGAAGCCGTCGGCCTGGGCGATCCCCGCCCACTGAAGCGGCTCGAAGAGCGAGTCGGGATGCGACCAGCCGGCATTGCCCGCGTCCAGGTAGACCTTGGTGGCGGGCTGCTTCTTGAGCCGGGCGATGGCGCCCTTGAGCAGGTCGTAGCGCTCTTCGTGATACGTGTCCGGGGTGCAGCCGTCCACGAGGTGCAGCACCGCGTCCGGCTCGAGCACCACCGTGGCCGGCCGGTCGCCGATGCCCTTGGCTACCTTGTCGACCCACTCGCGATAGGCGTTCCCGTCGGCGGCGCCGCCCTTGGAGAACTGGTCGCAGTCGCGGTGCGGGATGTTGTAGAGCACCAGCAGGGCCTCACGGTCGACCTTCTTCGCCGCTTCCGTGAACCCCTTGGCCTCAGCCTCCGGATCGTCCGGCCCGATCCACTCGCCGACCGGTTGTCCTGCGATCTTCTCGATCAGCGCGGCTTCCTTCTTGTCGCCGCCCTCGCTGTACTCGGCGACCTGCCGGGCCGCCTTGCCGTCGGGATTGACCCAGTACGGGTCCATGGCCTTGGGCTGCTGTGCGATGGGGGGCCGGTCGTCCCCGCCGTCGTCGGACGAACATCCCGACAGCAGCAGCGCGAACCCGACCGCTCCCACGGCCCCCGCAGTTCGGATGGTGACCGCTGCCGCTCGCGTCCCCGCTCCCCGGCGGGCCCGCCCGGCGAAACTGCCGTACATCCACTCCCCCTTGGTGCATCGTGCATGGCGGCCGGGCCACATCCGGCGTTCCCCCCGGACAAGGACCGGCCGGAACGCATCCTGTCAGATCCCGCGGGCGTCCGTCAGATAGGCCGAGACCACCACGTTCGCCGTATAGGACTGTGTGGCGCGGTCGAACGTTCCCCCGCAGGTGATCAGCCTCAGTTCGGCCCTGCCCGGTTGCCTGGCCCCGTACACCTTGCGGGCGTCGAACCGGTCCCTGCTGACCACCTGGACCTCATCGATGGTGAATTCGGCCACCGAGCCATCGGTCCGGGTGACACGGATCTTCTGCCCGGCGCGGGCCGCGCTGAGGTCGTAGAAGACCGCCTGCTCGGTGGCGGTGTCCACATGCCCCACGAACAGTGCCGCACCCTCAGCACCGGGCTGAGTGCCGGATCCGAACCAGCCCACGGAGCCCGCCTCGGCGTACGGCGGCGGGTCGATCCCGCCCGCCGCGTCCAGGCCGCGCATCACGACCGGGGCCTTCACTCCGATCGAGGGGATCTCCACCCTGCTGGGTCCCACGGGTTCCAGCGGATCGTGCGCGGGCGGCAGCGGTACGCCGGGCGGCCTGCCCACCGCGGCCACATCACCGGTCCTGGGAGCCGCACCAGCCGCCCCGTCGACGGCGCCGCGTCCCCACAGCCAGAGGCCGAGCAGCAGGACCACCCAGGCCACACCCGTCAGCAGCCGGCCGCTGCCCCCTCGCGCGGGAGCAGCGGCGTCGCCGGACGACGACGCCACGGCCGTCAGTCCTTGTCCGTCGCGTCCGCGCGGCGGCGCCGTGCACCGCGGAACGCGATGGTCACGGCCGCCACAGCGGCCAGGACCAGCCCGACCACGGTGTGGGTGGTGCCGGGTCCCCGCTGGTCGCCGCTCCGGGAACCGTCGGCGGCGAAGGACGTGGCGGTACCGCCACCACCGGCCCGTACCGGGGCGTAGGGGGTCTCGTCCGAGCCGGGCTCGCTCCCGGAATCATCGTCCTCGTCGTCCCCAGCGCCACCGTCGTCCCGCTTGTCCCGCCCCTCGTCCTTCTTCTTCTCGCCCTTCGTGTCACGCGGCTTCTCGTGCTGCTTCTTGTCCCTGTCCGCGTCCTTCTTCTCGTCCCCCCCGCCCTTCTTCTCGTCCTTCTTCTCGTCGCCCCCGCCCTTCTTCTCGTCCGGCTCCCAGGTCTTGTTCTGGTTCCAGCTCTGCTCGGGCTTGGGGTTCCCCTCCCCGTCACCCTGCTGAGGAGCGGCCTGGATCGCGCCCAGCGAGCCGTACTGCTGTCGGCCGCCGCAGTCGACCCCGATGAGCGGGCCCCTCGAACCCCCGACCCCGGACATCTCGGCGTCCAGGACATACGCGCCGGGCGCGGCGAATCCCGCCCGGGTGTCGCAGTCGGCAGCGGTCCTACCGCCGCCCTGCGCCGCGTACACGGGCCCGGCCGTGGATGCCAGCATCAGAAGACCGCCGGCCGCCCCTATGACACGGAGAGCAATGAGCACAGAACGCATTGTGAACCTCCTGGTATCAGTAGATTCACGCGGTTTGCCCGTTTCCGCATCTCCGGGGAACCCGGATGGGCTAACTCAGATTCTGTCGACGAGGTCCGCGATCGAGTCGACGACCTTGGACGGGCGGAAGGGATAGCGGTCGACATCGGCCGGTGTGGTCACGCCTGTGAGCACCAGGAACGTCTCCATGCCCGCCTCGAGACCGGCCAGCACATCGGTGTCCATGCGGTCCCCGATCATCGCGCTGGTTTCGGAGTGCGCACCGATCGCGTTGAGCCCGGTGCGCATCATCAGCGGATTGGGCTTGCCCGCGAAGTACGGTTCCTTGCCGGTGGCCTTGGTGATCAGCGCGGCGACGGAACCGGTCGCGGGCAGCGGGCCCTCGAGGCTCGGACCGGTCGCGTCCGGATTGGTTCCGATGAAGCGGGCGCCTTCGTTGATCAGCCGGATCGCCTTCGTCAGCGCCGTGAAGCTGTAGGTGCGGGTCTCTCCGAGGACCACGTAGTCCGGTTCCTGGTCGGTGAGGATGTAGCCGATGTCGTGCAGGGCCGTGGTCATCCCCGCCTCGCCGATGACATAGGCGGTGCCGCCCGGACGCTGGTCGTCCAGGAACTGCGCGGTGGCCAGGGCCGAGGTCCAGATGTTCTCGACGGGCACGTACAGGCCCATACGGGTCAGCCTGGCGTGCAGGTCGCGAGGTGTGTAGATGGAGTTGTTGGTGAGCACCAGGAAGGGCTTGCCGGTTTCCCGGAGCTTCTTGAGGAAGGCGTCGGCCCCGGGGATGGGCACGCCCTCGTGGATGAGAACGCCGTCCATGTCGGTGAGCCAGGACTCGATCGGCTTGCGCTCTGCCATGAAGCGGACTCCTGCCGTACGCGCGGTGCGATGTGCTGCTGTGTGCGATGTGCTCTGGGTCTGGTGCTCTGGGTCTGGTGCTCTGGGTCTGGTGCTCTGGGTCTGGTGCTCTGGGTCTGGTGGAAGCGGGCGCTGAGGAAGCCGATAGCGGGGGAGCGACGCTGGGGGCGCCGTCACCACGATGTACCGGCGCCCCCAGCCTAAGGGCTGTCCCGCACGGGAGACCGTGGATCAGACGGCCGTGACCTTGACCCCGTCGATCACCCAGTACCAGTTGTTGCGGCCGGTGTACCGGAACCGGAAGCTCACGCTGGAAGCGCCGACCGGGACGGGCACGGTGACCGACTGCGGCTGTGAGACCACGTCCGAGGTGTAGTTCTTGACGACGGTGGGCGTGCCACCGTTGAAGGAGGCCAGGATCTGGGCGGTCTGGCTGCCCTCCTGGCGGTACAGGGTGGTGAAGTCGAGCCGCACCGCGCCGGCACCGCTCACGGTGTACGCCGGACTGACCAGCGTGGAGTCGTAGCCGCCCGAGTTCGACTTGTCGTCCCACTCGTCGGAGTCGGCGACCGCGAAGACGCCCCGGGCCCGGACGTTGAGCTCACGCCACTGGTCGCGGTGGGTACGGGACCAGAACTCGTCGGTGGCGAAGGACCAGCCGCGCCACTCGGTCACTCCCCCGGTGCCCATCGCGTTGTTGATGACCGACCAGCCGCTGGGGGCGGTGTGGGTGAAGCCGAATACGGAGGTCGGGATTCCGGTCTCGTCCACCCGTGTGGTGAGCGAGGACTGGAGCACGTCGAAGGGGTCGGCGGAACGCTCTTGGACGGGCTTGCCGTCCAGGCCCCACACCGGGTCGGGGGTGATCCCCAGCTGCCTGAAGACGGTGGCGGCGACATCGACGAGCCGGGTGTCGATGGGGCGGGCGCCGGCGGCGATCCCGGGGCCCTGGGCGAGGACGAAGGTCCGTCGCTCCTCGATGGAGCTCCCGCCGTGGCCGCCCGCGTCCTTATGGCCGTGGTCGGTGGCGACGATCACGGTCCAGCGCTCGGTGGCGTAGGACGGCCGGGCTTTGATGGCGGCGAACAGGCGGCCCACGTACGCGTCCTGGACGGCGATGGCGTCCAGGTACGTCTGGCCGGTGCCCTGGCTGTGGGCGACCTCGTCGGTCCGCCCGAAGTACACGAAGAGAACGTCGGGATTCTGGTTACGCAGAATCGATTCGGTATCGGCCGCGATGGTGGCGTCATGGCCCGCGTAACCGTCCGCGTCCCCGTCCAGCACGAGTTTGGCGTCGGCTCCGGGGGTGACCGTGCCCTGGGAGTCCAGCGACTTCCAGTCGACGGCGGCGTACGTCGACAGCTCCGGGCGCACCTGGGCGAGACGGGCGAGGAAGCCGGGGTACTTGCCGTAGTTCTTGCCGATGAAGGTGTTGTCCCGTACGCCGTGCTTGTCGGGCCAGACACCGGTGGAAATGGTCGACCAGCCGGGTCCGGACGAGGTCGCGGCCATCGGGTAGGAGTAGAGCAGGGATGTGCCGTAGGTGCCGTTCGCCATCATCGACTTGAGGTGCGGGGCGTTGGCCGCGTCGATCCGGTCGTGGCGCAGTCCGTCCATGCCGATCACGAGCACCTTGTCCTTGCTGGTGCCGTTCGGGAGGGTCGGGGCCGCGGCGTGGGCTGCCGGTGCGGTGACCAGGGACGTGGCGGTCGTGGCGGCGACCGCTGCGGTCGCGGTGCCTGCGGCGAGCACGGTACGGCGGGGAATGCCGGGGGTCGGCATCGGGAGTTCCTCCGTCGG
Organism: Streptomyces sp. NPDC059828; assembly: GCF_042731955.1. Taxonomy (NCBI): domain Bacteria; kingdom Bacillati; phylum Actinomycetota; class Actinomycetes; order Kitasatosporales; family Streptomycetaceae; genus Streptomyces; species Streptomyces sp. NPDC059828. The sequence continues at coordinate 66,763 of NZ_JBHWIW010000021.1, read as the reverse complement.
AGTGGGGTGACCTGTGGATGAGGTGCGGTATGTCGTGCCCAGCCCAACGCCCCTGCCGAAGCAGGGGCGTTGGTCGGCACCGTTATATATCCACGGCAGCTCGGGGGTCACCAGGGACGGCGGATGAACCTTCGGCTTCCAGTCAGTGCCTCCGGCCGCTGTTTCCCCTCGGTGCGGCCGGTCGGTACTTCCCGCCGGCGCCTCCAGCCAGGGCTTCCTGCCGGCGCTTCGGTCAGTGGCGCCCGGTGCGCACCTGGTGGGCGCCCGTGAGGAGCATGCCCGCGGCGGTGAGCAGGGCGGCAATGGCGGCCATGACCCCGATGTCGGCGCGGTTGCCGGTCTGAGCGAGTTCGTTGGGGTCGATACCGGTGCCGGTGCTGGGGGTGGCTTCGAACGGTGTCCGCAGCGGGGTCTGGAACAGCGCTTCATCGGATGCCAGCAGGCTGAAACGGTAGTCCGCCGACTCCCCCACCCAGTCGCCGTCGGCACCCCGGCGCTGAACGACGGCGGCGTTGGCCACGACCGCGTCAGCAGGCGTGTCACCGGCGGGGAAGGCGAGGCGCACGGACACGGTGACGCTGCCGCGGGCGGGGATGACGAAGCCCTCGAACTCCCCTGCGGCCAGGACCTTCCCGGTGCCCTTCGCACCTCCGAACGCCCCGACGGCCTCTCCCTCGTCGGTGGCCACGAAGGTGACGGGCCGCCACGTCCCGCGCCCCTCGTCCAGGAACTCCATCCGGATCCGGGCGGGGGTGAGCGGATGGTCCCGTCCGGTGAGCACGACGACGGGATAGATGTGCACACAGGGCTGGGTGGTGGTGTTCGTCAGCACCACGGAGAAGGCGCCTGCGGCGGAGCCGGCCCGGTAGGAGGCCGGACCGCCCTCGATCCTGGTGCCGATGGGCAGGCCCTGGGCCCGTGCGTTGCCGCAGAACGGCTCGGGGGACGTCGAAGGCGTCGAGGCCGACGGCAGGGGCGGAGCCGGTGCGGCAGCGGCCGACGCCTGCCCGAGGAGTACGGCGGGGAGTGCGGCGAGGACGGCGGCGGGAGTGATCACGGCGGCTGCCAGTCCGTTGGCGAGGGCGCGGCGCATTCGCATGGGAGACCCTTCGCTCGGGGACAGCCTGCGGGCACGACGCGCACGACCCTGCCATGCGTGAGCCCGCTGCCCGCGGAACACCGCGCATCACCGGTCAGAAAGTCACACCATTACGCCCGGTCGGCCCAAGATCCGATCCCGATCCGCAGCCCGTGTCCGTTGCCGTCGAGCCCGATCCTCAGCCCGGATACGCCGGAATGGGGCGCGAGGCGCTCAGCCCGGACATGCCGCAATCGGGCCGGGGCGCTCAGCCCGGACATGCCGCAATCGGGCCGGGGCGCTCAGCCGGGAATGCCGCATCGGACGCGGGGCGCTCAGCCCGGATATGAAACAAAAGCCACCTCGGCCCGGCCGAACACCGGCGCGAGCACCAGTTGGGCAGCGCCCTCGGCCACCCGGTACGCCCCGCCGCCCGCCGGTGCCACGAGCATCCGGGTGCGCGAGGAGAGCGAGGAGCGTACGCCCCGTACGAACTCGCCCTCGGCCGCGGCGACGACCCGGCCGCCGAGCAGCACCTGCTCGATGTCGAGCAGCGCGGCCAGGTTGTCCACACCGACTCCCAGCAACCGCGCGGCCTCGGCGATATCACCGCGCTCGGCGGCTGCCAGGCACATCACCTCGATGCAGCCGCGCTTGCCGCAGGCGCACGGGGGCCCGTCGAGGTGCACGACCTGGTGGCCGAACTCGCCGGCCCCGGTCTGCACTCCCCGGTACAGCGCCCCGTCGAGCACAAGGCCCGCTCCGATACCGGTGCCCAGATGCAGATAGGCGAAGTCCCCGATCTCGCCGCGCAGCAGCAGTCCGAGTGCGGCGGCGTTGGTGTCCTTGTCCAGGACGACCGGGATGCCCAGCCTCCGGGCCAGCTCGTCCCGCAGCCGGTAGCCGTCCCACTCCGGGTAGCCGGTGACGCGCAGCGGCACTCCTGTGCGGTGGTCGAGAGGCCCGGGCATGGCGACGCCGACTCCGAGCACCCGCGCGAAACGGTCCTCGCTCCGCTCCGCCCCGGTGGCGCCGTCCGCCGCTTCGGGCTCCTCGCCCTCCGGCGTGACGGCCAGGGAGTCGGTCAGCAGCGCGCGCACCTGGTCCCCGATCCGTCCGGTGACGACCTCCGGACCGGCGCCGAGATCGGCCGTGACGGCCCGGCTGGCCACCTGGGTGCCGGACAGGTCCAGCAGCACGGCGGTGAGCTCGTCCCGGTCCATCTGCACCCCGACCGCGTAAGCCGCCGAGGGGACCAGCCGCAGTACGGTGCGCGGCTTGCCCCCGGTGGAAGCGCGCCGGCCCGCCTCGGTGACGAGCTGCTCGTCCCGGAGCCTGGCCGTGATCTTGCTGACGGCTTGCGGGGTGAGGCCGGTGCGCTCGGCGATCTCGAGTCGGCTGATGCCGTCCTCTCCCGCCGTGCGGAGCAGATCGAGCACCAGTGCCGCGTTGTGATTGCGGAGCAGGGGCAGGTTGACGCCGGGGCCGACGCCCCAGCCGCCCGCTGCTGCCGCCCCGGCCGCAGCAGCGGCACCGGCGGCCTCTCCGGCCGCCCCGATCGCTCTGGCCCAGTTCACCCTCACCCTCCCATTGTGCCCGCCGCTTGCAGTTTGGCAACAGCGTTGCTTAAGTGGAGGGGTGACACGCCGTGCTTCCTCCCCCCTGCGCGTCGGCCTCGTCGGCTACGGCCTGGCCGGGTCGATCTTCCATGCCCCGCTGATCGCATCGACCCCGGGCCTGCTCCTCGACACCGTCGTGACGTCGAGCGACGAGCGCCTTGAGCAGGCACGGGCCGCGTATCCGGGGGTGCGTTTCGCCGCCACTCCCGAGGGGCTGTGGTCCCGCGCGGACGAACTCGACCTGATCGTGATCGCCTCCCCCAACAAGACGCACGTCCCGGTGGCCACCGCAGCCCTTGAGGCCGGTCTCCCGGTGGTCGTGGACAAGCCGATCGCGGGTACGGCCGCCGAAGCGCGCGCCCTCGGTGCCCTGGCCCGGGAGCGCGGCCTGCTGTTGTCGGTGTTCCAGAACCGGCGCTGGGACAACGACTTCCGCACCCTGCACAGGCTCATCGACGGTGGTGAGCTCGGAGACGTCCTGCGTTTCGAGTCCCGCTTCGAGCGCTGGCGCCCCCAGCTCAAGGGCGGTTGGCGCGAGTCGGGCGCTCCCGAGGAGTTCGGCGGACTGCTCTACGACCTTGGCAGCCATGTCGTCGACCAGGCACTCGTCCTCTTCGGCCCTGCCGTCCGGGTCTACGCGGAGTCCGATGTGCGCCGCCCCGGTGCTCAGACGGACGACGACACCTTCATCGCCGTCACCCATGCGAACGGGGTGCGCTCGCATCTGTACGTGAGCGCCACCGCGGCCCAGCTCGGCCCCCGCTTCCGGGTACTCGGCTCCTCCGCGGGCTACGTCAAGTACGGCCTCGACCCGCAGGAGACCGCCCTGCGGGACGGCGCGCGCCCGCGCCCCGGGGACACCTGCTGGGGCGTGGAGCCCGAGCAGCTCTGGGGCAGGCTCGGTTCCGGTGAGTCCCCGCTCACCGGTGGCGGGCACCCGGTCGAGACACTGCCGGGCGACTATCCGGCGTACTACGCCGCGATCGCCGATGCCCTGCGCGACGGCACCCCGCCCCCGGTCACCGCCGAGGAGGCCGCTGCCGCTCTGGACGTCCTGGAGGCGGCCCGCCGCTCCGCCCGCGAGGGCATCGCCGTGGAGCTCGGCTCATGATCGACCTCCCGAACGCGCCGGGCATCGATGCGCTGGAGGCTCAGGAACGGCAGCTCGTCCTCCACCGCTTCACCCATGACGACGCCTGGCGGCTCGGCACGGTGCTGGTCGAGCTCGCCCGGGAGCGTCGGGCCCCTGTCACGATCGACATCCGCCGTGGCGCACAGCAGCTCTTCCACTGCGCGCTGCCGGGCACATCGGCCGACAACGACGCCTGGATCGACCGTAAGCGGCGGGTCGTGGAGCGTTACGGCGAGAGCTCCCTCCTGGTCGGCAGCAGGTTCCGGGCCAAGGGCACCACGTTCGAGGCGTCGTCGCGTCTCGACCCGGACCAGTACGCGGCCCACGGTGGTTCGTTCCCGATCCACGTCGATGGCGCGGGCGTCATCGGCACGGTCACGGTCTCCGGCCTCCCCCAGGCCGAGGACCATGCGATGGTGGTCGAGGCGCTGACCCGCCTCATCACCACCTGACGCCGCGGAGGGGGTGAATCCCCCGCACCTCCTCCGCGGCTCATCTCCTCTGCGCCTCCCCTGTGCCTCTCCTTACGCGTCCTTCAACTCCTGCCGCTGGCGTCCGAGTCCGTCGATCTCCAGCTCGACGACATCACCGGCCCTCAGATACGGCCTGGGCTCCGGCTGCCCCAGTGCCACACCTGCGGGCGTACCGGTATTGATCACGTCCCCGGGGTACAGGGTCATGAACTGGCTGACGTAGCGGACCACTTCGGCCACCGGGAAGATCTGGTCGGCGGTGGAACCGTGCTGTTTCAGCTCGCCGTTGACCCAGAGGCTGAGCGTCAGAGCCTGGGGGTCGGGCACTTCGTCCCGCGTCACCAGCCAGGGCCCGAGCGGATTGAACGTCTCGCAGTTCTTGCCCTTGTCCCAGGTGCCGCCGCGCTCCAGCTGGAAGGCGCGCTCCGATATGTCGTGCGCAACCGCGTAGCCCGCGACGCACGCGAGTGCCTCGTCGTCCGACCCCACATAGCGGGCGGTCCTCCCGATGACGACCGCCAACTCCACCTCCCAGTCCGTCTTCTCCGCACCACGGGGCACCAGCACGACGTCGTCCGGGCCCACCACCGTGTCGGCCGCCTTCAAGAAGACGACGGGCTCGGTGGGCGCCGTGGCACCGGTCTCGGCCGCGTGGTCGTGGTAGTTCAGCCCGATGCACACCACCTTGCCGACGCGTGACAGCGGCGGTCCCGTGCGCAGCCCGGCCGCGTCGAGCACGGGCAGCCGACCCGCTTCGTCCGCAGCCCTGATCCGGTCCAGCGCGCCATCGTCGGCGAGCAGCCGCCCGTCGATGTCACCCACCAGCGCTGACAGATCCCTCAAAGTCACCCCGTCCCGGTCGAGCAACGCGGGACGCTCCGCCCCCACCGGTCCGACACGCAGCAGTTTCATGGCCTTCTCCCTGTGGTCGAGGTCATCCCGACAGGCATGGCCGATGGGTGCGGCCACCGGAGGTTCAGCCGATCCTCCAAGCCGCCCGCACCCCTCGCAAGCCCCCTTTCACGGACTGGACCCTTACCCGGCGGTAGCCAGGGCTCCCGCAGCGGGCATGTCCCGGTACAGAACCACCCGCTCCACCGCGCTCCAGACGGTGCTCGTGACGACATACAGCGCAGCCGCCAGAGGCACCACGGCCACCGTGACGAGGGTGGCGAAGGAGAGCAGGGGCACCACCTTCGCGACAACCCCCATGCCCGGCAGCCCCGGCTGGCCCGCCGGCCCCGGCTGCGCTGACGCCGCCAGCTGCCGCCGGGTGCGCACAGAGGTGAATGTGGCCACCGCCCCGACGACCGCGAACAATCCCAGGTACACCAGCCCCGCGGCCCCGAACACCCCGCCGCCCCCGAGCGCCTCCAGCCACCGCCCGCCCAGCGGGGCGCCGAACAGCTCCCCGCCCAGACCGTCCCCGGTGAACACCTGGTACAGCAGGAAGAACGCCGGCGCCTGCATCAGGCTGGGAAGCAGCCCCGACAGCGGTGACACCTTCTCCTTGGCGTGCAACTCCAGGACCGCCTGCTGGAGCCGCTCCGGGTGCCGGCTGTGCCTCTCACGCAGCGTTGCGAGCTGCGGCGCGAGCCGCGCCCGGGCCTTCTGCCCCCGCGCCGCTGCCCGTGAGAGCGGAAGGACGGCAAGCCGCACGAGCGCCGTGAACAGGATGATCGCGACGGCGGTCGCGCCCTCCTGGAACACAGGCTGCACAAGGTCGGCGAGCTGCCCGACCAGCGAGGCGAAGGCGGACGTCAAGGAAGAGAAAGAAGTGAAAGCGGACATGGGAGCCCTCCGGGTTCCGTCGTGCCGGAAACAGATGTGTCGGCATGACGGCACGCGAAGAGGGACCCGAGACCGGGCCTCAGAACCCGCGAGCGGATGAAGCGGTCAGCTGCCCCTACGCGGCCGTCGTGAACGGACGGCCCGGAGCCCGGGGCCTGGAGCGACCCGAGGCGTCGGGGTCACGCTGCGGCAGGAAGGCGGTGCGCTGCTCACGGTCCCGAATCGCGGTCCGTATTCGAGTCCGAGGCACCCGCGGACCCGACCGCGAGAGCACCAGCGCACAGGACACGAGGGCGGCACCGACGGCGGCCGTGGCGGCGAGCGCGACAGCGACGGACAGACCGATGCCCTCGGACAGGAACACCTCGACGAGGATGAACAGGAGCAGCACGAGCGGCTGCGCCATACGCCATGGTCGCGTGGTCATGGCCGTTGCCTCCTCTCGGACCTCGCCATCTCCGCACCTTTGATACGGACCTTCACTCGTTATACACGAGCAAAATCGATCGTGGGTTCCCCTGTGGACAACTCAGGACGCCCGCAACCCGCCGTCCCCGCAGGCCTGTCCGGCACCTCAGGCCCGTCCGTCCCACGCACCCCACGCACGTCACACGATGCGCGCCGCCACGACGGACCGCTGCGCGACGCCGTACGTCTTCGTGGTCCCCGCGTTGACGCTCGACCGGTACCGCGAGAACTCGCCGGTCGCATTGGAGGCGTAGAACATCATGTGCCCGATGCCGACCCCCTCGAGGTCGCCGCCGTCCGCCACGCCCACCATCCTCGTGTCCGGGAATCGCGCATAGTCAGCAGCCCCGTAGACACCGTGCGGACTGGCGCTGCAGTCGATGATCTCCACCGCGTACTGGGTCTCGCCGGAGACGTTCCCGGACCCCGTGTAGACACCCTTGACGTCACGGACCATCACGATGTGGCCCGTGCTCCCCTCCACGCTGCCCTTGTAGTCGATGGCGATGAGATCGCCGGGCTGGAGGTCGGCGACCTTGCGGATCTTCTTGAAACGCGGGCCCGCCCCGGCATTGAAGGCGTCGTGGTAGTCCTCGGCCTCCGGGCCCCGGTCATGGAAGTGCGTGGTGAAGTAGCTGTCCGTGGCCCAGGGGTAGGTGTATGTGAGGACGCGGGTCATGAACGAGGAGCAGCGGGCCTTGGCCACCCAGCCGGCGGGCTGCGACGGCTGCCCCCAGACCACCGAGGGCGTCTCGTCGACGAGGTAGACGTTGTTGCTGCGGCCCCTGAGACCGCTCACCAGGGCGACCTCATCACCCGTCAATGCCCTTGCGTAGGCCCGCACATCGGCGATGGAGCCCTTGAAGCGGTTCACCGGCGCACCATCCAGCCAGGCTCGTCCGATGTTGAAGCCCCGGGTCGCGGCCCATGAGATCGCCGCGTCGGCGCTGCCCTGGAGCACGCCGTCGACATACAAGTGGATCTTCGTGCCGTCCCACACCCCGGCGAGGTGCGTCCACAGACCCGGCTTGGCAGGCAGCGATGCGACCACCGTCGGCTTGGCCGTCTGGTCCTCATCACGGACCCGGAACGCCCAGGTCCCGGCGTCCGGGGAGTAATGGAGCAGGAAGCGGCTGCACTTGGCCCCGTCCTGGCTCACCGCCGTATACCAGTTCGTCATGTCCGCCCCGTTCGCCGGATCGCCGGGGTCGGCCCCGCGCTCCAGGCCGTCGGAGAGCCGGACCCACGCCGAGACCGTGAAGGGGGACGCGGTGTCGAGCACGGACGCCGTGGCGGCGTACGCATGGGAGGAGCCGTCGAAGCTCAGTTCCCCCGCCACCCGCAGGGCGCTCCAGCTCGCCCCGGCGCCCAGCGTGACGGCCCGCTCGTTCCCGGACCGATCCGCGCCGCTGCCGTCAAGCGGCCAGTGGCCGGCCAGCCCGTCGGGCAGATACCCGGCGGCCAGCAGACGCTGGTACTGCACCATCCGGTCCGCCTCGATCAGATGCGGTACGGCAACGGGTCCGAGCGGCGCGGGCGACGCCCCCGACTCCGCCGCCGTGGCCGCCCGTGCTCCTGCCGCCACACCGGACAGCGCTGCCGCGCCGATGATGGCCGCCCCGCCCAGCAGGCCTCGTCTGCTCACCATGAACCCGCCCCCATGCGCATATCACCGGAATATCACCTGACCGGAAAACCCACTGATTCTAAGGGGCTTCCTCAGCGGGGTCGCACCGAGGCGAGCTTTCCCCACACCACGAGCCGGTACTTCGACGTGTACTCGGGCGTGCACGTGGTCATGGTCAGGTAGTAGCCGGGCCCGCCGTACCCGTACTCCGGCTTCACGCTGCTCAGCGGGACGGCCGCGATCACCCCGCCGTCCCGCGCGGAGGTCTGCGGCAGCCGCTTGTCGACCCGGTAGGTGAACACGGCGTCACGTGTCTCGACCTCGACGGTGTCGCCCGCCCGCAGCCGGTTGATGTAGCGGAACGGCTCGCCGTGTGTGTTGCGGTGCCCGGCGACCGCGAAGTTCCCGGGCTGCCCCGGCTGGGCGGTCCCTTCGTAGTGCCCGACGTACCCCTTGTCCAGTACGCCGCGTTTCGCCGTGCCCTCGGCGACCGGGGCGACCAGTCCCAGCCGGGGGACACGCAGGATGGCGTAGGCCCGCTCCCAGCGGGGCGCCTCGCGTCGAGACGGTGCCATCGCGCCCGCCCCGCCGTCCGTCCCTTCCGCTTCCGGTGTTGCGGCACCGTCCCCGGGATCCCGCCCGTGCTCCGCCGGCGCGGCCCTGCCCCACTCCCGCTCCAGGGCCCGCACCTGGCGCTGCGCCCCGTCTCTCGCCTGCCGGTTGGTCCACCAGAGCTGATGGGCGACGAGGAGCAGCACGACCACACCAAAGGTCACGGCAGCCTCGGCCACGGCCCACAGCCCCCGGGCGAGCACGACCCGGCCGTGGCGGAGCGTCCGGCACCGGTGGACGATCACGGGTATCCGCACGGCCGCACGATAAGGGCAGCGCCGCCAACTCACCAGAGCCGTGAAGGGGCCCTACGGCGGTACGGCCATACGGCAGTACGGTGTGCTGCATGCGCCCCGACACGCCTGCCGACCACACCGCCGAAGCCGAGCGTCTGCTGCGCACTGCGGAGCAGTACCCCGAGGACAGTGAACCGCTGCTGCTCCAAGCCGCGGCCCATCTGGAACTGTCGGGCGACCGCACCCGCGCGACCAGCCTGTACGACGGCCTGCTCGCGGACGCCCCGGACAACCCGTACCTGATCAAGGCCCTGCAAGCGGCGAACCTGTGGGAGTACGGCCACGAGGCCGAGGCCCGGGCGCTCATCGAGGGCATCCGCGTGGCCGCCCCCGAGGAAGCGGCCCCGTGGGAGATCATCGCCGAGACCCTGGAAGCCCACGACGAGCTCGACGCGGCCCACGACACCTTCACCACCGCCGTCACCCGGCTCATCGCCCCCGACGACGAGATCCCCTACGCCACCCAGTCGCTCCTCACCGGCCGCCACCGCGTCCGCCGCCTGCTCGCCCTCCCCCACGACGACTGGGACACCCTGGCCGACCGCCTCCACACGGCCGCCGTTCCGCTCGACGAACTCCACGACCCGAACCGCCTCTGGGCCCTCGGCTCGTCCGACCCCACCGAACTCCGCGCCGAGATCGCCCGCCTGCGCACCGAACTCGGCACCTACCGCGCAGCCCTCTCCCGCCCCTTCCCGGTCGCCGTGCTCCACTGGCCGACCGGGGAACTCAGCGAACTCCTCACCGCCTACCCGGCGCTGACGGCGGAGTACCCCGCCCACGAGACCCACCTCACCTCCATCGAATCCGCCCTGCGCGACCTCTCCACCGCCGGCACGGGCAACCTGGGCATCGTCACCGGCACGGTGCCCTCCTACGAGGCCTTCGCCGCCTCCGAAGCCACCTCTCCCGAAGACCCCCACCTGCTCCCCCAATACGCCACCACCCTGGCCGCCCGCGGCCGCGCGGTGCCGTGGCCGCCGGCGAAGGGAGCGGAGTGCTGGTGCGGGACGGGAACGAGGTACAGGGAGTGCCACGGCGCCAACCAGATCTGAGCGGGCCGCCCCCTCTGGGAGCAAGCAGCGCGCAATGTCGCCGTGAACGGAGGCAGGACTCGGCGGCTCACCGCGAGTGAGTGCCACTCTCGGGAGGCGGGTGGCTCGTACGATCCGGAGCATGGTGCGGAAGCGCGTGATCGTGTCAGGGCTGGTCCAGGGCGTGTTCTACCGGGACACCTGCCGGCGGGTGGCTCTGGAGTACGGGGTGTCCGGGTGGGTGCGGAATCTGGCCAACGGGAATGTGGAAGCGGTGTTCGAAGGGGAGTCGGATGCCGTGGAGACCGTGGTGCGGTGGACGCGGGAGGGGCCTCCGGCGGCGGAGGTGAGGCGGGTCGAGGTGGCCGATGAGGCGCCTCAGGGGGTGGAAGGGTTCGAGGTGCGGGTGACGGCACCCAGGCCGGAGGGCTGAGGCTCGTACGCGGGGAAGGACCGGGGCACGGCACCCAGGCCGGAGGGCTGAGGGCCGTGCGCCGGGGAGGATCGGGGCAGCAGCCGGCCGGCCCTTCCTGCGTGCTCGTTGGTCACATCGCGATGTCGGCCGGGCGGTGGGTGTGGTTCTCCACGTCCGCCGCCGCGCGGTCCACCAGTTCGTGGGCCAGCTTCGAGCAGGCGCGGGCGGCTGCCAGTTCTTCGCCGATCTTCGTGTCCGGGGTGTCGCCCGGACTGCGCCTGGCTATGCCCAGGCCCTGGACGCCGGGGGCGTCGGGGCCGCTGAGCGAGGCCATGCAGGCGGTCCGGGTCCCGTCTTCCTCGAACGAGAGGTCGATGTTCCAGTGCTGCGTCATGACGGATCACCTTCGCCGTACGGGCGTTGCTTGGCGGGGTACGTCAGTTCCACCAGGTCCTTGAACTGGTGGAGGTCCTGCCGGACGGTCCGTTCGAAGGCGGACGACTGGGCGAACCCCCTGGGGCCCCCGAAGGCGTCGTGCGCCTCGCCGGGGTCGTACTCCATACGCACCTGGACCCTCGTGTGGGTCGCGTCGAGCGGGAGGAGTGAGACGGAGCCGCTGAGGTGGGGGGCGTCCACGGTCCTCCAGGTCATCGTTTCCTGGGGCCTGAGGTCCTCGGTGGCGGCGTCGATTCCGCGTGCGGTGCCGCGCGCGCCCTCCAGATCCACATGGATCCCCGACGTGCCCTCGCGCCGGGCTTCGCGGACTCCTCCGACGAAGCGCGGGTAGTCCTCGACCTGGTGCAGGTGGTCCCAGACCACGTCACCGGGTGCTGTGATGTCGATCTGTTCTTCGAGCGTGGGCATGGCGGTCTCCCCTGTCTCTGTTACCAGGGTGCGATCCGGGGCGCTTCACCGCAACGGCGGACACCGCGGCGGTGCGCACGTGTCCCGAGCCCGGTGATCCGCGTTGAGTCGCGCATGAGGCGTCTTCCTGTAGTGGTGTCCGCGGCGATGGTGGCCGGTGTCGTCGGCGTTGTCGGTGGTGTCGACGGAGCCGCTGCCGCCCGTGCCAGGCCCGCCGCCGCCGTTCCCGTGAGTGGCGTCCGCGTGAGCGGCATCCCCGTGAGCTACGCCGCCACGCTCACTGGTGCCCGCGAGGGCACGGCGGTCGCCGTGATCACGGTCATGGGCGACCGGGTCGTCTTCGCACTGCGGTGGAAGGGCTTCGTACCGGAGTCCGGTCATCTCCACGAGGGTGACGGGGAGGGCAACCGCCGCACGGACGGCCCCGCGGGCAAGCGGGCCCCCGCCAAGGTGGCGCTGATCAGCAAGGCGATGCCCGACACCGTGCGGGCCGCCGCCGGGCAGGTCGAGCTGACCGACCCGGGGCTCGCCCGGCGCATCCTGGTGAACCCCACCGGCTTCACCGTCGATCTTCACAGCGCGCAGCTTCCGGGCGGGTCCGTGCAGGGCCGCCTCACCCGGCTGGGACAGAGCCTCAGCCCGCTGGCGATCACCAGGCAGGCGGTCGGCGGGGCGCCCGGCGCGGGTACGCTGCGGGCGCTCGCCAGCGGTGGTCAGGAGGTCCCTAAGAGCGACAGGTCGAAGGTCGGGGACCCGGACGGGCGGGCCATGGCCGAGTTGCGTACGGACGGGACGGCGATCGACTACGCGTATGCCTGGTTCAACATCCAGAGCCCGTCCAAGGGGCATCTCCACAAGGGCGCCCCGGGCAGGAACGGCGACGTCGTCCTCGACTTCTTCAACCGGCCGGTGCCGGACGGGATCTTCGCCGTGTCCGGGCGCCTGGAAGGACTGAAGCGCGCCGTGGTGAGGCGGGTCCAGGACGACCCGCAGGACTACTACGCCAACATCCACACCGCGGAGTTCCCCGACGGGGCCGTGCGCGGACAGCTCGCCTAAGCTCGGGGCCCAGTCGAACGAACACCCGAAGAAGGGCGGCGCACCATGGCCAGGATCCCGTCAGCGGCAGTCGCGGCGAGCGGACTCATCGGCGGATACGGAATCGCCCGCTGGACCGGGAAGCGGCCGCTCGGAGGGGTCGCACTGGCCGCGGCGGGGGCCGCTGCCGCGCGGCAGTGGCAGCGGGAGGCCGGGGGCAGGGCCGCGGCAGGGCTGGGCGCGGCCTATGTCGCGGCCTTCGCCGGCTCGCATCCGCTGGCGAAGAAGCTGGGCGCGTGGCCTGCCGTGTTCACCGTGGCCGGTGGAATGGCTCTCGCCTCCTGGGCAGTGACTCGCTCCAATTCGCTCTGAACTCGCTTTGAACACAGGGGTGTTCCGCTGCGTATTCCTAGGCAACTCCCCCTTGGAGCTGGGCGCGTGACCCCGACCTTGCCGGTCGGGTCACGCGCCCAGCGCATGTGCGACCGTGTAGATCGCCAGGCCCGCCAGCGCACCGACCACCGTGCCGTTGATCCGGATGAACTGGAGGTCGCGGCCGATATGGGCCTCGATCTTGCGTGAGGTGTGCTCGGCGTCCCAGCTCGCGACCGTGTCGCTGATCAGGGATGTGATCTCGGTGCGGTACGTGGTGACGACGTACACCACGGCCTCCTCGACCCACCCCTCCAGCTTCCGCTGCAACCGTCCATCCGTGGCCAGCCGGGCGCCGAAGGCCATGAGGGAGGTACGGGCGCGCAGCCGCAGCTCGCTGCGTTCGTCGTCCGCGGCAGAGATGATCATCGTACGCACGGAGGCCCAGGCGGAGGCGATGATGTCCTGCACTTCGGAACGCGCGAGGAAGTCCGACTTCATACGCTCCACCCGCACACGGGTGTCCGTGTCGGCCTGGAGATCGGCGGCGAAGTCGGTGAGGAAGCGGTCGATCGCACCGCGCGCGGGATGGCCGGGAGAGTCACGCATCTCAGTGACGAAGCGCAGCAGCTCCTTGTAGACCCGCTCGCCGACCTTCCGGTCGACGAATCGCGGGGTCCAGCCGGGCGCTCCCCCCTGGACCGCGTCCATCACCGAGTCGGCGTGGAACACCAGCCAGTCATGGGCGCGGGCGCAGATCAGGTCGACACCGCGGTGGTGGGCGCCGTCGGCGACGATCTTGTCCAGCGTCTTGCCGATGCCCGGGGCGATCTCAGCCGCCTCCGCGCGACGCGTGATCGCCTCACCGACGACCGCCTGGACATCGGAGTCGCGGAGCACCGTGAGTGCGCCGCGCAGCGCCGTGGAGAGCTCCGATGTCACCCGGTCCGCGTGGGCGGGCTCGGCAAGCCACGCACCGACCCGGCCACCTAGTTGGAGGGACCGCAGCCGGGCCCGTACGACATCGGCCGAAAGGAAGTTCTCGCCGACGAATGAGCCGAGCGAGGCACCGAGCTGATCCTTCTTGTTGGGAATGATCGCGGTGTGCGGGATGGGAATGCCGAGAGGGTGTCTGAACAGCGCGGTGACCGCGAACCAGTCGGCCAGCGCACCGACCATGCCCGCCTCGGCCGCCGCCGCCACATAGCCGGGCCAGCCCTCGATCCCGGAGTTCTTCGCCCACGTGGCGAGGACGAAGATCACCGCGACGAAGAGGAGCAGCCCGGTCGCGGTCAGCTTCATCCGTCGCACCCCGCGGCGCTTCTCCTCGTCGGCGGCGGTGTACGCGAACGAGGCGAGCGGCGCGACCCTGGTCCCCGCAGCGGCGCGGGTGCCCGCTGGGGTGTCCGGCTGGGCGCCTTCAGTACGTTTCATCCGCTCCACCCGTCCGCGTATGTATCGTCCCTTCCCTACCTGACCTACTCCCGGGGCGCATGTCGAGTTCCCGCGGCGGGCCCTGAGTAACCCTGAACGGTCACCTAGGGGCTATTCCAGGCGGCCCCGCGACCGGCGCCGCTCACGCCTCTCCAGGCGGGCGCGGCGGCGGGCCTCCTTCAACCGGAGCTTGTCGGCCTTGCGGAGCTTGCGCTCGACGCCGACACCGCCCAGCAGGGCGAAGCCGGTGATCGTCACCCGTGGGGCGTCCGGAGCGATCTCGGGGGCGACGGAGCGGTGGTTCTCGGCGAATCCGCCCATGAGGCCGAAGCCATGGACGTCCACGTGCAGGTCCGGGGGCACGGTGATCTCGACACCTCCCATGATCGCTATGCAGCGGATCACGGTCTCCCGGTCCTCGAAGCTCGCTTCGCGCAGGTCGATCTCCCCGCCGGCCTGCACGACGACGGCGGTGAAGAGGCGGCCGATGGTCCAGGTCCCCTTGCGCCCGAAACCGCCCCAGAAGGCGAACGCCCCGCGGGAGCTCGCGGGCCTGCCGATGCGCTGCGACCACGGCGCGTCGCCGCCCACCGGCGCCACCACCGGGGAGGAGGGCCGGCTCGGCACCGGTGCCGGGAGGTCCCGTACCAGGGGCTCCAGTTCCCCGTGGGTGCGCGCCTTGAACGCGGCGTCCAGGCGCTCCCCGAACTCCTCCATGTCGAGCCGACCCTCGGCGACCGCCTCGCGCAGACGCTCGGCGACACGCTCCCGCTCGGCGTCGGAGGCACGCATCTCACGCATCTCACCCGTCTGGGCCGTCTCACCCGTCTGGACTGTCTCACGCGTCTCGCGTCTCTCCGGAAGATCGCTTGTCATACGAGAAGCGTAATCAAGGGGTGGGGGCTCGAACACGCTGCTGCGCCGCCCCGTCGGCTCCTGTCTGGTACACCATCTTCGCGATCACGGTCTCGATGTCCGGTTCCCGTACGGACAGGTCCTTCAGCGGATAGTCCGACGCGATCGCGGCCACGATCGGAGCCGCCGACTCCGACGCCGGGAACGCCAGCCACTGCCGGGGGCCCTCCACCCGTGCCGTACGGGCCCCGGGCACCTCGATCGCCGGCAGCTCCCGCTCCAGGTCCACCACCAGCGTGCGCTCGCTCGCGCCCACCTCGTGCAGTCCGGCCAGATCACCGTCGTACACCAGCCGGCCGTGGTCGATGACCATCACCCGCCTGCACAACTGCTCGATGTCGGTCAGATCGTGCGTGGTGAGCAGCACCGTCGTGCCCCGCTCGGCATTGAGCTCCCGCAAGAACTCCCTCACCTTCGCCTTCGACATGACATCGAGGCCGATGGTCGGCTCGTCGAGGTACAGCACCTCGGGGTCGTGCAGCAGCGCCGCCGCGATGTCACCGCGCATCCGCTGCCCGAGCGAGAGCTGCCGTACGGGCACGTTCAGCAGCTCGCCGAGGTCCAGCAGCTCCACACAGCGGTCGAGGTTCTCGCGGTAGCGGGTGTCGGGGATGCGGTACATCCGGTGGACGAGGCGGTACGAGTCGATCAGCGGCAGGTCCCACCAGAGGGTGGTGCGCTGCCCGAATACCACCCCGATCCGCCGGGCGAGCCGGGTCCGTTCGCGTGCGGGGTCGATCCCGGCGACCCGCAGCCGGCCGCCGCTGGGCGTCAGAATGCCCGTCAGCATCTTGATGGTGGTGGACTTCCCGGCGCCGTTGGGGCCGATGTAGCCGACCATCTCGCCGCGCGGCACCCGGAAGGAGATACCGTCGACGGCCCGCACCTGTGTCTTCTCCCTGCGCAGCCGGCCGGCTTTACGGCGGACGTCGAAGACCTTTTCGACGTCCTCCAGTTCGATGAGAGTCTCCGTGGGCTTCATGGATTCCACAGCGCATCAGCTCCCGGTACTGCGGTAGGAACGAAGACCCGCCCGCCAGGCCACCCCGGCGAGCGCACAGCACCCCACCGCGACGAGCGGCGGGGTGAACGCCAGCCAGCCCGGCAGGTCCAGCGGATAGGGCCGTCCCAGGACATGGAGTCCCGGCAGCCAATTGACGAAGGCCAGGGGCACGACGAAGGTCACGCCCCGCACGAGGTCCTTCGCGAACAGCGTCGGCGGGTACTGGAGCAGGGTGTTTCCGCCGTACGTGAACGAGTTCTGCACCTCGGCGGCGTCCTGCGCGACGAACTGGAAGGCCGCGCCCGCGACGAAGACCGACGAGAAGATCGCCGTACCGCTCAGCACCATCAGCGGCACCATGGCGGCCTTCAGCGGAGTCCAGGCGATGTCCAGGGTGAGGAGGGCGTAGCCCAGGACCAGCAGCCCTTGGAGGATGCGGCCGAGACGGCGCAGTGCGAAACGGTCGGCGGCCACCTGGGCGAGCACCGGCGCGGGCCGCACGAGGAAGGTGTCCAGCGTGCCGTCGCGCACCCGGCGGCCGAGCCGGTCCAGTGCCCCCATCAGCAGATCGGTGAGGCCGAAGGCCGTCCCCGCGGCCCCGTACAGGAAAGCGATCTCGGGCAGCGTGTACCCGCCGAGCTCGTCCACGTGCGCGAACATCAGCAGGATCACGGCGAAGTCGAAGCCGGTCGCCGCGAAGTTCCCGAACGCCGTCATGACGAATGACGCCCGGTACGTCATGGTCGAGCGGATCCACATCACGGCGATCAGCACATAGGCCCGCAGCGCGTCAGCCACCCTGGACCACCACCTTCCGGGTCGCGGCCGACTGCACCAGCCGCCCGGCCGCGAGCAGCGCCACCGCCCAGCCGGCCTGGAAGGCGTACGCCCCGGCCAGCGCCCAGCCGGTGTGCTTGCCGAGGAAGATGTCGGCCGGCACCTGGAGCAGCGCGGACCAGGGCAGGACCTGCGCCACCTCTCCCAGCGCGCCGGGGAAGAGGGTGAGGGGCAGCAGCATCCCGGAGAAGAACATCCCGGCGAGCCACACGATGTTCAGCACGCCCGTGCCGTCCATCAGCCAGAAGGCGCACAGTGCCACCAGATAGCGGACCGCGAAGCTCACGACGACGCCGAGCACGACGGAGAGCAGAAACGCGGGCCAGACCAGCAGTGAGCCGGGCAGCGCCAGATCGAAGGCGAGCCCACCCGCCACCATCGGGATGACACCCCGGCCCAGCAGATGGAACGCGGCGCGACCCAGGTCCCCGGCCAGCCACCACAGTTGGAGGTCGACAGGGCGGTAGAGGTCGATAGCGATGTCACCCGTGCGGATGCGCTCCATGAGCTCGTCCTCGAAGCCGCCTCCGAGCATCGCGCAGGTCATCAGGAGGGCCTGGCCCAGCCACACGTAAGTGAGGGCTTCAGGAAGGTCGTACCCGCCGAGGTTCGGGCGTTCACCCCACAGGGCGATATAGGTGTACGCCACGATGAAGCCGAAGACCGTGTTGGTGAACACTCCCGCGGCGGTGGCCACTCGGTAGGTCGCGTAGCGCCGGAACCCGCCTGCGGCCACGACCCCGTAGAGCCGCATACAAGCCTCCTCAGGTCATGGGGAGCCAAAGCGCCCGACCCTAGCCCAAAGGGATCTGCCACGCGACCGTATTCGGATCGGTGGTACGGGGGTTATCGGCGCGAGAAGGACAAGCGGGGCAGTATGGGCACAACGGGCCAATAGCCCGAAATGACCCAGTAGAGCAGCGTCCGCGACCAACGGGCCGAGGAGTCCCCACCGACATGAGCGACGAGCAGGCGAGGCAGCGAGTCACGGACCCCCCGGACCACGCTCAGGGAACGGGGGGTACGGCGGGCACGGGAAGCAGAAGCGGCAGACCCCGCCCGCCCCGCACCGGACTGCGCCGTCTCGTTCCCACCTGGCGGATGCTGTGCGGCGCGTTCCTGGTCGGCGGGCTGCTCCTCTTCGGCGGCTTCATCGCCGGATACCTGCTGGTCCACATCCCACCGGCCAACGCCCTGGCCGTCGCCCAGTCCAACGTCTACTTCTACGCGGACGGCACCACCCAGATCGTCCGGGACGGCGAGATCAACCGGGAGAACGTCGAGCTGGCGCAGGTGCCGCGAACAGTCCAGCACGCCGTGCTCGCCGCCGAGGACCGGGACTTCCACACCGAACGGGCCGTCGACCCCCAGGCGATGATCCGCGCCGGCTGGAACACCCTCACCGGCAAGGGCAGACAGTCCGGCTCCACCATCACCCAGCAGTACGTCAAGAACTACTACCTGGGCCAGGAACAGACCATCACCCGGAAGGTGAAGGAGTTCTTCATCGCGATCAAGCTGGACCGCGAGGAGAGCAAGAGCCACATCCTGAAGGGCTACCTCAACACCAGCTACTTCGGGCGGAACGCGTACGGCATCCAGGCCGCGGCCATGGCGTACTACGGCAAGGACGTGTCCGAGCTGGACACCGCGGAGGGCGCCTACCTCGCCTCCCTGCTCAACGCTCCCAGCGCGTTCGACGTGACGACCCGCCCCGAGAACAAGCCCGCCGCACTCGCCCGCTGGAACTACGTACTCGACGGCATGATGAAGGAGCACTGGCTCGACCCGGCCGAACGCGCGGCCATGACCTTCCCCACGCCGGGACCCGCACGCCCCGCGACCGGGCTGTCGGGACAGCGCGGCTACGTCGTCCAGGCCGTCGAGGACTACCTCGTCGGCCACGGGATCATCGACGACAACACCCTCGCGCACGGCGGCTACCGGATCGTCACCACCCTGCAGAAACCGAAGCAGGACGCTCTCGTCAGAGCCGTCGACGACCATGTGATGACCCACCGGAAGGCCGGACGGGCCGCCGACCGCAACGTCCGCGTCGGCGGCGCCTCGATCGATCCGGCCACCGGAAAGGTGGTCGCGATGTACGGGGGGGTCGACTACACCCGACAGTTCGTCAACAACGCGACACGCCGGGACTACCAGGTCGGCTCCACCTTCAAGCCGTTTGTCTTCACGGCCGCCGTCGAACACGGCTCCCGCACCGAAGACGGCCGCCGGATCACCCCCGAGACGCTGTACGACGGCACCGATCAGCGCGAGGTGCAGGGCCCCGACGGGCCCATCGGCTACGCCCCGGAGAACGAGGACAACCGCTCGTACGGCCCCATGACGGTCAGCGCCGCCACGGACTCATCGGTGAACTCGGTGTACGCCCAGCTCGCGCAGGACGTCGGCCCCGCCCGGGTCAGACGGACGGCGATCGCCCTCGGCGTCCCGCCCGGCACCCCCGACCTGACGGCATATCCGTCCATCGCGCTCGGCGTGGCGACCCCGAGCGTCCTCGAGCTGGCGGAGGCGTACGCGACCCTCGCCAACCACGGGAGGCACGGCACGTACTCACTGGTCGAGAGCATCTCCAGGAGCGGCGAGGAAATCGAGCTGCCGGACAGGGAGACCGAACAGGCCATCAGCCGGGAGGCCGCCGACACGACCACGCTGATGCTCCGGAGCGTGGTGGAGGAGGGCACGGGCGCCGCGGCGCAGCAGGCGGGGCGGCCCTCCGCCGGGAAGACGGGCACGGCGGAGGACGACAAGGCGGCGTGGTTCGCCGGCTACACACCCGAGCTGGCGACGGTCGTCGCCGTGATGGGCCAGGACCCGGACACCGGGGTGCACAAGCCGCTGTACGGGGCTCTGGGGTACGCCAGGATCAGCGGCGGCGGGCCCCCGGCCCGGATCTGGGCGCAGTACACGGCGGACGCGCTGAAGGGTAGGCGGGTCACCGACTTCGACCTGCTGCTCGACGAGGAAGCGGAGGAGGAACTGACACCGGAGGGGCCCTGGTCTCTCGACGACGAGCCTTCCGGACGTGAGCGGTTCGACGAGGGAGACCGGCGCGAAGGCGACAGCCGGGACGAAGACGACACCGAAGACGACATCGTCCCGATGGCACCACCGGCCCCGGGCCGCGCCACGAACCACCCATCCGCGGAAACGGGCCGCGCACCGCGCCGGCCCGCCCCGGGGCATACGGCTCCGAGCCGAGGCCTCCCGGCACAGGGGCGCACCGACGGCCCCTGGACGGGCCTCCCCGCGCTGCCCCCCGGACGGTGACGGGGGCAATCCGTACCTCACAAACAGCGCCGTCGCCCGCGAGCCAGGCCGGATTTCTCCACCACGTCCTGACACCACGGGTCTGACACCACGGGTCTGACACCACGGCCTAATGCCCCGAGGTCGCCTTCAGACCCACCACGGCCACCAGAAGCAGCACGACGAAGAAGATCCGGGCGGCGGTCGCCGGCTCCCCCAGCACGACCATGCCGAACACCGCCGCACCGGCCGCACCGATGCCGACCCAGACGCCGTACGCCGTACCGATCGGCAGCGTTCTCGCGGCACAGGACAGGAGGAGCATGCTCGCGACGATCCCGGCAGCGGTGAGGACACTGGGCCACAGCCGGGTGAATCCATCGGTGTACTTCATACCGATCGACCAGCCGACCTCGAGCAGACCGGCGAGCAGCAGCAGGACCCAGGCCATGACGGGCACCTCCGAGACGAAGCGGAAACGGGGTGCGTCGTCTTTGCCAGCCCGGTACGGCGCGTCTCGTCGGGTACGGACCACCGTAGCAACGCCGAGGAGGGCCCGGTGACCATGGTCACCGGGCCCTCCCGGGCATATCGTCGCCGGAGATGCCGGCGCTACAGATACAGCCCCGTCGAGTCCACGCCGCCCTCGAACCGGTCGGCCGCCACCGCGTGCAGATCACGCTCACGCATGAGGATGTACGCGACCCCGCGCACCTCCACCTCGGCCCGGTCCTCCGGGTCGTACAGCACCCGGTCACCCGGCTCCACCGTGCGGACGTTCTGCCCGACCGCGACCACCTCGGCCCAGGACAGCCGACGGCCGACGGCGGCGGTGGCCGGAATGAGAATGCCGCCCCCGGAACGCCGCTCCCCCTCCGGGGCGTCGGACCGGACCAGCACCCGGTCGTGCAGCATCTTGATCGGCAGCTTGTCGTGCGTGTTCTCGCTCACAAGCACGAACCTACCTGCCCAGGCCCGCCCCGCACCTCGCCGGGGTCACAGCCGGTCACACCTTCCGCTTCCTGGTGGACAGCGCCAGCAGACCGACGACCCCCACGACGGCGAGGGCCACCGGCACCACCCGCTCGAGCCGGGGCGCGCCGTCGTGATGCACAAAGCGCGCCCTCACATCCGTGAGCAGCCGGTTCGCGGCGACGAACGCCCGCCCGGCCGTGTGGTCGACGGTCGCGGCGACCCTGGCCTTCGCATCCCCGATGATCGTCTTCGGGTGCACCCGTACACCGATCTCATCAAGTGTCTCGGCCAGCAGGTCTCGGCGGCGGACGATATCCGCCTCGATCTGCGCAGGGGTCCTGGAATCCGACACTGCGCCGCCTCCGTGGTCGTATCCGTATGTCTTCGTCAAGTGCTACGTCATCGACAGTCTGTCAGCTCGACGCACGCCACACCCCATGGCACCCCTATTACGCTCGGTGCCGTACGCCTGTCCCCTCTGAGGAGAACCGAGAATGAGCGAGCGACTCCAGCCCGGCGACACCGCCCCGGACTTCACCCTGCCCGACGCGGACGGCAACGAGGTCTCGCTCGCCGCCCACAAGGGCCGCAAGGTCATCGTCTACTTCTACCCCGCCGCCCTGACCCCGGGCTGCACCAAGCAGGCCTGCGAATTCACCGACAACCTGGACCTCCTCGCGGGCGCCGGCTACGACGTCATCGGCGTCTCCCCGGACAAGCCGGAGAAGCTCGCCAAGTTCCGCGAGAAGGAGAGCCTGAAGGTCACGCTGGTCGGGGACCCGTCGAAGTCCGTCATGGAGGCCTACGGCGCCTTCGGCGAGAAGAAGCTCTACGGCAAGACGGTGACCGGGGTGATCCGCTCGACGATCGTCGTGGACGAGGACGGCAAGGTGGAACGGGCGCTGTACAACGTCAAGGCCACGGGGCATGTCGCCAAGATCATCAAGGATCTGGGCATCTGAAGTCCTCCCGGGGATGGTCACGCCCCGCGGGGGCGTGACCATCCGACAACCGGTTCGTTACTCCGTGCGAGGCCACGAACACGCAGCCGGAACGGAGGGGCGATGCCGGTCAGTCCGTACACGCGCGAGCGCCTGGCGGAGGCGGCACGGTCGTCGAGGACGCTGTCCGAGGCGCTGACGAGGCTGGGGGTCGATCCGAAGGGCGCGTCGCGACGCTACATACATGACCGAATGAAGCGGCTGGACGTGGACACCTCCCATTTCGAGCGCGAGGGGACGCGGTGGACGAGGGACGTGCTCGAACCTGTGGTTGCCGCCTCGACAAGCGTCACTGAGGTACTGCGACGCCTGGGCGTCGAGGTCGTCGGCGGTCACCACACGCACATCAGCCGACGCATCGCGAGGTACGCCATCTCCACGTCGCACTTCGCCCCACCGCCCCGAGCTGGGCAGCGGCTCCGCCGGAGCCCGCAGGAACTGCTGGTCGAGCAGGAACCCTCACGTGCACGCCGGATCCCTGGCGATCGCCTCAAGCGGGCGCTGATGGCCATGGGTACTGCGGAGCGCTGCTCGCTCTGCGGTACGGCACCAGTCTGGCGAGGCCGTCCGCTGCCCCTGGAGGTGGACCACATCAATGGGGACTGGCGCGACAACCGCGCCGAGAACCTGCGGCTCCTCTGCCCCAACTGCCATTCCACTACGGACACCTACCGCGGGCGCGGCAAGGCAGGCAGGCAAGCGGCCGGAACCGATGGGCGAACCGTCCCCAGCGAGGACCGCGCTCGATGAGCCCATCCAATCGCTACACACGTGAACTGCTGGCCGAGGCGGCTCGGTCCTGCCACGACATGGACGAGGTCATCGCTTTCTTGGGCACCCGCCCATACGGGAACTTGAAGCGGTACTTGATGGAGCGTTTGGCCCACTACGGCATCGACGTCTCGCACTTCCCCCGTAACCGTCGCTACCGGCGAGGCGGCCCCCGGCCTTCCACTGGAGAACTTCATCAGGCGGTGGCGGCTGCCGTCTCTCTCACCGACACGCTTCGTCGCCTCGGTCGGCCGGACAGCACGAGCCAGCGGACTCTACTGAAGGCGTGGATCGCCGATGACGGTCTGGACACCACGCATTTCCTGGGACAAGGACACCAGAGAGGCAAGCCGGGCCCCACGGCCCGGCAAGTGCAGGACGTGCTGGTCAAGCACGATAGGGAACGCCGCACACGGACGGCGCACCTGCGTCGCGCGCTTCAGGAGGTGGGGGTGGCTGATGAATGCGGCGAGTGCGGGACCGGCCCTGAGTGGTTCGGGCGTCCAATGACCTTGGAGATCGACCACATCAATGGTGACTGGCGCGACGACCGCCGGGAGAACCTGCGGCTGCTGTGCCCCAACTGTCACGCGACGACCCGTACCTGGTGTCGCGGCACCACTCGACACTGACAGCGCCGACCACTCGCTGTCGGGATTGACTTCGCCCAGTAGAGTAGGTGCGTTGTCTGCGTCCGTACGCCAAGGGCTGAGCGGCGATCTTTAGGTGGTCGTGTTTGTCGGTTCGAATCCGACCGGGCGCACCAAGTCCGAAGGCCCGGCGCGCCTACCGCGTGCCGGGCCTTCGTCGTGTGTCCGCCTCAGCCCAGCAGTTCCCTGACCACCGGTACCAGCGCCCTGAACGCCTTCCCCCGGTGGCTGATCGCGTTCTTCTGCTCCGGGGACAGCTGCGCGCAGGTGACGTCGTAGCCGTTCGGCTGGAGGATCGGGTCGTAGCCGAAGCCGTTGGTGCCGACCGGGTCATGGCGCAGTGCGCCCATCAGGCGCCCCTCGACCACGCGTTCGGTGCCGTCCGGGAGGGCGAGTGCCGCGGCGCAGGCGAAGTGGGCGCCGCGGTGGGCGTCGGGGATGTCGGAGAGCTGGGCCAGCAGCAGGTTGAGGTTGGCGGTGTCGTTGCCGTGGGTGCCGGCCCAGCGGGCGGAGAGGATGCCGGGGGCGCCGCCGAGGACGTCGACGCAGAGGCCGGAGTCGTCGGCGATGGCCGGGAGGCCGGTGGCGCGGGCGAGGGTGTGGGCCTTGAGGAGGGCGTTCTCGGCGAAGGTGACGCCGGTTTCCTTGACGTCGGGGATCTCGGGATAGGCGTCCGCGCCGACGAGGTCGTGGGTGAGACCTGCGTCGGCGAGGATCGCGTGGAGTTCGGTGATCTTCCCGGCGTTGCGGGTCGCGAGGATCAGGCGGGTCATGGGCCCAGTATCTCCAAGGCAGCCGCGGGGATGGCCGGGGTTCAGGGGGTGCAGACCTTGCCGATCTCGGCGGCGGCGTCCGTGATGGGCTGGATGTCCGGGGTGTTGTCGCCGTTCTGGACGGCGGTGCGGACGTTCTCGACGCCCTTGCTGAGGTTGTCGACGGCCGTGGCAAGGTCCGCGTTGTCGGTGGTGTCCTTGAGGTTGCCCAGTTCCTGGTCGATGTTGTTGAGGGCCTCGTTCAGCTGGGTGGGGTCGTTGCTCGCGCTGGACACCGCCTGCGAGAGGTTGTCGACGCTGGTGGCTATCGCGTCGGCGGTCTTCACACAGTCGAGCGCTTTGTCGACCGCACTGCATCCGACGGCTCCGGTGAGCGCGACGGCGGTGACGACGGCGAGTGCGATTCTGCGGCTGCGCATGGAACGTGGTCCTCCCCTGGATACGGACGGGCGTACGGTTCGGCCCGTACGCCCGTGTCCTTGACGACGCCGCCGGGGGCGTCTTTGGTTGCGCTTTACCGTTCGAGGGTGCGGGCCAGTGCCTCGGTCTGGAGTGCGGCGAGGTCGGCGCAGCCGCCGGTGGCCAGGTCCAGGAGGGCGTTGAGCTCCTTGCGGTCGAACGGCTCGGCCTCGGCGGTGCCCTGGACCTCGACGAAGCGGCCGTCACCGGTGCAGACCACGTTCATGTCGGTCTCGGCGCGCACGTCTTCCTCGTAGCAGAGGTCGAGCAGGGGGGTGCCGTCCACGATGCCGACGGAGACGGCGGCGACGGTGCCGGTGAGGGGCTGCCTGCCGGGGCGCACGAGCTTCTTGCCCTGGGCCCAGGTGACGGCGTCGGCGAGGGCGACGTAGGCGCCGGTGATGGCGGCGGTGCGGGTGCCGCCGTCGGCCTGCAGTACGTCGCAGTCGAGGACGACGGTGTTCTCGCCGAGGGCCTTGTAGTCGATGACGGCGCGCAGGGAGCGGCCGATGAGACGGGAGATCTCATGGGTCCGGCCGCCGATCTTGCCGCGTACGGACTCTCGGTCGCCGCGGGTGTTGGTGGAGCGCGGCAGCATGGAGTACTCGGCGGTGACCCAGCCCTCGCCGCTGCCCTTGCGCCAGCGCGGCACGCCTTCGGTCACTGAGGCGGTGCAGAAGACCCGGGTGTCACCGAAGGAGATGAGCACCGAGCCCTCGGCGTGCTTGCTCCATCCGCGTTCGATGGTGACGGGTCGGAGCTGGTCGGGGGTGCGGCCGTCGATACGAGACATGCTGCTGAGCCTAGTGCTTACATCATGTCTTCGATTTCGGCGGCGATGGGATCGGCCTCGGTACCGATGACGACCTGGACGGCGGTGCCCATCTTGACGACGCCGTGGGCTCCGGCGGCTTTCAGCATGGCCTCGTCCACCAGGCTGGGGTCGCTGACTTCGGTGCGGAGGCGGGTGACGCAGCCCTCCACCTCTTCGATGTTGTCGAGTCCGCCGAGTCCGGCGACGATCTTCTCCGCCTTGGTGGCCATGCGCTTCTCCTTGCCAGTCGGTGTCCGTGCAGGCCGGTCGGCGTGGGTCCGCGTCAGTCGGCAGCGGGTACGCACAGCACCGGGATCTTCGAGAGGTGCAGGAGTTTGTGCGGGACCGCGCCGAGCAGGGCGCCGCGCAGGGGGCTTTCGCCGTAGCTGCCGACGACGATGACCCGTGCTTCGTGGCGTTCGGCCGCGTCCAGCAGTGCCTGGGCGGGGCTCTCGTCGAGTATTTCGACGGCGGTCGTGACACCTGCGGCCGCTGCCGCGTCGACAGCGTGCGCGAGGGCGACCCGGCCGACCTGGCGCAGGGCTTCCGCGTGGGCTTGGTATTCCTCGCCCATGGCTCCGGGGGCCGCGGCACCGTAGACCAGTACGAGGGGCTCGCGGAAGGCCGCGGAGACCTCGATCGCGACGCTCAGGGCGCGTACGGCACCCGGAGACTCGTCGTATCCCAGGACGACCGGCATCTCAGGGCTCCCCGTGTGTGCCGTCGCGGTGATGGCGGTGCTGGTGTTCCGTCGCGCGCACCGCGACGGGGTCGGCCACGCTGCGGCGCTCATGCCAGAACCGCGGGGCCCGCAGCCAGCAGACGACCATGATGACCAGCCCGACGGCCGCGATGCCGATACCGATGACGAGGGGCGGTCCGAGTCCGAACCACGAGGCACCGCTGTAGGAGTTCGCGGGGTTCGCCATGTTGATGACGGACTCCACGAGCAGCCAGCCGAGAAGCACGGCGCCGATCACCGGGCCCACTCCGATGAGGAGGAGGTTGCGGATGCTCTCGGTGAGGTGGTGCCGGTAGTAGACGGCGCAGGCGATGCCGGTGAGCGCGTAGTAGAAGGCGATCAGCAGGGAGAGCGCGGTGAGGGAGTCGAAGAGGGCGTTCTCGCTGATGTGGCTGAGGACGAGGTACCAGGCGATGGCGACGACGGCGACGGCCCAGGTGCTCACGTGGGGGGTGCGGAACCGGGGGTGGATGCGCGCGAAGACGGACGGCAGGGCTCCTCGCCTGGCCATGGAGAGGCCGGTGCGTGAGGAGGGGATGATCGTCGTCTGGGTGGAGGCCAGTGCGGACGTGCAGACGGCGAGCAGCACGATCCAGTCCCAGCCGCCGAGCACCTTGCCGGCCAGCAGGGCGAAGATGAACTCCTCCTCGGACGCGTTCTCCGCCAGATAGGCGGGCCCGGCGAAGGCGACGACCGCGATGGTGACGGACAGGTAGGTCACCAGCAGGATGACCGTGGACCAGATCCCGGCGCGGCCTGGGGCGCTGGCGGAGTCCTTGACCTCTTCGGTGAGGTTGACCGCCGACTCCCAGCCCCAGTACATGAACACGCCCAGCAGCAGTCCCGCGGTCAGCGATCCGCCGCCCGCGCCGAACGGGTTGAGCCATCCGATGTCGGGTTCGATGGGGGCGAGGGGGCTGGAGCCGGAGTAGACCCGGTAGATGGCGATGACGGCGAAGGCGAGCAGCGAGACGACCTGCGCGAGGATCAGCACGTTCTGCACGTGGGCGGATGCCTCGGTGCCGATCACGCAGATGGCCGTCATCACGAGGATCACCAGCACGGTGAGGAGCTGGCGGATGACTTCGTTCTGCGCCCAGCTGTCGAGGCCCACGGTGAGCAGCCCGAAGCCGACGGCCACGTCGGCGAGTGATCCGACGACCAGCACGCCGGTCATCATGATCGCCCAGCCGCCGAACCAGCCGACCCAGGGGCCCATGGCACGGGTCACCCAGGAGAACGTGGTTCCGCAGTCCTGGTCGACGCGGTTGAGGTAGAAGAAGGCCGACGCGATGAGCAGCATCGGTACGAAGGAGGCCAGCACGACCCCGGGCGCGTAGATGCCGACGATGGCGACGACCGCGCCGATGACGGCGGCCAGGGAGTACGCGGGGGATGTGGAGTTGATGCCGATGACCAGCGCGTCGAGGAATCCGATCGCGTTGTGCTTCAGCTCTCCCGGCGCGTCCTTGCTGTGCGAGCTGGGTGGAGGCGGGCGGGTGTCCGCGACGTCATCGGCCATGTCTCCTCGCAGGACGATGTGGCAGATATGTCCGTCATTTCAGTCCTTGCGGACTGTGGGTGAGTTTATCCGGACGTTCCGCGATACCGCTCGCTCAGGGATGGCGACTCAGACTTCGTAGACCGCGCCCGGGACCGCCAGCTCCGCCGGGCCGTCGTACACGGCGCGGGCGTCCGCGAGGTTCCGCTCGGCGTCGGTCCACGGCGGGATGTGGGTCAGCACGAGCCTGCCCACTCCGGCGCGGGCGGCGTGGGCCCCGGCCTCACGTCCGTTGAGGTGGAGGTCGGGGATGTCCTCCTTGCCGTGGGTGAAGGCCGCCTCGCAGAGGAAGAGGTCGGTGCCGGTGGCGAGGTCCACGAGGGGGTCACAGACTCCGGTGTCACCCGAATAGGTGAGCGATCTGCCGCCGTGCTCCAGCCTGATGCCGAAGGTCTCGACAGGGTGGGCGACCTTCTCCGTGCGCACCGAGAAGGGGCCGATCTCGAAGGCGCCCGGCTTGAGCACGCGGAAGTCGAAGACCTCGCTCATGGACTTGTCCGACGGGGTGTCCGCGTAGGCCGTGGTCAGCCGCTGCTCGGCGCCCTCCGGTGCGTACACCGGGATGGGGTCGCAGCGGCCTCCGTCGTGGCGGTAGTAGCGGGCCACGAAGTATCCGCACATGTCGATGCAGTGGTCCGCGTGCAGATGACTGAGGAAGATCGCGTCGAGGTCGTAGAGGCCGATGTGGCGCTGCAGCTCACCGAGGGCTCCGTTGCCCATGTCGAGGAGCAGCCGGAAGCCGTCGGCCTCGACCAGGTAGCTCGAGCAGGCCGATTCCGCGGACGGGAACGACCCGGAGCAGCCGACGACGGTGAGCTTCAT
This sequence comes from Streptomyces sp. NPDC059828, assembly GCF_042731955.1. Taxonomy (NCBI): domain Bacteria; kingdom Bacillati; phylum Actinomycetota; class Actinomycetes; order Kitasatosporales; family Streptomycetaceae; genus Streptomyces; species Streptomyces sp. NPDC059828. Next base: position 37,914 of record NZ_JBHWIW010000021.1, on the reverse strand, counting down.
GGAGCTGGAACCTCCGGGGCGGGCGTCCGTGGGCGGGGGACGAGGGACTTGTGGGCAGCCCGTGGGGACCTGCGGGCAGCGGGGGCGGCGCGGGGACGTCGTGCGGTGCGACGAGCGTAAGGCGCGAAAGAGCCCCGCGCTCCTTCGCGGCTACCCGTTGTGGGGGAACTCACCTGTGCTGTCACCGGATAGGGCGAGGAGCGCAGGGCGTGCGCGGGGGGCGGGCGCCACTGGGTGCGCGCCGGTACCGTCTCCCGTATGGATACGTCCTGGTGGCTCGCGCTCGGCGCGGTGGTGGTGATCGCGCTGTTGGCCGGGGTGGCCAGGGTGCGGCCCGGTGGGCGGCTCAGGCCTCCCGGCGGACGGGCCGGACCGACGAGGCCGGGACGGCCGGGCAGACCAGGCAGGCGGGGCAGGGCGGTTGGACCCGGCGGGCGCCGGGCGCCGGGCGGTCGCGAGGCCGGGACCGGGGCGCTGCGGACGCCCCAGCCCGGCGAGATCTGGTGGGCGGACGTGCCGTACGAGGACGGCCCCGGGTCCAAGGACCGCCCCTGTCTGGTGCTCCAGGTGCGCGGTGGCGCGGCCCGGGTCGCCAAGATCACCAGCAAGTACCACGACACCCGCCCGGGGGTGATCCCGCTGCCGCCCGGGGCGGTCGGCGACGCCCAGGGGCGCCCGAGCTTCCTCGAGACCGACGAGGTGCGGGACGTACGTGTCCGCGACTTCCGCCGGAAGGTGGGGGTGATGGACCCGCTCCTATGGGACCAGGTCCGCCGGATGTCGATCTGACATCGCTACCACCACCACTCAGCCGGGGTTCGGGCTCAGGGCTTCAGGCCCAGAGCTGTCCTTGCAGTGCCTCGATCGCGGCCTCGGTGCTCGGGGCCGTGTAGACACCGGTCGAGAGGTACTTCCAGCCTCCGTCGGCGACGACGAAGACGATGTCCGCGGTCTCCCCGGCCGTCACGGCCTTCCGCCCGACGCCGATCGCGGCGTGCAGCGCCGCGCCCGTGGAGACCCCCGCGAAGATGCCCTCCTGCTGGAGCAGCTCCCGGGTGCGGGTGACGGCGTCGGCCGAACCGACCGAGAAGCGGGTGGTGAGCACGGAGGCGTCGTAGAGCTCGGGTACGAAGCCCTCGTCCAGGTTGCGCAGGCCGTAGACCAGGTCGTCGTAGCGTGGTTCGGCGGCGACGATCTTGATGTCCGGCTTGTGCTCGCGCAGATAACGGCCCACGCCCATGAGGGTCCCGGTGGTGCCGAGCCCCGCCACGAAGTGGGTGATGGACGGCAGGTCGGCGAGGATCTCGGGGCCCGTGGTGGCGTAGTGTGCGCCCGCGTTGTCGGGGTTTCCGTACTGGTAGAGCATCACCCAGCTCGGGTTCTGCCCGGCCAGCTCCTTGGCGACGCGGACCGCCGTGTTGGAACCGCCCGCGGCCGGGCTGGAGATGATCTCGGCGCCCCACATGGCGAGCAGCTGACGGCGCTCCTCGCTGGTGTTCTCCGGCATGACGCAGACGATGCGGTAGCCCTTGAGCCTGGCCGCCATCGCGAGGGAGATCCCGGTGTTGCCGCTGGTGGGCTCCAGGATCGTGCAGCCGGGGGTGAGCCGGCCGTCCTTCTCCGCCTGCTCGATCATGTGGAGCGCGGGGCGGTCCTTGACCGAGCCGGTCGGATTGCGGTCCTCCAGCTTGGCCCAGATGCGGACGTCACCCGACGGGGACAGCCGTGGCAGCCGTACCAGCGGGGTGTTGCCGACGGCGGCGAGCGGGGAGTCGTAGCGCATCGGGAACCGGACCTATCAGGCCATGCCGCCGGCCACGGCCGGCAGGATGGTCACGCTGTCGCCGTCGGTCAGCTTGGTGTCGATGCCGTCGAGGAAGCGCACGTCCTCGTCGTTGAGGTAGACGTTCACGAAGCGGCGCAGCTGGCCGCCTTCCACGACACGCTCCCGGATTCCGCCGTGTCGGGTGTCGAGGTCGGCGAAGAGCTCGGCAAGGGTCGCCCCGCTGCCCTCGACGGACTTGGCGCCGTCGGTGTAGGTGCGGAGGATGGTCGGGATGCGGACCTCGATGGCCATGGAGTGGGCTCCTGTCAGGAGGGACATAGGGCGTTGCGGTTACGTGGCGCGCGGCTCGGCCCCCGCGCAGGGGATGGTGCAGGCTGAGCTTGTGCGCTTGGGCCGGGGCTGAAACCGCTGGTCAGGCCATGCGGCGGTCCGCGCAGCGGGTACAGATCGCGCTGGCGAGACGGCACAGGTCGACGTGCAGCCGCGCCACGAGCAGCGGCGTGCCCGGCGTCCTGTCGCTCACGTCGTTCGAAACCATGCGGTCATCGTAACGATTCCCGATCGGGCCTCTGTCATGTGATCCCGCATGCTGGACGCGATCCGTTCGACTGACGGACAGGCGCTCGCACGAACAGCCGTACGAACGGTCGTCAGTAGGCCTCGACGACCTCGACGTCCTCCTCGGTGACCTCTCCGTCGGTGATACGGAAGGACCGGAACTGGAACGGTCCTGCGCCGTCCGTGTCCGCCGTGGAGACCAGGACGTAGTGGGCACCGGGCTCGTTGGCGTACGAGAGGTCGGTCCGGGACGGGTAGGCCTCGGTCGCCGTGTGGGAGTGGTAGATGATCACCGGCTCCTCGTCACGGTCGTCCATCTCCCGGTACAGCTTGAGCAGATCCGTCGAGTCGAACTCGTAGAAGGTGGGCGAGCGCGCGGCGTTGAGCATCGGGATGAAGCGCTCGGGCCGCCCCTCGCCGGCGGGTCCGGCGACCACACCACAGGCCTCGTCGGGGTGGTCGGCGCGGGCGTGGGCGACGATCTGGTCGTACAGCGCCTGGGTGATGGTCAGCATGGTGACGAGAATAGGCGCAGCCGCCCTGGATCTGAGATCCGGGGACCAGTGAGTGAGATCATGCGTGGCCGTCAGCGGAATCCGACCGGTCCGCGGCGGCGAGCAGGGCGTGCACGGTCGTCTCCATCACCCGTCGGGCGGCATCCGGCTCGAGACCGGCGCTGCGCCAGTGGTGCCAGGCGCCCCACGCGGTCACCGCGTCCAGCCCGTTGACCACGTCCTCCCGGCGCTCTTCGGGGAGGGCGTCGAGCTCGGTGGCGAACACCTCGGTCAGCCGTCTGCGGGCGAACTCCGTCATCTGCCGGGTGACCTCGTCCACACGCTCGGAGAGCTGTTCCATGCGCATCATCGTCAGTCGCGCCGGCGTGATCCACTCCAGGATGCGCGCACGCTGTTCGACCAGGGCCGCCACCCGCTCCGCACGCGAACCCTCGGTCGGCAACGGCTTGATCTGCGCCGCCAGCTGATCCAGTCGGCGGCCGATGGCGGTGTCCTGGAGCTGGGCCATGTCGGCGAAGTGGTGGAACACCAGGCGCCGGGACACCCCGGCGCGCTCGGCCACGCGGTCCGCGGGGAACTGCGTGTGCCCCTCGTCGAGCAGGGCGAGCATCGCGTCGGCGATCTTCTCGCGGGTCTGCCGCCCGCGTTCGGTACGGCCGTCCTGGGCGCGATCACGAGATGCCTGACGCCCCTGGCCATCGCCCTGACGTCCGCTGTCCGACGCCCGTCGAAGTGCCTGTTCCACCGCGGTCCTCCCATCCCTGCGTTGACATTATTGCACTCGCAATGCAACCGTGCTGATGGCACACGACTTGCACGCCGAGTGCAAGGACTTCGCCCGGGGGTTCGCGGGTGGCCGTTCCGTACGTCCACCGCCGCACGAGTCTCCGCGGTACGGGGTCCACCGCCGCACGAGAGGGACGACTTTCCTGATGCTCCTGTCCGTAGGGCGCTGGTGCGCCCGCAGACCCAAGCGGACCGTGGCCGCCTGGCTGCTGCTGATCATCGCCGTGGCCGGCGCCCTGGGGGCGTTCGGGCGGGTCACCTCCGAAGCCGTGACCATTCCGGGCAGCGACAGCCAGGCCGCACGCGACATGTCGGAGGCCTTCGCCGACTCGGCGTCAGGCCGCCAGCCCGTGGTGCTGTACACGGCGCCCGGCTCCCCCGCCCTCAGCGCCACCGCACAGCGCAAGGCCATCGAGGAGTCCGCCCGGGCCATCGCGGACGTGGACCATGTCGTCGCCGTCACCACGCCGTTCGATCCGAAGGCCCGCGGCGCCCTGAGCGCCGACAAGCACACCGGACAGCTCTTCGTCGAACTCGACGTCACCGGCCGGGACATCACCGCCGAGACCACCCGGAGCATCACGGACGCCGCGGCTCCCGCCACCGACGCCGGGATCGAGGTGACCGCGGGCGGCGATCTCGGCGCCGCGACGGACCGCGGCAACGCCGGCCACAGCGAGATCATCGGGCTCACGGCGGCCTTCATCATCCTCGCGGTGGGCTTCGGCAGCCTGGTCGCGGCGGGGGTCCCGCTGCTCAGCGGGGCGATCGGGCTGGCCATCTCGCTGTGCGCGATCGGCCTGGCGGGTCATCTGATGGACATGCCGTCCACGGGCACGACCATCGCGGCGATGATCGGTCTCGGCGTGGGCATCGACTACACGCTCTTCTGCCTGACCCGGTTCCGTGAGCTGCGGGCGGCCGGAGTCGGTGTCGAGGACGCGGCGGCGCGCACCACGGCCGGTTCCGGCAAGGCCGTGGCCTTCGCCGGGTGCGCGGTGATCGCCGCGCTGGCCGGGCTGGCGCTGGGCGGTATGCCGCTGCTGCACGCGCTGGCGCTCGCCCCGGGCATCGCCGTGCTCGTGGCCATGGCGGTGACCCTCACTCTGCTGCCCGCAGTCCTTTCGCTGCTCGGGCGGCGGCTCACACCGAAGGCACCGAAGAGACGGCGCCAGGACGCGAAGGCGGGCGCGGGTGGCGCCGAGCCGGGTGCCGCCGAACCGACCGACGCGGAGCCGCTCCAGGACGCCGAGCGCCCGCGGGGCTGGGGCCGTATCGCCGTGTACGTGGCCGCCCGCCCGTGGCGCTGTCTGCTCGCCGGTCTCGTACTGACCGGGGTGCTGGCCATACCGGCCGCACAGTTGTCGTTCGGTCAGCTCGACGCGGGCGACAAGAAGGCGGGGACACCCAGCCGGATCGCGTACGACCGGCTGACCGACGCCTTCGGGCCCGGCGCCACCGGTCCCCTCCAGGTCGTGACCACGCTGCCCAGCCGTGCCTCCGGCCCGGACGACAGCCGGGTCACGGACCTGACCGCCGCCCTGCGGGCCACCGAAGGTGTCGCTTCCGTCGGCCCGACGCAGCTCGACAAGGGCGCCACGCATGCCCGCTGGCAGGTCACCCCCACCACCGCGCCCGGTGATCCGGCCACCGCCGACCTGGTGCACCGGCTGCGGGACGAGACGCTGCCCGAGGCCACCGAAGGCACCGGGCAGGTCACCCACGTGGGCGGTGCCACGGCCATCCAGGACGACATGAACGAACGCCTGGGCAAGCGCATGCCGCTGATCGTGGGGTTCGTCCTGGCCGTCGCCGCGCTGCTGTTGCTGTTCGCCTTCCGCTCCCCGGTCATCGCGGTGAAGGCCGCGCTGATGAACGTGATCTCGGTCGCCGCCTCCTACGGCGTGCTCACCGCGCTCTTCCAGTGGGGCTGGGGCGCGGATCTGATCGGGCTCGAAGGTGCCGTACCGATTCCCGGATATGTGCCGCTGCTGATGTTCGCCGTGCTGTTCGGTCTGTCCATGGACTACGAGGTGTTCCTGCTCAGCGCGGTGCGCGCGGCGTATGTCCGGCAACGGGACACCCGGCGGGCCGTGATCACCGGCCTCGCCGGAACGGGGCGGATCATCACATCGGCCGCACTGATCATGGTCAGTGTCTTCCTCAGCTATCTGCTCTCGGACGATCCTGTGGTGAAGATGTTCGGCATCGGTCTGGCCACGGCCGTGGCTCTGGACGCCTCCGTCGTACGCGGGGTGCTCGTCCCCTCCACGATGGTGCTGCTGGGCCGCGCCAACTGGTGGCTGCCGGGCTGGCTGGACCGGCTGCTGCCGCACATGGCCATCGAGGACGACGGCCATGAGGAGGACGAGGGCCACCGGGCCCCTGGCCAGGCCTCCCCCGCGTCCGGCGAGACCTCCGGTGACGCGGCCCTCGCGAGCAGCACGAGCAACGGGAGCACTTCATGAAGCGGCTGAGCGCGCTGCGCGTCCCCCGCCCGTTCAAACGCCGGAAGCTGCTGTGGACCGGGGCCACGCTGAGCGTGGTGCTTGCCGCACTGCCCGTCGCCGACCGGGTCGCCGCATCGGCGGCCGAGGAGCGGCTCGCCGACCAGATCGCCGGACAGCAGAAATCCGTGGTCGGCACCCCTGAGGTGAGCATCGACGCCTTCCCCTTCCTGCTGAGCAGCGCCGAGGGCACATTCCCCGAGGTGGCGGTGCGGGCGGACGCCGTCACAGGGGAAGGGCGTCCCGTACAGGCCTCACTGGAGCTGCACGAGGTCAGCGAGAAGGGCGACGGCTATACGGCCGCGAGCGCGGACGCCCGGTTCACCGTGCCGCTGAGCTCGCTGGGCGACGGTCTCGGCGAGGGCACTTCGCTGTCCGCGGACGACGGGCGGCTGCGTATCGACCGGCAGATCTTCGGGCTGCAGCTGACCATCCACGCCGAGCTGCGGCTGTCCGGACGGACCATCAGCATGGTGCCGGTCGCGGCGTCCTTCGCGGGCAGCCGGATCGACCCGTCGAGCCCCCGGATCACCGAGGCGTTCAAGGATCGCGAGCGCACTGTGCCGGAGCTGCCCGTGGGGCTGGCCCCGACCCGGGTCGCGGTCACCGACGACGGGGTGGTGCTGTACGCCAGCGCCAAGGACGTACGGCTGACCTGACCGCGGTACGGCCGGAGCGGGAACGCACATCGGGTCATGCCGGGCGGGGTGAGCCCGGCATGACCCGATGTTCGCTGTGGGGAGCGAGCTACTTGACGGAGTCCGCGTACTCGGGGCGGCTGGGCTCGCCGAGCTGCGGGTTGCGGCCCTTGAGCACCGCCCAGCCGATGGCCAGCCCGACGCCCCAGACGGCGCCCACGATCAGGGAGATGAGGCCGTCCCTTTCGAGCGCGATCATGACGGTGACGCCGAGCAGGAAGAGCAGGGCGATCCAGCTTCCGACCGAGCCACCCGGGGCAGGGAAGGAGGACGCGGGCAGGCTGCCGTTCTTGACCGCATGACGGTAACGGATGTGGCTGATGAGAATCATCATCCAGGTCCAGATACCGGCCGCGGTGGCCACCGAGACGACGTAGCCGAACGCCTTCTCCGGGACGAGGTAGTTCAGGACCACGCCGACACCCATGAGGGCCACGGAGATGGTGATGCCGATGGCCGGGGTCCTGCGGGCGTTGAGCTTGCCGAAGGACTTCGGGGCCTCGCCGTTGGACGCCAGGTCACGCAGCATCCGGCCGGTGGAGTACATGCCGGAGTTGCAGGACGACAGCGCGGCGGTGAGCACCACGAAGTTGACGATGCCGCCGGCCAGCGGGATGCCGATCTTGTCGAAGGCATGGACGAAGGGACTCTCACCGGCGTGGAACTCGGTCCACTTCACGACGGAGAGGATCACGAGCAGCGCGCCGACGTAGAAGATGATGATGCGCCAGGGCAGCGTGTTGATCGCCTTGGGCAGGGTCTTCTCCGGGTTCTCGGACTCACCCGCGGTGACGCCGACGAGCTCGACGGCGAGGTAGGCGAACATGACGCCCTGAAGGGTCATCAGGCTGGAGCCGATGCCGTTCGGGAAGATGCCGTCGTGGGACCAGAGGTTGGAGACGGCGGCGGTGTCGCCGGCGTCGGAGAAGCCCAGGGTGAGCACGCCGAGGCCGATCACGATCATGCCGATGATCGCGGTGACCTTGACCATCGAGAACCAGAACTCGACCTCGCCGAAGATCTTCACCGAGATCAGGTTGACGCCGAACAGCACCACGAGGAAGGCCAGGGCACTGACCCATTGGGGGATGCTCGGGAACCAGTAGTGCACATAGATGGCGGCTGCGGTGAGCTCGGCCATGCCGGTGACGACCCACATCAGCCAGTAGGTCCAGCCGGTGACGTACCCGAAGAACGGGCCGAGGAACTCGCGGGCGTACTCCGCGAAGGAGCCGGAGACCGGCCGGTACAGGAGCAGCTCGCCGAGCGCCCGCATGATGAAGAAGATGATGGCGCCGGCGAGGGCGTACATCAGGATGATGCTGGGGCCGGCCTTCTCGATGTTGGCTCCGGCTCCCATGAAGAGGCCCACGCCGATGGCACCGCCGATGGCGATCATCTGGACCTGTCGGCTGCCGAGCCCGCGCTCGTAGCCCTCCTGCGGAGCGTCCCCGGCCGTGCCGGCGTGCTTGTCGACCTGCAACGAGGTCATGGTGGTGCGCCTTTCTCCATTCTGATCCGCGACACCGCTCGGTGTGACTGCGGATCAGGTCCTGATCCCCCCGGATGTGACTGGAGTGCCGCCGGCGGTCTGCCGGTCGAAGCGCCCCCGGGTACATGGGTGGCGTGCCCGGGCGGTCGTGAAGATCTATCACGCAGGGCGCGATGATCACTCCGGGGAATTGTGGCGCACGCCACAGGAAGAACCGGACACGGGTGACGCAAAACCCCAAACAGGGGTGATCGAGTGACGCGATCGTTATCCGGATTTGAGCGTCCGCTGAGCGAACGAACGGTAACGCTATGGAGTCGCCCAGGTCACGGCGCGATCACCGGAAACAGGGCGGGGGCGCGTGACCGCGACGGCATGGGCAGGTGACCGCGAACGGCATCGGCGCCGGGCGTCACGGCATCAGGGTCTCGACGAGCGTCTCCTGGAGCGCCCCGAGCCAGAGGTACGCCATCACCATCGGCTTGCGGGGATCGGCGTCCGGCAGCCGGTACAGCTCGCCGCTCTCGTCCTCGTCGGCGACCTCGAGCCGGGTGCCGATCGTCAGCCGCAGATCATTGAGCGCGCCGAGCCAGTGCAGGGAGTCCTGGGCGGTGAGCTTGAGCACCGCGCCGCCCTCGCCCGCGGCGGTGAGGGCGTCGAGGCTGCGCACCACGGCCAGGGCGTCATCACGCTTGCGGGTGCGCAGGTCGTTCTCCGTGTAGCGCCTGAACTCGGCGCAGTGTTCGCGCAGTTCCTCGTCCGGGTCCTCGCTGCCGGGTTCGCCGTAGGCGTCGGGGAAGAGCCGGGCCAGCGCCGGATCCGCGGGCGGCTCGCTCGGGCCTTCGGTGAACAGCGCGGCCAGCGGGTCCTCACCCTTGGCCGGCTCTTCGCCCGGTCCGATCAGTTCGAGCAGCTGGACGGCCAGCGAGCGCAGGATGGAGATCTCGACCTCGTCGAGTGCGACGGCCGCGCCGCCGCCGGGCAGCGCCTCGAAGTGGCCGGCCATCAGGCGCGGTCCTGGGAGAGCGTTGCCCACAGTCCGTATCCGTGCATCGCCTGCACATCGCGCTCCATCTCTTCGCGGCTGCCGCTGGAGACGATGGCGCGGCCCTTGTGGTGGACGTCCAGCATCAGCTTGTGGGCCTTGTCCTTGGAGTAGCCGAAGTACGCCTGGAACACATAAGTGACGTAGCTCATCAGATTCACCGGGTCGTTGTGGACGATCGTCACCCAGGGAACGTCTGGTTCGGGTACGGCGAAGGTCTCCTCGGCCGACTGGGGACGCTCGATCTCGGTGGGCACAGTCACTCCACCCATGCTGCCACCCGCGGATGCCCGTCGCACAAACGACCCCCGCCAATCCGGCCGACTGCATCAGAACGGACCGCCGGCCAGAGCGGCGACGAGACCACCGGACAGAGATCTCGTCAGTTTGACGAGATGTGCGCTAGCATCGTGCCATGGACACCGCGGATATGAGGCCGCGTGTCGACGTACCGTCGACCGCGCTCTTCACCGATCAGTACGAGTTCACGATGCTCCAGGCCGCGCTCAAGGCCGGCACGGCCGAGCGGCGCTCGGTCTTCGAGGTCTTCACCCGACGGCTGCCCGCGGGGCGCCGCTACGGCGTGGTCGCGGGAACCGGGCGCGTCCTGGACGCCGTGGAGAACTTCCGGTTCGACCCCGATGTGCTCGGCTTCCTCCGCGACCACGGCATCATCGACGAACCCACCCTGCACTGGCTCGCCGACTACCGCTTCAGCGGCGACATCTGGGGATACCCGGAAGGCGAGGTGTACTTCCCCGGCTCGCCGATCCTGCGGGTCGAAGGCTCCTTCGCCGAATGCGTGCTGCTGGAGACGGTGATCCTCTCGATCCTCAACCACGACTCCGCGATCGCCGCCGCGGCCTCCCGGATGTCCACCGCCGCCGCCGGGCGGCGCCTGATCGAGATGGGTGCCCGGCGCACCCATGAGCTCGCCGCCGTCGCCGCCTCGCGCGCCGCGTACATCGGCGGCTTCGACTCGACCTCCGATCTCGCCGCGGGATTCCGCTACGGGATCCCGACGGTCGGCACCAGCGCCCACGCCTTCACCCTGCTGCACGACACCGAACGGGACGCGTTCCGCGCCCAGGTGGACTCGTTCGGACGCGGGACGACGCTGCTCGTGGACACGTATGACGTCACCGAGGCCGTCCGTACCGCCGTGGAGATCACCGGGACCGGGCCCGGGGCCGTGCGGGTGGACTCCGGAGACCTGCTGCTGGTCGCCCACCGGGTGCGGCAGCAGCTCGACGAGCTGGGCGCCCGGGACACCCGGATCGTCGTGACCTCGGACCTGGACGAGTACGCGATCGCCTCACTGGCCGCCGCGCCCGTGGACGCGTACGGCGTGGGCACCCAACTGGTCACCGGCAGCGGGCATCCGACCTGTTCCATGGTCTACAAGCTGGTCGCCCGCGCCACCTCCGCCGACGCCGGGGCGCCGCTGGTGCCGGTCGCGAAGAAGTCGACCGTGGGAAAGCAGTCCGTCGGGGGCCGCAAGTGGGCGGCCCGTCGACGCGACCCGCAGGGGGTGGCCGAGGCCGAGGTGCTGGGCACCGGGCCGCTGCCGCAGGAGCTCGAGGGCAGGGAGCTCCTTGTCGAGCTGGTCAAGGGCGGGGAGGTCATCGGCCGGGAGCCGCTGGACGCGGCACGCGAGCGGCACGGCGCGGCCCGGGCGGCCCTGCCCGTTTCGGCGGTCCAGCTGTCCCGTGGTGAGCCGGTGATCCCCACCGAGTACGCCGGATGACGTACTGCGGATGATCGGACGATCGCCGTCTCCCGTACCGCGCCCGAAGTCTCTACCCTCGAACCGTCGAACCGCTCGCAAAGCAGCCGCACACCGCCGCCGGCCCCCACAGCGAAGGAAACCGCCATGCACCGCGCATTGGTCGTCGTGGACGTACAGAACGACTTCTGCGAGGGAGGCAGCCTCGCGGTCGCGGGGGGTGCCGATGTCGCCGCCGCCATCACCGACCTGATCGGCGAGTCCACGGCGGGCTACCGCCATGTGGTGGCCACCCGTGATCACCACATCGCACCCGGTGCGCACTTCGCCGAGCAGCCGGACTACGTCGACTCCTGGCCGGCGCACTGCGTCGCGGGGACGGAGGGCGCGGGCTTCCACCCGAACTTCGCCCCCGCCGTCGCCAGCGGCTCCATCGAGGCGGTGTTCGACAAAGGCGCCTATGAGGCCGCGTACAGCGGTTTCGAGGGCTCCGACGAGAACGGCGTGACACTGGCCGAATGGCTGCGGGCGCGCGAGGTCAGCGAGATAGACGTGGTCGGCATCGCGACGGACCACTGCGTGCGGGCGACGGCCCTGGACGCGCTGCGCGGGGGCTTCCGCGCGCACGTCCTGCTGGATCTGACCGCGGGGGTCGCGGAGGAGACCGTGGCCCGGGCGCTCCGGGCGATGCGCGAGGCGGGCGTGGAGCTGTCGGGGAAGCCGGTGGTCTGAGGCCGGGGCCCTGCCCCTGGCGGGGGCCCGCCAGGGCGCCGTTTCCCGGCCTCGTCCACCGGTCCCGCACTTCCCCGGGGTCCTGCGGCGCCGCCCGCCCCGAGGCACCCCGCCGAGCGGGTCCTACGCGCTGCCCGCCGGCCTCAGCAGCGCCCGTATCGGGTGCCACAGCTCCTGTTGTCCGGCGATGCCCGCGTGGGTGCGCCAGAGCAGCCCGTCCGGATGGTGCAGCACGGCTGTGATCTCGTCCGGGGTCGGCGGCTCCGTGTTCCCCCGTAGATAGACCGCCCGCAGCCCCAGGTTCCGCAGCCGGGTCAGGGCGCGGGCGCGGTTCGCCGCGTGCACCAGGACCCGTACCGTGCGGTCGCTGCCGGCCGGATCGGGCAGGCCGATGGCCACCACGACGCTGCCGCCTGGCAGCTTGCTGAATCCTCCGCCGGGCATGCCTATCACTCCCCCGTGAGTTCGCTGTCAATAAGAAGTGGTCAGAGGCACCTAAACACGATCGGCCGCCGCCCGCTAGGGGGCGACGGCCGATCATGCTTTGACCTGCGGTTTTGCTATTTACTTCTTCGAGGGACCGACCTTCACGGAGATCGTCTCGCCACTCTTCGGCTCCTTGACGATCGAGATCCGGGTGTTGGTGTCAGTAACGTTCACACCAGCGGTCGGGTTCTCCTTGTACCAGTAGACGCCCTTGCCGTCATCGAACACCGGGTTGCCCGCGTGCGAGCCGATGCGGCGCGCGACGTCGGCCTTGTGCAGCGTGACGGTGTCCGAGCGGTAGGTGCTGAAGGTCGAGTCGAACGCCTGGATGCGGTTGCGCATCAGCGTGCCGTCCGCCCACTTCAGCGGGGTGGCGTTGGCGTCGACCGGAAGGATCAGACCCTCACCCGGGTGCTGGCTGGTGTTGTTGTCCTTCTGGGACAGGTCCCACTTCCAGATCAGCAGACCGTTCTGGTACGGGTAGTGCTCGACCCAACCGTCCTTCGGCGACTTGAAGCCGAAGTTGTACGGACCGACCTTGAGGGTGCCGTCGTACGAGACGTACTGACGGTTCTCGGCCAGGTAGTACTGCTCGTACTCCTGGGTGAAGGACTCGCCGATGCGGGAGAAGCCCTTCGCGGTCCAGCCGGCGTCGTCGCCCTCGGCGCCGTCCGAGAACAGCGCGGCGCCATCGGCGTTGACGGTGATCGCGTCGGCAGCGAAGCCCTTGCCGCCCGCGCCGCCGTCCGTCTGGTAACGGAAGCGGACGTCGACCTTCTTGCCGGCGTAGGCGTCCAGCGAGTAGGCGAGCTTCTTGTACGCGCCCGACTGGCCGGTCAGCGCCGGGGCGTCGCTGGCGTCACGGGTGATCGCCTTGCCGTCGGCCGTGCCGTCGATCGGGGTCCAGGTGGCGCCGCCGTCCGTCGACACCTCGGTGTAGAGGTAGTCGTAGTCGGCCTCGATGTCCCACCAGCCCGAGAGCTCCAGGGAAGCCTTGGACTTGCCCGTGAGGTCGACCGAGCGGGTCAGGGTGTTCTTGAGGTCGTCACCCATGTCGCTCCACCACTGCTTGGAGCCCTCGGCGGGCGCCACCACGGTGGTGGTCTGCTTCTTCTTGGGCAGCTCGACGACCAGCGCCTGCGGGTTCTTGGTGTTGTACGCCGCCACACCCAGCTTGTGGCTGGAGTTCTTGCCCGCCTTGGCCTTGGTGTAGTTCAGCCAGCCGAGCTGGAGCTTGCTCCAGGCATCCATGTCGCCCGGCATGTCGCCGATGCTGTCCTTGCCGGTGCCCAGCCAGGAGCCCGACGACATGAGGGACCAGAAGCCCGTGGAGTTGTCGCCACCGGAGGTGTCGTACAGGTCCGGCAGGCCCAGGTCGTGGCCGTACTCGTGGGCGAAGACACCGAGGCCGCCGTTCTCGGGCTGCATGGTGTAGTCGCCGACCCACACGCCGGACGAGCCGATCTGGGTGCCACCGGCCCTGTTGTTGTCCGGGCCGGTCTTGCCCGCGTTGGTGCCGTAGGCATACCAGCGGTGCGCCCACAGGGCGTTCTCGCCCTCGGCACCGCCACCGGCCGACTCGTCCTCGCCCGCGTGGACGATCTGGAAGTGGTCGATGTAGCCGTCGGGCTCGTTGAACTCGCCGTCGCCGTCGAAGTCGTAGCGGTCCCACTTGTCGTAGTCGGACAGCATCTTCTTGATCTCGGCGTCGGACTTGCCCTTGGCCTTCTGGTCCGCGGTCCAGGCGTTGACGCCGTCCTTGACCGCGTCCCAGACGTTGGAGCAGTTGGACTGGCCGCAGTAGTTCGAGCCGTAACGGGCCTCGTTGTACTCGACCTTGACCCAGTCCGAGACGGTGCCCTCGACCGAGTAACGGCCGGAGGAGGTGCGCTCGTAGTAGGTCTTCAGCGAGTGCTTGGCGTTGCCCTTCTTGTCCTTGCCCTTGCCGAAGTACAGGTCCTGGAAGTGCGCCTGGTTGTAGTCCTTCTGCCAGGCCGTGGAGTTGTCCACGTTGCGGTCCGGCTGGGCGATCTTGTTGTGCAGCGGACCAACGGTGCCGCCGTACTTCTTGACCGCCGGCTTCGGGCCGTCGCCGTCCGGGTCGAACATCGTGGTGTCGTCGACCTTGTCGCCGAACTCCACCAGGATCGTGAAGATCTTGTCGGTCTTCTCGCGGCCGAGCTCGACGTACTTCTTCTTGCCGAGCTTCACGACCTGCGACTGGCCGCGCTTCTGCACGGTCGCGTCACCGGAGATGACGCGCTCCAGCGCCGCCTGGCGCTCCTGTTCCTGCTGCTTGCTGAACGGACCCTCGAGGTCGTGGTCGACATGGGTCTTCTCGCCGGACTTCGGGGCCGTACCCGGGGCCGGGTCGTGGCGCTCGATGCCTGCCGGTGAGTTGGCGCTGTCAGCCTGGGCCGTGGTGAAGGCCGAAGCCGTCGCGCCGGTCGCCGCGAGCGCCACGAATATCGCGGAAGCCCTGATGGCACGTCGTCTGCTGGTCACTTGATGGTGTCCTCCCCTGCGCCCGCGTCATCGCGGAACCTGGAGTGTGGGGAGGGTCCGCGGGCGGTTGCGCGTCACAAGTGACGACATTCGATCGGAGTTGCCGGGGAAAAGACAGCCCTTGACTTGTGCAAGCCAACTGCACTATGTAGGAGCGCTCTTCCGGTATCCGGACGGCCAGGCGCGCGGAAGACAAGGGAAAACCCTATTGCCCCTCCCCATGGGGCGGAAGGCCCCGCCTGCAGAAGGCGCATCGGACCGTCCAGCCCTCGGAACGGATGACTCCATGCGCCCCCCGTGCACCGGCACCGTGGGTTAGGTCACGCTTACCAGCCGTTCGGCTCGGGCATCCACCCTCGTAAGAGGCCGCCGTCCCGCTGGGACAGGGCAGGCCGCACCGTGACAATCCCATGATCCGATGCTTCGAGGGGCGGAAACCGCCATGCCGCGTCCTACCACCGCACAGCTCGTCTACGGTTCGGCCACCGTCGTCATCGCGACCGTCGCCATGCTGCTGCTCTCCCGCACCACCACGGGCATCGGCATCGCCGTCATCGGCATCGCCGCACTCGCGCTGGGTCTGCTCGTCGCCATGACGGTGCCGCTGCCCTCGCCCGCCAAGGCGAAGGCGGCGCACACGATGCGTCCGCATCGTGGCGCCGCCGTTCCCGGAGGTACCGGGGCCGCCGCCGAGCCCGTCACCCCCGTGCACTCACTGCGTCGTTGACACCACCACCGTCTTGGCGGCCTTGTCGTGCAGGCCCTGCTTGTAGGGCTTGTCGACCAGGATCATGATCAGCAGGATCAGCAGCCAGACGCAGGGACAGCACAGCAGCGCCGGCAGCCAGAGCACCGCGGAGCGCACCAGCGAGGATCCGAAGTCGGGCGTGCTGCCGTCGTTCAGCATCGCGACCCGCATCTTCATCAGCTTCTTGCCGAGCGTCTGACCGCTCTGCTTGACCATCAGGGCGTCATAGAGGACGAACGCCAGGATGGTGATGATCTGGTAGATCCACGACGAGCCGCTGTTGTACTGGTTGACCCAGTCGCCGAAGTCATCGACCCGGCTCGTGTCATAGGTCCCGAACGGAATGGCGATGAACGCCAGCGGGATCACGACGATCAGCCAGTCGATCAGACGGGCCACGATGCGTCTGGCGGAGTCCGCGAGCGGGGGCATCCCGTGCAGCGGATCGGGCTGCCCGTACGGGTCACCGCCGTAGGCGCCCGTGTCGTACGGGGGCGGCGGCGGAGGCGTACCGCCGGCTCCGCCGTACGGGGAGCCGGGAGGCGGGGCGCCGTAGGGGCCGCCCCCTCCGGGAGGCGGGGTGCCTCCCGGCGGAGGTCCACCGGGCGGGGGTGTAGGCCCCTGGTCCTTCTTGCGGAAGGGGTCGTCGTCGGGCTGCTGGCCGGGCGGCGGCTGATCAGTGCTCATGGGGGCCAGTGCACCCCGCCCGGTGCGGCGCCGCAACGCCGTGTACTCCGTACGGGGGATGCCCGCAGCGGTCAGTCCGGTGAACCGGCGACGAAGGTGTGCGCCATCTTGTCGTGCCAGCACTGCCGCCACGGCCGGTCGAACACGCACCAGAGCACGTTGAAGACGCCGATCAGCAGCACCCCCAGCACTCCGTGCACCAGCCAGCGCACCAGTGCGGCCATGAAGTCGGGCGACTCATGGCTCTCGATGTGCCGCACTTCGAGGCCCATCAGCTTCTTGCCGAGCGTGCGGCCCCACTTGGCGGTCGGCAGCGCCTCGTACAGCGTGCCGAGCAGCAGCAGCGCGATCAGCGTGAGCCCGAACATCAGGAGCGTGGTCGCGTCGATCAGCCAGACGGTGACCGTCTCGCCCGACAGCTTCGCCGCCTCGATCTTCTCGTCGATATGCGTCACGGCCCTGGAGACCAGCGGGTAGGCCACCGCCCCGACGACCGCGCCCAGGACAACGGTGTCGATCAGCCGGGCCGTGACCCGCTTGCCGAGACCGGCAGGCCTGGCCGCCGCCTGGGCCTGTGCGGCTTGCAGGAACGGGTCGCTGACCGGCGGCTTCCACGGGGCGGCCGACTGCTGTTCGGCCTCAGCCTGGACCTGGGCCAGCCGGTGCACCTGCTGCGCCCAGGAAGCGGCTCCGCCGCCGTCTCCGGCGCTGATCGGCGCTTGCTGCTGCGGCGGGACGTGCGCCTGGTCCTGGCCCTGAGGATGGGCCTGGCTCTGAGCCTGGGAACGGTCGGGGGCGCCCGGGTCCTGTGCCACCTGTGTCGCCTGCGCCGCTGACTGCGGAGGCCGGGGCTCGGCCCCCGGCTGGGTACGCTGCCCGGGCTGCTGGGGCGCCAGCGAACGGATCGTCATCGTGCCCTCGGCGGGCGCGGTGTCGCCGGTCGGCTGCTGTGCGCGCAGCACGGCGCTGCCGTCGGAGAAGGATGCGCGCCCCTCACCACGGCCGGTGTCACCGCCCACGCTGCGCATCCCCGGCAGGGCTCCCCCGGACGGATCCGGGCCAGGGTCGGCCGCGGCCCCTTCGGCCGCCGGATCAGCCGCACGGTCGAACCGGGCGGCGGACGGCCCGGCAGTCCCCGGTGCGGCCGCACCGGGCGCCGCCACACGGGCCTCCCGCGCGGCGGCGGGGCTCCACGCCTCAGCGGGCGAGGGGGCCGACGGGCTCTCCGGAGAGGCGCCGGGGCCGCCGGCGGGGCCCATGCGCGGGTCCTGCGACGCCGTGCCCCACGAGACCCTGCGGTCCCGGTCGCCGCCGAAGCCCGACTGCTGGGAGGCGTCGGCCTGCCAGACGGAGGCGGGCTCGGGCCCGCGGCCCGCCATGAGCTCCGGATCCTCGTCCAGGAAGACCGGCCCGGTCTCCTCCAGCGACGGGGCGGGCGGAGTCTGCGGCGCTGCCGCCCCCGACGCGGCGGACGGAGGCGCGGGCAGGGGTGCGCCGTCGCTGGGGGCCGGCCGGCTCGTGCCAGGCACCCACGCCACACCGTTCCAGTACCGGACATAGCCGGGGATGGACGGATCTGGATAGAAGCCGGCTGCGGGGCTGCCGTCGCCGGTCGCCGGGGTTGGGGCGCTCATCACCGTGGTCCCGTATCTCCTGGAGGGCCTGGAGGCATTGATTCAGGGTCCACATCTATCAGACCGCCGACCCGCACTGGGCCTGTCCAGCCATAAGGCCCACTTTCCGGTAACGCTGTGCGCCAGTCTGGTGGCCGTGTCCGAAGTCACTGAGAAGTTGTTGGCCGAAGTCACGTAATAGTCGGCGGGGAAGGCGCTCTCTCCCTGCGTGGCCCGCTCCGGGGCCTCGTGCCAGGAAAGGAAGTGCACTCTCATGCACACCGTGGTGGAACGCGAGCTGGAGCTCAAACTGGTGCTGTCGCCGGAGCAGAGCGTGCCCGTACCGGCCAGACTGACCTATCGCACGGCCGATCCGTACGCCGTGCACATCACCTTCCACATCGGCTCCGAGCACCCGGTGGACTGGGCGTTCGCCCGGGAGCTGCTGGTCGAGGGGGTGTTCAGGCCGAGCGGGCACGGTGATGTGCGGATCTGGCCCACCAAGGTGGACGAACGCAGCGTCATCCTGATAGCGCTGACCTCGCCGGACGGGGACGCCCTGCTGGAGGCCCCCGCCGCGCAGGTCGCCGCCTGGCTGGAGCGGACCCTGCGGGCGGTGCCGCCTGGGACGGAGGCGGAGCGGTTCGGGATTGACGACGTGCTCGCCGAGCTGCTGGCGGCGGCGCCTCAGCGGGAGGACGCGCAGGACGGCGAGGTGTAGGCGTTCGGCCGCAGCCGTCAGCCGCGTTTCAGGCGCGGGCCTCAGAACACCTTCCCGGGGTTGAGGATGCCCAGCGGATCGAACACCTGCTTGATGCCGCGCTGCAACTCGATCCCGACCGGCCCGAGTTCCCGGGCCAGCCACTCCTTCTTCAGCACGCCCACCCCGTGCTCACCGGTGATGGTGCCGCCCAGCTCGAGCCCGAGGGCCATGATCTCGTCGAAGGACTCGCGGGCGCGCCGGGACTCGTCGGGGTCCGTGTGGTCGAAGCAGACCACGGGGTGGGTGTTGCCGTCGCCCGCATGGGCGCAGACACCGATCGTGAGGTCGTACTTCTCGGCGATGGCGGCCGTGCCGTCGAGCATCGCGGCCAGCCGGGACCGGGGTACGCAGACGTCGTCGATCATCGTCGCGGACTTGACGGCCTCCAGGGCGGTGAGCGAGAGCCTGCGCGCCTGAAGGAGCAGCTCGGACTCGGCGGCGTCCTCGGCGGGCACGACCTGAGTGGCTCCGGCCGCCTCGCACAGCTCGCCGACGGCGGCCAGGTCGGCGGTGGGGTTCGGGGTGTCGAAGGCCGCGAGCAGCAGCGCCTCGGTGCTGTCGGGGAGGCCCATCTGCGCCATCCGGTTGACGGCGTGGATGGTCGTACGGTCCATGAGCTCGAGGAGCGAGGGGGTGTGCCCGCGTTCCATGATGGCGCAGACCGCGTCGCAGGCGGCGGCGGCCGAGGCGAACTCGGCGGCGAGCACGAGCTGCTGGGGCGGCTGGGGCCGGAGCGCGAGCACCGCCTTGACGACGATGCCGAGGCTGCCTTCCGAGCCGACCAACAGCCGGGTGAGGTCGTATCCGGCGACGCCCTTGGCCGTGCGACGGCCGGTGCTCAGCAGCCGGCCGTCGGCGAGGACGGCGTCGAGCCCGAGCACGTACTCGGCGGTGACCCCGTACTTGACGCAGCACAGCCCGCCGGACGCGGTGCCGATGTTGCCGCCGATGGTGCACATCTCCCAGCTCGACGGGTCGGGCGGGTAGGTGAGCCCGTGCTCGGCCGCGGCCCGGCTGAGCACGGCGTTGACGACGCCCGGCTCGACCACCGCGATCCGCTCGACGGGGTTGATCTCCAGGATCCGGTCCATCTTGACGAGCGACAGCACGATGCAGCCGTCGGAGGCGTTGGCGGCGCCCGAAAGTCCCGTACGGGCGCCCTGGGGGACGACCGGGACACGTAGCGCGGTCGCGGTACGCATGACGTGCTGCACCTGTTCGACGCTGCGCGGCAGCACCACGACGGCGGGGATGCCCGCCTCGCAGAAGCTCGCCATGTCGTTGGCGTATGTGGCGGTCACGTCCGGGTCGGTGATCAGGGCATCGGCGGGGAGTCCCGTACGCAGCCCGGCCACGAGCCGGGAGAGGAGATCATCCATGATCCCAGACTTGCACCGGG
This sequence comes from Streptomyces sp. NPDC059828, assembly GCF_042731955.1. Lineage (NCBI taxonomy): Bacteria > Bacillati > Actinomycetota > Actinomycetes > Kitasatosporales > Streptomycetaceae > Streptomyces > Streptomyces sp. NPDC059828. The sequence continues at coordinate 17,868 of NZ_JBHWIW010000021.1, read as the reverse complement.
GGCCATCGGTGTGAACCCGTCCGCGATCCCGTTCGCTGCACCGGGTGTGCTCTTCGTATCCGATGGCCGCTCCCTCAAAGTGATCGCATGACGACAAGATTTGCACCAAATATCAGGAATGCCGCGATCGGCACGTTGGTCGCCGCGGGACTGGTTGCCGGGGTCCTGGTCTTCGGGCCTGGGACGGGTGCGCCGCCGCCCGCGTCGGGACCGGCCGCGCGGGCCATGCTCGCCGCGGACGCCGGGGCACCGGCGTCGCTGGGCGATCTGTCGGCACTGATCTCGGACCGGGAGCGATGGGTGCGCTCCCGCCCGGGTGACGAGGCGGCCTGGGCGGTGCTCGGCTCCGCCTATGTGGAGCGGGCGGCGATGCTCGGCAGATGGGAGGACTATCCGAAGGCGCAGCGGGCTCTGGAGCGTTCGCTGGAGCTGCTGCCCGCCAGGATCGGGAACGCCGACGCGGAGCTGGGCATGGCGACCCTGGCCAACGCCCGGCGGGACTACGTGTCGGCGAAACGCTGGGCCGAGGGCGTACGGACCCGGATGCCCAAGCGCTGGGCGGTCTATCCGGTGCTGATCGACGCGTACAGCGGCCTGGGCGACTACGAGTCGGCCGCGAAGGCACTGGAGCAGCTGGAGAAGCTGCGGCCGGGCACCGCGCCGACGCTGGGCCGGTCCGCGCAGTCGTCCCGCGACCACGGGGGCAGCGAGGACGCGGCGGGGAAGGCGTACGAGGCAATGACCCGCGTGGGCAGCAGGACCGAACGCGCCTTCGCCCTGCACCGGCTCGGTGAACTCGCCTGGGAGGAGGGAGAGCCGGGGGAAGCCGTCGGCTACTACGACTCGGCGCTGCGGGCCGACCCGGAGAGCCACGCCTCGCTGGCGGGACGGGCACGCGCCCTGGCGGCACTGGGACGCTCCGACGAGGCGGTCAGGGACTACGAAGCGGCGCTGGGGGCACCGGCGGTGCCGGAGTACGCGCTTCAGGCGGGTGAGCTGTACGAGTCGCTGGGGCTTGACGGGGACGCACAAAGCCACTACGCGCTGCTGCGCACTCGCGTGGCCGAGGCGCGGGAGTACGGCGTGAACGAGGAACTGGTGCTCGGGAGCTACGAGGCCGACCACGGCGAGGCGGCGTCCGCGGTGCGCCGGCTGAAAGCGGAATGGGACCGCGGGGCGCGCAACGCGTATGTCGCGGACGCTCTGGGGTGGGCGCTGCACCGGGCGGGCCGGGGCCAGGAGGGACTGGAGTACGCGAAGCGGGCGAGAGCCGTCGGGATCCGGAGCGCGCTCTTCTCGTACCACCAGGGCGAGATCGAGCGCACGCTGGGTGAGGGCGGTCCGGCCCGCCGCCATCTGGCCGAAGCCCTTCGGATCAACCCGTACTTCTCGCCGCTGCTGGCGGGTCGGGCGGAGAAAGCCCTTGCGGCGCTGGGCGAGGCACCGGTGGACAACCCGCCCGATGACATCACGGGGAGGTTCGACGGTGAGGAGGAGACAGAAGGGGCTGAGAACGACGAGCGGGACGACCGTGACACCAGGGAGCGCGGGGGCCACGACGCACAGCACCCGAATCCGGCGGACACCGATGCCCCCAGGCCCGGCACCGGCGCATCAGTGAACCCGACCCCTGAGCGTCAGACGGCGTCCCCGGCGAGCCCGAGCCCGCAGACCTCGGCGCCGGCCCCCGCGGCATCCGCGCCCGCCCCCGCCCCGTCTCAGCCGCTGCCGCCATCACAGGCACCGTCGCAGCCGGTGCCCCCCTCACCGCCCACGGCGGCCCGGGCAGCCGCTGAGCCGCGCCCGTCCCAACGCCCGCCCGCCCAGCCGGTCCCGGAGCCCAGCGTCACGGGGCCCCTCGCACACCGGTGACAGCGGACAGGGGACGGGCGGGAATCCCTCCCCGCCCGTCCCCTGTCCTCACAGGCTTTACAGGTTGCCGCGCTTGTCCTGCTCGCGCTCGATCGCCTCGAACAGGGCCTTGAAGTTGCCCTTGCCGAAGCCCATCGAGCCATGGCGCTCGATGAGTTCGAAGAACACGGTCGGACGGTCCTGGACCGGCTTGGTGAAGATCTGGAGCAAATAGCCGTCCTCGTCGCGGTCGGCGAGGATCTTCAGCTCGCGGAGGGTCTCGATCGGGACCCGGGTGTCGCCGACCCACTCGCCGAGGGTGTCGTAGTACGAGTCGGGGGTGTCCAGGAACCGCACTCCGGCCGCGCGCATCGTGCGCACCGTCTCCACGATGTCGTTCGTGGCGAGCGCGATGTGCTGCACACCCGCGCCGCCGTAGAACTCCAGATACTCGTCGATCTGCGACTTCTTCTTGGCGATGGCGGGCTCGTTGATCGGGAACTTCACCTTGAGGGTGCCGTCCGCGACGACCTTCGACATCAGCGCCGAGTACTCGGTCGCGATGTCGTCGCCGACGAACTCCTTCATGTTGGTGAAGCCCATGACGTTGTTGTAGAAGGCCACCCACTCGTTCATCCGGCCGAGCTCGACATTGCCCACGCAGTGGTCGATGGCCTGGAAGGTGCGCTTCGCCGGGGGCGCGACGATCGGCTCGGCGGCGACGAAGCCGGGCAGGTAGGGACCGTCGTAACCGGAGCGGTCCACGAGGGTGTGGCGCGTCTTGCCGTACGTGGCGATGGCGGCGAGCACCACGGTCCCGTTCTCGTCCTTGACCTCGTAGGGCTCCTCGATGCCGCGCGCGCCGTGCTCGACGGCGTACGCGTACGCCGCACGGGCGTCCGGCACCTCGATGGCGAGGTCGATGACACCGTCGCCGTGCTCGGCGACATGGTCGGCGAGGAAACGGCCCCAGTCGGTGGACGGCTTGATGACGGAGGTGAGGACGAAGCGGGCGGCGCCGTTCGAGAGGACGTACGAGGCGGTCTCGCGACTGCCGGTCTCCGGTCCGGAGTAGGCGACGAGCTTCATGCCGAAGGCGGTGGAGTAGTAGTGCGCGGCCTGCTTGGCGTTGCCCACGGCGAAGACGACCGCGTCCATTCCCTTCACCGGGAAGGGGTCGGCCTGCCGGGCGGTGTGAGGGGTCTGTTCCTGGATCTCAGTCATGGCGGCAGACTCCCGCCGATCCACAAGCTGCGCAATAGTTTGTTTGTCGGCTGGTCAACCTGCACAGTCGATGTCCGAAATGTTCGGGCGATCTGTACATGATGACCATCCGGAGGGCTTCCGATGACGATCGATCAGCTTGACGGCAAACTGATTGTGCTTCTGGCACGTGAGCCCCGCATCGGCGTGCTGGAGGCCTCCCGCCGTCTGGGGGTCGCCCGCGGCACGGTCCAGGCGCGCCTTGACCGCCTCCAGTCCAGCGGGGTCATCCGGGGCTTCGGCCCGGACGTGGACCCGGCAGCCCTCGGCTATCCGGTCACAGCGTTCGCGACCCTGGAGATCAAGCAGGGCGAGGGGACGGATGTACGGGCCCATCTGGCGACCGTCCCCGAGGTGCTGGAACTGCACACGACGACGGGCCACGGCGACATGCTCTGCCGGCTCGTCGCACGCTCCAACGCCGACCTCCAGCGGGTGATCGACCGGGTGGTGGGATTCGAGGGGATCGTGCGGGCGTCGACGGCGATCGTCATGGAGAACCCGGTGCCGCTGCGCGTCATCCCGCTGGTGGAGCAGGCGGCGGCGGACGCCCGCCGCTGAGCCCGGGAGGGTCCGGGTGGGTCCGCCATCGCCTCGACCGTTGACGCGGCGAGTCGGCGAGTCGGCGAGTCGGCGAGTCGGCGAGTCGGGCGGAGCTACCGGAAGGCTCCCCCTGAGCGGCGGCGACTCAGCAGGTCGGGACCTTGTCCGAGCCCTTGCCCAGGAGCCGCAGTGCGTCCACGGTGTCCTTCAGCGTCGTCACCGGGATCAGCCGCATGTCCTTGGGCGCCTCGGCATGGGCGTCCATGCACTCGGCCTTGGGGACGAGGAACACCTTCGCGCCGTCCCGGGCCGCCGCCTGGGTCTTGAGGGCCACCCCGCCGACGGCGCCGACCTCACCGTCCGGGGTGATCGTGCCCGTACCCGCGATATCGCGGCCACCGGTCAGATCCCCACCCGCGCCATTGCCCTCGATCTTGTCGACGATGCCGAGCGCGAAGAGCAGTCCGGCGCTGGGGCCGCCGACGTCCGCGAGGTTCAGGGTGACCTTCACCTTCGCCGGGTCCTCGTCGAGATAGCCGAGGGCCGCCTGCACCGCGCTGTTCTGGGACCGCGCCATCTCGGCGGCGTTGTGCTTCTGGATCTGCTTGTCGGACTGCCCGGGCGGGTAGACGGCGTCACGGGGCAGCACCGCGCGGTCGCTGCGGAACCACGCGTCCACCACATCGCCGAAGTCCACGTCGGCGGACGGCCCGGTGGCCATGATCGTCGTCATCCGCAGTGCGCCCTCCGGCTGCCGGGTGGGCGCGCCGGAGATCGTGATCACCGGCTTCCCCTGGTCCGACCCCAGCACATTGGTGGTCTGGCCCGGCTGCGCCAAGGCGAACGGCAACGGTGCGAGCCCGGCCACCGCGAGCAGCGCGGCGACGGGGACGGCGCAGACGGCGAGAGCCCAGGGGCGCGGGAGTCGAGAGAGGAACACGGTGTCAATCTAGCGGCACAGCAGCGGACGACGAGCCCGGCCCCGGGGCGCCCGCCTCAGCGCAGCGCTTCCGCCACCTCACGGGCCGCCTCCACCACGCGGGGCCCCACCCGCTCCGGTACGGCCTCGGCGAGCATGACGACCCCGACACTGCCCTCGATGCCTGTCACCCCTATCAACGGCGCTGCCGCGCCGCTCGCACCGGCCTCCAGTTCGCCGTGGGTGAGGGTGCACATGGGCTCGGTGAGCCCCCCTTGGCGGGCGGAGAGGATCGCCCTGCCTGCCGCACCGCGGTCCAACGGGTGCCGGAAGCCCGCCCGGTACGCGACGTGGTAGTCCGTCCAGGTCGGTTCGACGACCGCGACCGCCAGCGCCTCCGCGCCGTCGACCAGGGTCAGATGCGCGGTGGCCCCGATGTCCTCGGCGAGCGAACGCAGCGCGGGCATCGCCGCCTCCCGTACCAGCGGATGCACCTGGCGGCCCAGCCGCAGCACACCGAGCCCCACCCGGGCACGGCCGCCCAGGTCGCGGCGGACGAGGGCGTGCTGTTCCAGGGTGGCGAGCAGCCGGTAGACGACCGTCCTGTTGACGCCGAGCCTGGTGGACAGCTCGGTGACGGTCAGACCGTGGTCGGTGTCGGCGAGCAGCTTGAGGACACGCAGTCCCCGGTCGAGCGTCTGGGAAGTCTCCGCGGTCACGACGCCCTCTCCTTCGGTGTTCGGAGTGAGTGGCGGCAGCGCTCTCGCGGACCGTTCGGCGGGACCGGTCCCTATGGAGCAACCGCACGCACGGAGAGGCCGCCGGCGGGTTGGCACACCGGCTGCGCTCCGCGGCGGCGCTGCCACGGGGCGTTGTCAATGCGGGGAATGTAGCGACAGGCTCCGCTGAGCGGAAGACCTCGTCCAGAATCCGGGCGCCGGGGCAGGCGGGCAGGCCGGGGAAAGCCGAGGCAAGACGAGGAAGGGGGTAGGACAGGCGCGTGGATGCCGTACGGGGCGCACGGGTGTTTCAGGGTGGCCCGAACCCTCACGCGCGCCGCGTGCGCGGACGATCGCGACCGCACGCGGACGGGGTCACCGCATCCGGGTCGCCCACTCCTGCACCTTCTTGATCCGCTCCCGGATCTGACCCGCCGTCGCCTCCGCGCTCGGCGGTCCGCCGCACACCCTCCGCAGCTCGGTGTGGATCACGCCGTGCGGCTTCCCGCTCTGGTGCACATAGGCGCCGACCATCGTGTTGAGCTGCTTGCGCAGCTCCAGCAGCTCCTTGTGCGAGATCACCGGCCGCCGCTCCGCGGGCAGCTCCAGGAGGTCGGCCTCCGCGTCCGGCTTCTTGCGGCTGTGCGCGATCTGACGCGCCTGGCGCTTCTGGAGCAGCATCTGCACCTGGTCCGGTTCGAGCAGCCCCGGGATGCCGAGGTAGTCCTGCTCCTCCTCGCTACCGGGATGCGCCTGCATGCCGAACTCGGCGCCGTTGTACATCACCCGGTCGAAGACCGCATCGGACTCCAGCGCCTCGAAAGGCAGCATGTCCTGCTCGCCGGTGTCCTCGTCCTGCTCCTTGTTGGCCTCGTCCATCTCCTTCTCCGACTCGGCGTACGGGTCCTCCTCGCCGTCCTTCTTGGGGCGGTCGAGCACATGGTCGCGCTCGACCTCCATCTCGTTGGCGAAGCCGAGGAGCATGGGGATGGTCGGCAGGAACACGGACGCGGTCTCGCCGCGCCGCCGCGACCGTACGAAACGGCCCACGGCCTGGGCGAAGAAGAGAGGAGTGGAGATCGTCGTGGCATAGACCCCCACCGCGAGTCGGGGCACGTCGACGCCTTCCGACACCATCCTGACGGCGACCATCCAGCGGTCGTCGTTCTCGCTGAACTCGTCGATCCGTTTCGAGGCGCCCGTGTCGTCGGACAGCACGACGGTCGCCTTCGTGCCGGTGATCTCCCGGATCAGCTTGGCGTACGCCCGCGCCGAATCCTGGTCCGAGGCGATGACCAGGCCACCCGCGTCCGGGATCGACTTCCTGACCTCGCCCAGCCGCTGGTCGGCGGCGCGCAGCACGTTCGGCATCCACTCACCGCGCGGATCGAGGGCGGTACGCCAGGCCTGCGAGATCGCGTCCTTGGTCATCGGCTCGCCGAGCCGGGCGGCGATCTCGTCGCCCGCCTTGGTGCGCCAGCGCATGTTGCCGCTGTAGGAGAGGAAGATGACGGGCCGCACGACATTGTCGGCGAGCGCGTTCCCGTAGCCGTACGTGTAGTCGGCGGCGGACCGCCTGATCCCGTCGTTGCCCTCCTCGTAGGTGACGAACGGGATGGGGTTCGTGTCGGAGCGGAACGGCGTACCGGTGAGCGCGAGCCGCCGGGTCGCCGGTTCGAACGCCTCCAGACAGGCCTCGCCCCAGGACTTGGAGTCACCGGCGTGGTGGATCTCGTCAAGGATGACGAGGGTCTTGCGCTGCTCGCTGCGGTTTCGGTGCAGCATCGGGCGGACGCCGACACCTGCGTAGGTGATGGCGATGCCGTCGTACTCCTTGCTCAACGGGCCCGCGCTGTAGTCCGGGTCCAGCTTGATACCGATCCGCGCCGCCGCCGCCGCCCACTGCTTCTTCAGATGCTCGGTCGGCGCGACGACGGTGATCTGCTGCACCACATGGTGGTGCAGCAACCAGGACGCGAGGGTGAGCGCGAAGGTCGTCTTACCGGCGCCGGGGGTCGCCACCGCCAGGAAGTCACGGGGCTGCTCCTGGATGTACTTGTCCATGGCGCCCTGCTGCCAGGCACGCAGCTTGCTGGCGGTACCCCAGGGGGCGCGGCCGGGGAAGGCGGGTGAGAGGTGGTGGGAGTGCGAGGCGGTGGTAGTCACGGTCTCCGGTTCGGGCGCTCGGTTCTACGTGCGGTCGTACGACAACCGGGCCACCCTACCGGTGGCCCGGTGCCCGACCCGGCGGAACGCGGGCGCGTCCCCCGCAGGTGCGGTGAGCGTCACAGCGGATGAGTCAGCGCGCGAACCTCGGCAGCTGTGCAGCGATCTTGGGGACGTCGAGCATGCCCTGACACACGTCCAGGACGAACTGCTCGGCCTCGTCCACATCGAACTGCACGTCCAGCGGATGCCCGTTCATGTGCAGGAAAACCCAGGTGGCATACCAGGACAGGCGCTTGTTGCCATCAACGAGGGCGTGGTTACGGGCGAGCGACTCCATCAGTGCGGCCGCCTTCTGCCACACGTCCGGGTAGGCGTCCTGACCGAACACGCTCGACTGGGGGCGGGCAAGCGCTGAGTCGAGCAGCCCGTAGTCGCGCACCTCGGTGGCGCCGAGCCGCTCGGCCAGGTTGAGCAGTTCGGGGAGAGTGAGGTACTGCATCATGCAAGCCTCCGGTTCAGCTCCCCACTGACCTTCAGGACGTGCTCCGCGGCTTCGTTGAACAGCCGCGAGTGTTCGTTTATGGCCCGGATGACAGCGTCATGGGCAAACGACTGCATGCTCCGCCCCTCCGCCTCGGCGCGCTCGCGCAGGGCGTCCAGCTCTTCCTCGGTGAACCTCACGTTGAGACCAGCCATGCCTACACGGTACCGCGCGGTACCATGCGGTGTCAGCCGCTTTTCGGCCCACCCAGCCTCGTCGCCACCCAGACCCCCACCAGCGCCACCGCCGCCATCGGTACGTACACCGCCGCGAACGCCAGCGGATGCGAACCCTGCGCGGCCGTGGCCGTATGAGCCCCCACCGCACCGCCGCCGAGGGCCGCGAACGCGGCGCCTCCGACGGCGAGCAGCAGCACGTTGGACAGTCCGTCGGATATCTGGAGCGCCGCCGAGTTCGCCCCGGACTCCTCGGGCGGTGACAGCTTCAGCAGCAGCACACTCGTGGAGCTGATCACCAGCCCCATCCCGAAGCAGCCCCACCCCCAGGCCACGGCCACGACCGCCACCGGCACGGACGGGATCAGCACGGAGGGCACGGTGGCTATGGCCGCCGCGACCAGCACCATGCCGGCCACCGCGAGGCGCTCGCGATAGGGCTCGACGCGCGGCCGGGACTGCACGAACGACCCCAGCGCCCAGGTCGCCCCGCCCACGGCGAGCGAGAGACCGGCGAGGGTCGGGGAAAGACCGCGCTGGGTGACCAGCATCAGCGGGACGAAGGACTCCGCGGAGATGAAGGCACCGGCCGCGACCCCGCGCAACAGCACCACGGACGGCAGTCCGCGGGCCGCGCGGTACGTACCGCGCGGCAGCAGCCCGCGCACGGCCGGCACCAGCAGCGCCGCGCCCATCGCGGCCGGAAGGAGCGACAGCCACCGCAGGTCCTGCGCCGCGTACTGCAGCAGCCCGGTGCCGAGCGAGATGCCCAGCGCCAGCTTGATCCGGCGGCTGTCGAAACGGGCGGCAGGCGCCGTCTCCCGATCCGCGGCGGTGACCGGCCCCGAGGCCATCCGCCGGGTCGCGGGCAGCGCGAGCGCGAGCGGCACCAGGACCAGCGGCGGTATGCCGAGGAACACCCAGCGCCAGCCGAGCTGTTCGGTGACCGTGCCGGCGACGAGGGGGCCGATCACCGACGGGATCACCCAGCTCGCGGCGAAGGCCGCCATGATGGCCGGCTGAAGGCGCTGCGGATAGGCCCGCCCGACCACGACGTACAGCGCGACGATCACCAGCCCGCCGCCGAGACCCTGGACGGCCCGCCCCCCGATGAACTGCCACATCGTGCCCGCGGTGCCGCACAGCAGCAGCCCGGCCGCGAAAGCCGAGATCCCCGCGCTGAGCGGCCCCAGCGGCCCGCGCCGGTCCGCCCACTGCCCCGCCACGACCATCCCGAACAGGCTCGTCGTGAACAGCGCCGAGAACCCGAACGCGTACAGCCCGACCCCGTGCAGCTCGCGCGCGGCGACCGGCATGGCCGTACCGACCGCGGTCGCCTCGAACGCGATCAGCAGCACGACGGAGACGATCCCGGCACTGAGGGCCCGGTACCGGCTGCCGAGAACACCGCCGTCGAGCTCTTGCCCGAGCTCGACGGCGCTGTCGGCTTCACGTGGCCTGAGGGCAGTCATGAGCTCAGGGTAAGGGGCGTGTACGACACTCGGCCCTGTCGCGAGACGGGACCTGCGTCGTCCTTTGGCCCTACGCCCGGAGGCCTACCGCCCCGCCCCCGGACGGGAAACAGAGGCTCACTGTGAAGCACCGTGAACGGCGCGTTGCAGTCGCATGCCAGCCCCGGCGCGACGCTTGAGCGACCCCGCACGGCGCGCCTACGGTCGACGCACGCGAAGGCTGAATGCCTACGCCACACATGACCGTGTGCCCGAGTGGCTCAGGGGCTCGTCTGCAAAGCGAGTTACGCGGGTTCGAATCCCGCCACGGTCTCCGAAGCGCCGAAGGGCGCACAGGAAGGGCGGCACCCACTGGGGGTGCCGCCCTTCCTGTGTCGTGTCGCTGCGCGTGCCGTCCCTACGAACCGGCCGCCGCTACCGCCGCCTGGGGGCGGATCGGAAGGCGGTTGACCGGGCGGCCCGTGGCGGCGCGGACCGCGGAGGCGATGGCCGCCGGGGAGGTGACGACCGGGACCGCGCTGGCGGCCTTGGCGCCGAAGGGGGCCACCACGTCGCGTTCCTCGATGAGTTGCACGATGTGGATGTCGGGGGCGTCCAGGGACGTGGGCAGCGCGTAGCCCGTGAGGTCGGGGTGGCGGACCAGGCCGCGGGCGGTGCGGAGATTCTCGGTGAGGGCCGCGCCGACGCCCTGGGTGACTCCGGCCTCGATCCGGGCGGCCAGCTGGGCCGGGTTGAGGACACGGCCGACGTCCTGGGCGACCGCCATCTCGACGACCCGCACGGAGCCGAGCTCGATGTCGACGTCCACGACCGCGCGGATGGCGCAGAAGGCGAGCCCGACGAAGGCGTCGCCCTGGCCCTGGCCGTCGAGCGGCTCGGTGGGGTGGGGGCGGCACTGGGCGGTGGCCCAGAGTTCCTTACCGTCCATGGCCTCGGTGACGGTCGTGGACAGCACACCGTCATACGAGGTGATCTTGCCGTCGGTGATCTGGAGCAGCTCGGTGGACATCCCGAACTTGTGCGCCAGCGGCTGGAGCAGCTGGGTGCGGACCATCTTCGCTGCGCGCTCGACCGCGCCGCCCGACACCCAGGTGTGACGGCCATGGGTGGCGGGGCCCGCCGGGGGCTGGTCGGTGTCGACGGGGGCGACATGGACCTCGTCGATCCCGAGGGTCTCCTGGACGATCTGCCGGGCCAGCGTGGAGAAGCCCTGGCCGGTCTCCACGGCCGCGCAGATCACGGTGGCGATGCCGTCCTGGACCTTGACCGTCGCCGTCGAGACCTCGTCCTTGCCCTCGGCGCCGAGCATGTGGACCATGCCCAGCGCGTAGCCGACGCCACGGCGCACCGCACCCGGTTCGCCCGCGCCCTCGGCGCCGCCGGGGAGGAGCCAGGCGTCCTCGGGGGCGTCCAGGGGCAGCGGCGGCAGCGGGAAGTCGCGTACGGCCTGGAGCAGTTCCGCGACCGGGGCGGGGCAGGTGACCGTCTGGCCGGTGGGCAGGAGGTCACCGGTCGCCAGGACGTTGCGCATCCGGAGTTCGAGGGGGTCGAGGCCCAGCTTCGCAGCCAGCTTGTCCATCTGCGCCTCGTAGGCGGCGCACACCTGCATCGCGCCCTCGCCCCGCACGTGGCCGGACGGCGGGTTGTTGGTGCGTACGGCCCAGCCCTCGATGAAGGCGTGCGGCACGACGTAGGGGCCGCAGGCGAAGGCCACGGCGGCGGCCAGGGACTCGGACGAGGCGTCGGCGTAGGCCCCGGCGTCGAGCAGGATCTGTGCCTCCACCTTCACCAGACGGCCCTGGGCGTCGGCGTGGTGGCGGTACCGCAGCAGGGTGGGGTGCCGGTGGGCGTGGCCGAGGAAGGACTCCTCGCGGGTGGCGGCCAGCTTCACCGGACAGCCGGTTCTGAGCGCCAGCAGGCCGAGCGGGATCTGGAAGCCGGGGTCCTCGCGGTCACCGGTCGCACCGGGCACCCCGGTGACGACCAGCTTCACCTGCTCGGGTGGAAGACCGAAGCAGGCGGCGGCCAGATCGCGGTCGGTGTGCGGGTCGGTGGAGGCGGTGTAGATCTCGACGCCGCCGTCGGGGCGCGGCACGGCGAGGCCCGCCTCGGCCCCGATGGGGGCCGGGTCCTGGCGGCCGATCCGGTACAGGCCCTCGACGACGGTCTCGCCGGTCGTCCCGGGGTCGCCGTAGCTGAGCGGGATATGCCGGATCAGGTTGCCGTCGGGGTGCAGCGGTTCTGCGGCGAAGGCCTGCTCGGGATCGGTGACCGGTTCGAGGATCTCGTACTCGACCGCGATCGCGGCCGCCGCGAGCCGGGCGGTGTCGGGATGGTCGGCGGCGACGGCGGCGATCGCCTCACCGTGGTGCCGTACCAGGTCGGACGCGAAGACCGGGCGGTCGGCGACACTGCGGCCGTATGCCGCGTCGCCGGGGACGTCGGTGTGGGTGACGACGGCTCGTACACCGGGCATCGCGGCCGCGGCGGCGGTGTCGATGGCGGTGATACGGGCGTGGGGGTGCGGGGAGCGCAGGAGCGCGGCCCACAGCAGACCTTCCGCCCACAGGTCGGAGGCGTACGGGAACGTGCCCTCGGTCTTGGCGCGGGCGTCGGTCTGCGGCAGCGAGGCACCGAGTCCGTGGGCGGGCGCCTCCAGCGGAGAGCCGTCGACCGCCTGGGGCGCCGGGGCCGTGGAGGTGGCCGCAGTGGTGGCCGCGTCGTTGCTCACGCCATGCCTCCGTCATGCGGGTGGGGCTGGACACTACCCGCCCCTGGGGGCGCCTGGTGCGGGATGCGGGCGACGGCCTCGCCGGCGGACCCCGCGGACTCGGCGGCTGCCGCCTCGCGCTCCCCGACGACCTCGCGCACGGCGTCGAGGACACCGCGGTAGCCGGAGCAGCGGCAGAGGTTGCCGCACAGTGCCCGGCGGGTCTCCAGCTCGGTGGGGGCGTGGTTGCCCTCCAGCAGATCGTGGACGGTCATGGCCATGCCGGGGATGCAGAAGCCGCACTGGACGGCGCCACGGGTCGCGAGGGCGCGCTGCACGTCGGAGGGCTCACCGTCCACGGCCAGACCCTCGACCGTGCGGACCTCCGAGCCGGCCGCCGTGGCCGCGGGGACGAGGCAGGAGGCGACCAGCCGGCCGTCGACCTGGACGTTGCACGCACCGCACTCGCCCTGCGAGCAGCCGTCCTTCGCGCCTGCGAGGCCGAGCCGCTCCCGCAGGACGTAGAGCAGGGATTCGCCCACCCAGGCGTCCGCGACGGGGCGGTCGGCGCCGTTGACCCGCAGGACATACGAGGTGTGCGGGTGCTCGTCGCTGGACGGGGTGGACAGAGCGGGCGCCGCCGCGGCCGCGTCATGGTCGTCGAAGGCCGGGGCGTCGGCATCCGCGACCTCCGCGACCTCCGCTTCAGGCTGGTCGGCGGGTTCGCCGGCGCCTTCCGGCTCGGCCGCCTCCGTCTCCGTGCTTTCCGGCTCCGCCTCCACCGCCGCCGCCCAGGGTGCTGGGGCGCCACCGGGCAGGGTCGACGGATAGGACCCCGGGCCCCCGGGCTCGGGAGCGGACTCGTGGGCAGGCGCTTCCGAGGCTCCGGTGGGCTCCGCCCACGGCGCGGGCGCGCCGCCCGGAAGGGTGGCGGGCGGCGTGTGGCCGGCCCACTGGGACTCCAGCGCCGCCGGCGAGTACTCGCCGGACTCCTCCGGAAGGTCCCCCTGGGCCAGCGGGATGGTCCACTGGCCGGTCAACTCGCTCGTCTCGGCGTGCGTCTCGCCGTGCGCCGTCTCGCCGTGCATCACCGGACCGTCAGGCGCTCCGCCGTGCGTCGGGTGCGCCACGTCGGGGAACGTCCACTGCGCGGTCGCATGCGGGTCGTGCGGGTCGCGTGGCTCCGGCTCCGGCCAGGTCTGGGCGTTGTCCGCCGTGGACGTCAGCGGCATGATCATGGGCGGCGGAACGAAACCGTGGCCGGGCGCCGCGAGCGGGGCGTCCAGGCTGCCGTCCTGGGGCAGCTGGACGAAGGCCGTCATATCGGAGTCGTACTCACCCTGCGGGATGGGCTGCCAGCGGCCCCCGTGCTGCCGCTCATGCGCCTCGTGCGCAGGGCGCTGCTGTTCCGGCCGCTGCGGGCCGTTCTCTTCCGTACTCACGACAGTGCCCTCCCCAGTGCTCGTCGGGCCAGCGCGGCGACCGTGCGCCGCAGGTGCAGGATCGCGGGCGGCAGCTGCTCGCTCCCTTCCGGGTCCGGGATGCAGGCGGCCGCCACGTACTCCCCGAAGGCGGTCAGCGCCTCAGGGGCCAGCCCGCGCTCACCGTCCCAGTCGATCAGTGACGCGATCCACTGCTCCGCTTCCAGCGGGCGCAGCGGCATAGGGGCGATCGCGCCGACCGCGCACCGAACCCCGCGCCTGGCCGGGTCGAGCACGACGGCGACGGACGCCGACGCCCGGCCGGGGCCGGTGCGCCCCGTGACCTTGAAGAACACCTGGGGGGCGTGCAGCAGCGGCACACGTACGAAGCCGATCAGCTCGGCCGGGCGCAGCATGTCCCGGCCGGCCAGCAGATGGGAGACCGGGAGCTCACGGCGCGTACCACCGGGGCCCGCGACGATCAGCTCAGCCTCCAGGGCCGCCAGCACGGGCAGGGTGTCGCCGGTGGGGGCCGCACTGGCGATGTTGCCGCCAAGGGTGCCCGCGTTGCGGATCTGCGGCGGTCCCGCGGCGCGCGCGGACGCGGCCAGTGCCGGGATCAGCGCGGCGAAGTCGGGCCTGCCCATCCGGGCGTGGGTGAGTCCCGCGCCGAGCAGCGCGTGTCCGTCCTGGTACTGCCAGCCTCGGATCTCGTTGATACGGCCGAGACCGACCAGACCCGCGGGCCGCAGTCGGCCCTTGTTGACGGCGGCCATCAGATCCGTGCCGCCCGCGACCGGCACGGCAGCGGGCATGGCGCTGAGCGCCGCCACGGCCTCGTCGAGCGAAGCCGGCAGCGTCACGGGCTGCGTCGCCTGCGATGCGTGCGTGGTCAACCCAGCTGCCCCTTCCCGGTGTCCCCGGCTGTCCGTGCTGTCCGACTGTGTTGCCGTACCGTACGTGCTCACCGCCCGGAGGTGGCAACTCTGGCACATCTTCCGAGCAGTCCGGCGCGAGGGTCAGCGACTCGGATGAGCGGCACCTCCGCACCGGACATCCCAAGGATGGGTGACTGCCCGGTTTGCCGCGACGGTGGTGCCACGTGCGGGTTCTCGCTCTTCCGCGTCCCTTGTACGACTTTTCCCGTAGCCGCCCACGGTCTCAGGAACCGGCCCGTTGAGCACCCCCCTTGTTGCCGGGCTCACACGTTTGGGGGCGCCCCCTCGATCGCGCGTCCGAGCACCCTCTGGCGCCGGGCCTGCCCGGGAAACACCGCCACCAGCCCCACCGCGAGCTGACGCAGAACGGCCTCCGGGGGAGCGCCCGCAGCGCACCCCTGGAGGCCGTCCGGTACGGAAGGACCGCCTACTTGTCCTTGCCGCCGTCCTTGCCCTTGTCGCCACCCGAGCCCATGGACTCGTAGATCTCCTTGCACATGGGACAGACCGGGTACTTCTTGGGGTCACGCCCCGGCACCCAGACCTTTCCGCACAGTGCCACCACGGGAGTGCCGTCGAGGGCGCTCGCCATGATCTTGTCCTTCTGGACGTAGTGGGCGAAGCGCTCGTGGTCGCCGTCGCCGTGCGACACCTGCGGTGCCGGCTCTACGAGGGTGCCCGTACCTGCCCCGCGCTCGGGCTCGAGAGTGCTCATAGGTGCCAAGGGTACTGAAGGACGGCCGCTTCGCGGCGTGAGGGCGGCGGGCACCTCGGCAACGTCAGTTGAGTGAGGGGTCGTCCGGGTACGTGGCGACCATCGCCAGCTCGTTGCGCTGGCGGCGCAGGACCGCCCGCCACAGGCTCTCCGGGCGCGGGGACGACACGTCGCCCGGCTCCGACTCGACGACGTACCAGGCACCCTCGGTGAGCTCGTCCTCCAGCTGGCCCGGACCCCAGCCCGCGTAGCCCGCGAAGATCCGCAGCGAGCCGAGGGCCGACGCGAGCAGCTCGGGCGGAGCCTCCAGGTCGACCAGGCCGATCGCCCCGTG
Organism: Streptomyces sp. NPDC059828; assembly: GCF_042731955.1. Classification (NCBI taxonomy): domain Bacteria; kingdom Bacillati; phylum Actinomycetota; class Actinomycetes; order Kitasatosporales; family Streptomycetaceae; genus Streptomyces; species Streptomyces sp. NPDC059828. The sequence continues at coordinate 2,097 of NZ_JBHWIW010000021.1, read as the reverse complement.
CACCCGGCGCCAGCCCAGCGGGCCCTCGTCGCCCGGGATGACGGCGACACCGAGGGCCGAGTCCAGCGAGACCGGGCCGCCCTGGAACACCACTCCCGGGTCGCCGGCCAGGGTCGCCCAGGGTTCCAGGATGTCGCCGACGACGACGGGGGTGGGCCGGTTCAGGACCACGCCGAGCGAGCCCTCGTCGTCGTGGTCCAGCAGGAGGACCACCGCGCGGTCGAAGTTCGGATCCGCGAGGGCCGGTGTGGCGACGAGCAGCCGCCCTGTGAGGGAGGACACCTCGGTCATGCGAGACATGATCTCGCATCTTCGCCCTCCGTGGGGAGCGGACGTCGGAGTGCGAACCGGAGCGGCGGCGCATGCACCGAGGGTGAACCGGCGCAGCTCAGGGCGCACTGCCGGCGGCAGCGCCGAAACGCTGCCGGGGCGCGCGCACCCCGGGGCCACGGCGAAACGGACGGTAACCCTCCGCAGGCGCGCCCGAACAGAGCGTATTGTGCCGAATTCATTACGCATACGTAGTGCCCTTGGCCTTACTGAACACGGGTAGGAGGGCCTTAACCTTTTCCCTGGCCCCTGCCCGACCTCCCCCTCGCACCATGGAGGGGGACCCTCCGGAACGCGAGTTTCATGACCGGCACAGACGATGTACTGCTTGTCCACGGCGGAACCCCGCTGGTGGGCGAGATCCGCGTCCGCGGCGCCAAGAACCTGGTGCCGAAGGCCATGGTCGCCGCGCTGCTCGGCAGCGAGCCGAGCCGGCTGCGCAATGTGCCCGATATCCGTGATGTGCGGGTGGTGCGCGGACTGCTCCAGCTGCACGGTGTGACGGTGCGCCCGGGTGACGAGCCCGGTGAGCTGGTGCTCGACCCGACATACGTGGAGAGCGCGAACGTCGCCGACATCGACGCCCACGCGGGTTCCTCCCGGATCCCGATCCTCTTCTGCGGGCCGCTGCTGCACCGCCTGGGCCATGCCTTCATCCCCGGTCTCGGCGGCTGTGACATCGGCGGTCGGCCGATCGACTTCCACTTCGACGTGCTGCGCCAGTTCGGCGCGAAGATCGAGAAGCGTGCGGACGGGCAGTACCTGGAGGCTCCGCAGCGGCTGCGCGGCTGCAAGATCCGGCTGCCGTACCCGTCGGTCGGCTCGACCGAGCAGGTACTGCTGACCGCCGTGCTCGCCGAGGGTGTCACGGAGCTGTCCAACGCGGCCGTGGAGCCGGAGATCGAGGACCTCATCTGCGTGCTGCAGAAGATGGGGGCGATGATCTCGGTGGACACCGACCGTACGATCCGGATCACCGGCGTCGAGCGGCTCGGCGGCTACACCCACCGGGCGCTCCCGGACCGCCTGGAGGCCGCGTCCTGGGCCTCGGCGGCCCTGGCGACCGAGGGCAACATCTATGTGCGCGGAGCGCAGCAGCGCTCGATGATGACCTTCCTGAACACCTACCGGAGGGTGGGTGGCGCCTTCGAGATCGACGACGAGGGCATCCGCTTCTGGCATCCCGGGGGCTCGCTCAACGCGATCGCCCTGGAGACGGACGTGCACCCCGGCTTCCAGACGGACTGGCAGCAGCCGCTGGTCGTGGCGCTGACGCAGGCGGCGGGCCTGTCGATCGTGCACGAGACGGTGTACGAGTCGCGGCTGGGCTTCACCTCGGCGTTGAACCAGATGGGCGCGCACATCCAGCTGTACCGGGAGTGCCTGGGCGGCTCCGACTGCCGCTTCGGCCAGCGCAACTTCCTGCACTCGGCGGTGGTGTCCGGCCCCACGAAGCTCCAGGGCGCGGATCTGGTCATCCCGGACCTGCGGGGCGGGTTCTCGTATCTGATCGCGGCGCTGGCAGCGCAGGGCACCTCGCGGGTGCACGGGATCGGCCTGATCAACCGAGGCTACGAGAACTTCATGGAGAAGCTCGTGGAGCTGGGCGCGAAGGTCGAGCTCCCGGCGGGCGCGGTGGTCTGAACCGCCCGATCGGCCCACTAGCGGTGGCCCCGGCTGTGAAAGCCGGGGGCCCCCCCGGGTGGGGGCGGCGGTGTCTTATAAACAAAAGAAGCAGCCGACGACATAGGTCGGGTAGATAACGGT